>NZ_JBAVNZ010000144.1:0-17774 GCF_049691595.1 Bradyrhizobium sp.
ATCGCCGCCAGGACGAAGGCGCCGACAACAACGAAGGGAGCGCGTGTTTCCATCTCTTAACTCGCTTTTGGCTGCAGCATCAGGGAGCGCTTGCCGTGAAAATAGGCCCGCACCCAGGGATGCTCGGATTGAAGCAGGTCACGCATCGGTCCGATCGCGACGATCTTGCCGTCCGCCAGCGCCGCGACGCGATCGCAGACGGTATTCAGGCTGGCAAGGTCATGGGTCACCATGAACACGGTCAGCCCCAGCGTCCTTTGCAGGGTCTTGATCAGGACGTCGAAATCGCCGGCCGCTATCGGATCCAGTCCCGAGGTCGGTTCATCGAGGAACACGATCGTGGGGTCGAGCGCGAGCGCCCGCGCCAGCGCCACGCGCTTGGTCATGCCGCCGGACAATTCGGACGGAAACTTGTCGCCGTCCTCCGGCATCAGCCCGACCATTTCCAGCTTCGCGGTGGCGATCTCATCCATCAGCGCCTGCGACAGCACCAGATTTTCGCGCAACGGAAACTGGATGTTCTGCCGCACCGTCAGCGACGAAAACAGCGCCCCCTGCTGGAACAGGATGCCCCATTTGCCGGCGGCGCTTTGCGCGCTCCGACTACGGGTATCGCCGATCGCCGTGCCCATTACCTCGATCGTCCCGCTTCGCCGCGGAATCAGCCCGATGATGGTTCGCATCAACACCGACTTGCCGCCGCCGGACGCGCCGACCAGGCCGAGAATTTCGCCTTTTCGGACCTCCAGCGCCAGATGGTCGATCACGATCTGCCTGCCGAAACCGACGACAAGGTCGCTGACACGGATGGCGAGCTGCGGAGTTCCTCCCGGCATCGTCACATTCCGATCGAGGCAAAGAACACTGCGAACAGCCCGTCGAGCACGATCACCAGGAAGATCGACTTGACGACCGACGTCGTGGTCTGCTTGCCGAGCGATTCCGCGCTTCCCTTGACCCGCAAACCTTCGCTGCTGGCGACAATGCCGATCGCGAGCGCCATGAACGGCGCCTTGATAATGCCGACCTTGAAGCTGGTTACCGATACGGCATCATGCAGCCGCTCAATGAAGATCGCCGGCCCCATGCCACCATAGAACCAGGCCACCAGGCCGCCGCCATACAGCGCCGCCATCGACCCGATGAAGCTCAGGATGGGCAGTGCGCAGATCAACGCAAGAACGCGGGGCAGGATCAGCACCTCGACGGGGTCAAGACCCATGGTCGAGAGCGCGTCGATCTCCTCCCGCATCTTCATCGAACCGAGTTCGGCGGTGTAGGCGCTGCCAGAGCGGCCGGCAACCATGATCGCGACGATCAACACGCCGAGTTCCCGCAGCACCAGAATGCCGACCATGTCGACAACGTAGGAATCGGCGCCGAATTTGCGGAAATGAAAAAAGCCCTGTTGCGCGATGATCGCCCCGATCAGGAACGTGATCAGCACCATGATCGGTATCCCCTGCCAGCCGACCCTGTAGAGCTGGTAGACCAGCGACGTCAGGCGCAACGATCGCGGCCGGCGCAGCACGCCGACAAGGGCAAGGAACAGCGCGCCCAGCATCTGCAGGAAGACGGCCACGTCCTCGGTCGCGCCGAATGCGGAACGGCCGACATCGCTCACCTTGACCAGCACCGGGTTGGGGGCCGGCGCCGGAACGGGATTGTGCCGGTTGACCTGACGGACCTCCTCGATCAGCCCGGCGTAGTCGTCTGCCACGCCGACCATCTCGGCGCGGTGACCGGCCGATTGCGCACGCCGGGTCATTTTCTCGATCAGCCAGGCGCCGACCGTGTCGAGTTCGCGCACGCCGGCCATGTCGACCCGGACCGCCGCCGACCGGTCGAGCTGGGGCGCAATTGCCGCGGACAGTGCCTCCAGGGTGGTCACGCTGGCTGCGGTCCAGGAGCCGGCTGGACGCAACTCGAGCACGTCGCCGACGGGTTCAGCCGCTAACAGAGGTGGGATCGCCAATTTCCAATTTCCTCATTCAGTCGCAACGCGGTTCTTAAGCCAGTCCGGATGTTTGCGGTTGACTTGGCTCAATAGCAAGGCGACGGCCCCGCCTGGCCTGTTGACGCAAATCAAGTGCGGTCCGGAGGGCTTGCGTAGGATTTGGCCAATTATGCAACGAGGATGTGGTCCAATGTTTGATTCGAGCGGACTGGGCGATGAACTGCGGGCACTCAAGGGCGAGGTCGCTCGGCTGCTGAGCACGCCGGGTGAGAGCCTTTTTGACACTTCCCGGGAGCGCGCCGAAGCGCTCGCCGATCAGGTCAAAGCCGCAATGAATGAGCTCGGCAACACCTTGAGCGAGCAGGAGGAGAACCTCGAGGAGCTGATATCGGCCCGCCCGGTCGCCTCGCTGGCATCGGCGTTCGCGATTGGCGTCGTGGTCGGCCTGCTTTTGAGGAGGCATTAGGGTGAATACCGAAAACATCGTCAGGCATCTGCGCGTGCTGTGGCGCACCGACCGCATCATCGCCGATATCCGGATGCGCCATTTGCTGGTTGGCTTTGGCCTCAGGGCCTTTGCGGCGCTGATCGCGGCTTTCGGCCTGTTGATGCTGGAGCTGTCGGCCTATTTCGCGCTGGTTCAGATCGTGAACGCCATTGCCGCGGCCGCCATCCTCGGCGGAGTCAATTTTGTCATCGCGGCGATCCTGTTCATGGTCGCGGCGAGGCCGCCGAAGGGGCGCGAGCTCGATCTCGCCACCGAAATTCACGGCTCCTCGATCGAGGCGCTGCAGCTCGAGGCGCGCGCGATGCAGTCGCAGGTCACCGGCGTCATCCACCACCCGTTGAATGGAATCCTGCCTTTGCTGGTGCCGCTGATTACGATCGTCATCAAGAGTCTCCGGAAGCCCGCCGCCGCCACGCACGCGGCCCAGCCAAAATAACCGCGGCCGCGCGGCACGAGCTCTCCACCGAACCAACAAGGAGCGACCGGATGTCGTCATCACCGTCCAAACCGATCCTCAATACATCGCTGCCGCCTCAGTTCAGGCAGATACGCATCGAGCTCGCGCGTGAGCCCGGCCATCCCGAGGGCGACGCCGCCACCGCCTATATCATCGTGGCGCCACTCGACACCGAGGACCGGATCGATCCAAAACTCTGGCGGGAGCATCGCGAAGCCTGCCGGATCACCCGTTTGCGCCCCGATCACGACGACGCCCGGGGCCATCTCCTGCATCGTCCCGATGGCAGCTGGGCGTTCCACTACGACAGCGACGCCAGCCTGCCCGACGCGGTCGGATTTCATTTCGCGGATGAACGCTTTGTTCCCGGCGAATACGTCTCGATCAACGAAGGCGGCAAGATGCACACCTATCGCGTGGTGTCGGTATCGCACCTTTAGGGGCTCAAAGCGCGAGTTTCACGTTGCAGACGTCATGTTCAGCGGGATCGGCCTTCACCTCGAAGCCCAGATCCCGGCACATCTGCAGCATCACGGTGTTTTCCCGCAGCACGTCGCCCGAGATGGCTTTCAGTCCCTCTGATCTGGCATATTCGATGATCAGTTGCATCAGCGCCCAGCCCAGCCCCCTGCCCTTCAGATCGGACCGGAGCAGGATGGCGTATTCGCCGTTCTCATAGATCGAATCCGAGTGGATCCGGACCACGCCGACCATCGCATTGGTGGTCTCGTCGAATGCGACGAAGGCCATGGCGCGGGCATAGTCGAGCTGGGTCAGCCGAGCGATGAATTCGTGGGTAAATTGCTTCATCGGCGCGAAGAACCGCAGCCGCAGATCCTCGCGGGTGACGTGCCGCAGGAATTCATGAATCAGCGGCTCATCCTCGGGGCGAATCGGGCGCGCAAAGACCCGCCAGCCATCCTTGATCTGCAGATGCCGCTGCCACTGCGACGGATAAGGCCGCACCGCGAAGTTGGCCGGGCCTGAGCCGCCGAATTTTCGGGCTACCCGCCGGACGGCAACGCGCGCGTCGACCGCCAGAACGCCGGCCTCATCCGCCAGCAGGGGATTGACGTCGAGTTCGCGTATCTCGGGGATGTCGGCCGCCATCTGCGCCAGCTTGACCAGAACCATCGCCACCGCATCCTGCTTGACCGCGGGCACGTCCCGATACGCTCGCAATAGCCGCGAGACGCGGGTGCACTCGATCATGTCACGGGCCAGTCGCAGATCGAGCGGCGGCAGCGCCAGCGCCTTGTCGTTGATGATCTCGACCGCCGTGCCGCCGTGGCCGAACGCGATCACGGTGCCAAAGGTCGGATCGTCGGCGAGGCCCAGGATGAGTTCGCGCGCCTTCGGGCGCACGATCATGGCCTGGACGATGACTCCGGCTATCCGCGCTTCCGGGCGCAGCTTCTTGGCGCGCGCCAGAATTTCCGCCGTCGCGGTCCGCACGGCAGCCGCGCTCGTCAGATTGAGAACGACGCCGCGGACGTCGGATTTGTGGACGATGTCGCGCGACATGATCTTCAGCACCACCGTCATGCCCTGCGCGAACAGGGCCGAAGCATGCGCGACAGCCTGCTCCGCGTCCACAGCTGCGAAGGTCGGCACGACGGCGATGTCGTAGGCATCGAGCAGCCGCTTGATTTCGAGCGGATCGAGCCACTCCCGACCGTCCGCCATCGCCGCGGCGACGATCTGTCGGGCGGCGTCGACATCAGGCGCGAACGTGCTCGGCATCGCGGGCGGCACCTGCGCCAGCGTCTCCACCACCTCGCGGTGCCGCACCAGGTGCATGAAGCCGCGCACCGCATCGTCTTCGGTCGGGTAATTGGGAA
Organism: Bradyrhizobium sp.; assembly: GCF_049691595.1. Taxonomy (GTDB): domain Bacteria; phylum Pseudomonadota; class Alphaproteobacteria; order Rhizobiales; family Xanthobacteraceae; genus Bradyrhizobium. The sequence continues at coordinate 4,764 of NZ_JBAVNZ010000144.1, forward strand.
TCCCGGCACCGCTCAGCAAATCGCCGATTCTTGGGTCCGCCCCGACCCACACCGCCAGCACTGGCTTGGCCGAATTCAGGTGCTGCTGCCGGTATTTCAGCACCACTTCGGTGACCGTAGCGGCGATCACGTCGGCTGGCGCAATCGCGGTCTGCACGTTCATCACCAGGATCGCATCGTTGCTGGCGTCGGCCAACAGCACCTCCAGCGCCGCTTGATAACGCGTTTCGTCGGCATCGCCGATGATATCGACGGGATTGGAGCCCGACCATGTCGGCGGCAGTACCGCGTCAAGCTTCTCGCGCGCCGCCGCCGAGATGGCCGCGGCAATCCCTCCCAGCTCGACCACCCGGTCGACCGCGAGCACGCCAATGCCGCCGCCATTGGTCAGGATCGCCAGCCGCTTCCCCGGCGGCGGTGCCACACGGCCCAGTGTCTCGGCGCAATCGAACAGCTCGCGAAGATCGGACACCCGCAATATGCCGGCACGACGGAACGCGGCATCGTATACTGCATCGGAACCCGCGAGCGCGCCGGTGTGGGTCGCGGCGGCCTTGGCGCCCTGCGCCATGCGGCCGGACTTGACCGCAACCACCGGCTTGATCCGCGCCGCGGCGCGCGCCGCCGACATGAACTTGCGGGCGTCCTTGATCGCTTCGACATAGAGCAGAATGGCCCGCGTCTTGTCATCCAGCGCGAAATAGTCGAGCAGGTCGGCGATATCGACGTCGAGCTGGTCGCCGATGGAGACGATGCCGGCAAAGCCGACGCGGCGCGGCGCCGCCCAATCCACCATGCCGGCGGCGATGGCGCCCGATTGCGAGATCAGCGCCAGGTTTCCCGCGACCGGCATGTGCGCCGAGAAACTCGCATTGAGATTGGCGGCCGGCATCATGACGCCGAGGCAATTCGGCCCTATCAGCCGCATTCCATATTTTCGTGCGGCAGCTTCGACGGCTTCCGCCAGCGAACCTGCGCCATGGCCGAGACCGGCCGTGACAATGACGGCGCCGGCCGCCCCCTTTTTTCCTGCCTCATCGATCAGGCCTGGAACCGTTGCCGCCGGCGCGGTGATGATGACGAGTTCGGGCGCAAAGGGCAATTTCGCAAGACTACCAGTTGTCGCGACGCCGCCGATTTCCGCGTGACGCGGATTGACCAGTGCAAACTCCCCCTTGAATTTGGCCTTGAGGATATTGCCGAGGATAGCCCGACCCACAGAGCCCCGCCGTGGACTCGCTCCCACCAAGGCAGCCGAACGCGGCGAAAGCAAATTCCTGAGACGATAAGTCGACATCTGCGCGATTGCCTCGACGGGTGGTCTCGATGATCCATCAGGTCCGGGAATTGAGCCGGATCAAAGACCGCGCGAACATTTCATGCGACCGTCCACCGACGTGCTGCTGCTCCGCCCGAAACGATCGGGCGGAGCAGAGCAGAGCATCAGTTTTGCCGCCAGGATTCGACCAGCTTCGAGGTGTTGTCGATCACCCGCTCGCTGTGCTTCATCAGCCGTTCCGTGTCCCTGCGAATGAAATCCAGCTGGTGCCGGGCGCACTCCTGATACATCGCGCCGAGATCCTTGACGGAATGCGCGCCCGCCATCTTCGAAAGAAACTCATTGAACAGTTTCGTCTCGGTTATCGCGCGGTCAAGCACCTCGTTTCCCGCGAACAGCATTTCGTCCAGCCATACATTCCGGGCATCGGCCAAATAGTACAGCGCGTATTTGTTCGCCTTGGTCATTTGCGAGGCAGCGTCATCGGTGAGATATCCGTTGGTCGCGGCGCCCTGTTCAGCCAGCTCTGTCATAGCAATCTCCTGTATGCTTGTTCAATCATGCCGAGCACGGGAGCCTCGGGCATCGACCATCTTCCCGGTTATGGCGGGGCGTGAGCCGTGCCGCGCGGATCACGCTTAAGTTGATTCAGGCCGCGGTCTTGATGTCGATCTGCTTCGATTGCCTGGGCGCCGGCTTTTGCACCGTCACCTTCAAAACGCCGTTGGCGATTTCTGCGCTGATATCCTCGGGCTTGACCCCGGTTGGCAGCTCGACCGTGCGCGAAAACGAGCCGAAGCTGCGCTCGACGAGATGATAATTCTTTTCCTTCTCTTCGCGTTCGCTCTTTTTCTCGCCGCGAATGGTCAACACATTATCGGCGATATTGAGAACGACGTCTTTTTTCTCGAGGCCGGGCAGTTCCGCCGCGATCTCGATCACCTTGTCGGTTTCGCTGATATCCATGCTCGGGATCGCTGCGGGCGCCGTGAAGGCCGGGAAACCTCGGGAGAAACCTTCGAACAGCCGGTCGATCTCCTGCTGCAGGAAGGAAAAAGGATTGGCCTCGCGACGCGCCACGGCGCGCTCGGTGCCGACGGGAATGATGGATTGCTTGGTCATGGGAGTGCCTCCTGTGGTTGGGCCTGATCGACCGTAGACGCCTAGGCGCTCCCGGGATCTGCTTCCTTGAGGGAAATCAAACGGAAGTTCTGTTCACGTCGATATGATTTTGAGTTGCCGAAGGAAGCTCGAGAATGCAGGCCATGGTCGCGGAGGCACCCGGTGCGCCGCTCGTTTTGTGTGAGCGGCCCGATACCAAGCCTGGCCCGGGCATGGTTGGTATCCGCATCGGTGCCTGCGGCGTTTGTCGCACCGATCTTCATGTCAGCGACGGCGAATTGCCTGACATCCCCTATCCGATCGTGCCGGGTCACGAGGTCGTCGGACGGGTCGATGCGCTGGGACCGGGCGTGACGTCATTGCGCCTCGGCGAACGGGTGGGAGTCCCATGGCTTGGCGCGACCTGCGGCGCCTGTCGCTATTGCCGTGAGGATCGCGAAAATCTTTGCGATGCCCCGGTCTTTACCGGCTACACGCGCGACGGCGGATTTGCCTCGCATCTGGTGGCCAACCCGCGCTACTGTTTTCCGCTCGGCGAGACCGGCGAGGACACGGCGCTCGCGCCGCTTCTTTGCGCGGGCCTGATCGGCTGGCGCTCGCTGACCATGACGGGTGAGGCGCAACATCTCGGATTATACGGCTTCGGCGCCGCGGCGCATATCGTGGCGCAGGTCGCGCGCTGGCAGGAGCGCATTGTCTACGCGTTTACACGAACCGGAGACACGGCCGCCCAGCAGTTCGCGCTTTCGCTGGGCGCCGCCTGGGCCGGTGCTTCGGAAGATCTCCCGCCGGAGCCGCTCGATGCAGCCATCCTGTTCGCGCCCGTCGGCGCACTGGTTCCGACCGCGTTACGCGCGGTCCGCAAAGGCGGGCGCGTGGTCTGCGCCGGCATACACATGTCAGATATTCCTGCTTTCCCCTATCGTCTGCTGTGGCAGGAACGCCAAATCATCTCGGTCGCCAATCTGACGCGCGCCGACGGCGAGGCATTTCTCGCCATCGCGCCCGCGGTCGGGATCCGGACGCACACCACGATCTATCCGCTTCGCGAAGCCAATGCGGCGCTTGCCGCGCTCCGGAGCGGCGCACTGGTCGGCGCCGCGGTGCTGCAACCATGAACCATGACCGCACGTCGTCATCGCGCGAGACCGACCAGAGTGCCGTGCTTCGCTTTCTCGCCGATGCCGAGCCCGGCGCGCAGCGGATCGACACCCACGCCTCGATCGTCTTTCTGGGGAAGGAACGCGTGCTCAAGATCAAGCGCGCGGTGCGGCTGCCGTTTCTGGACTACTCGACCCCGGACAAACGCAGGCGCGCCTGCGAAGAGGAGCTCAAGGTCAATATTCCCTTTGCGCCTCGGCTCTACCGCCGTGTGGTCCCCATTACGCATGGCAAGGCTGGCCTCGCCATCGATGGCACGGGCATCCCGGTCGAGTGGGCGGTCGAGATGGCGCGATTTGACGAGACCCGCAGCCTGGACCGCATCGCCGCTGCCGCGGAAATACCGCCGACCCTCGCAGCCTCGCTGGCGGATGCGATTGACGACGCCCACCACAAAGCGGCGCCGGCGCAGGGCATCTCGTGGCTGAATTCGATCGCAGAAATCATCGACCGCAATACCGCAAGGTTTCGCAGCGCCAGGGGATTGTCGGGCGACGCCGTCGACCGGCTCGACGCCCTGAGCCATGCCGCGCACGGCGCCCAGGCCTCGCTGCTCGCGGCGCGCGCCGACGCGGGCTGGGTGCGGCACTGCCATGGCGATCTTCATCTTGGCAACATCGTGCTGATTGACGACAAGCCGGTGCTGTTCGATGCCATCGAATTCGATCCGGTCATCGCCACGACCGACATCCTCTATGATCTTGCGTTCCCGCTGATGGATTTGTTCCGGTTCGGGCAGGCCGCGGCGGCAAATGCCCTGTTCAATCGCTATTTCGGTATGGCGAACGAGGCCAACCGCAACGCGCTCGCGCTGCTGCCGCTGTTCCTTTCCATGCGTGCGGCCATCCGCGCCCATGTGCTGTTCACGAAGAGCGAGCAGAGCGAGGACGATACATCGGCGTGGAACGAGGCGAAGCGCTATTTCGACCTCGCGGTTCGCCTGATCGATCCCGAACCGCCCTGCATGGTAGCGGTGGGCGGATTGTCGGGCACCGGCAAGAGCGTCGCCAGCCGGGCGATCGCGCCGCTGCTCGGGCCACCACCTGGCGCCCTCATCCTCCGCTCCGACGTGATCCGCAAGGCGCGCTTCGGCGTTGCCGAGACGACGCACCTGCCGCCTTCGGCCTATGAGCCGGCGGTCACCGGGCTGGTGTACCAGGCGTTGATGGACCACGCCCGCCACACCGCCGAACAGGGCTGCTCGGTCGTGCTCGATTCGGCGTTCCTGCGAGGTACGGAACGCGCAGCCTTCGCCGCGACGCCCCCGGCGGCGGTCCGGCACATCGGGCTCTTTCTGGAGGCCGACCGCCCGACGCGGCTCGCGCGCATCGAAGCACGACGCAAGGATGCTTCCGATGCTTCCGATGCGACCGCGGCGGTGGCGGTGGTGCAGGAAGCCATGACCGAGGGCGATCTCGATTGGCCGCGTATCGACGCCAACGGGACACCGGCCGAGACGCTGGCACGCTGCATGCCCTACCTGCCCACGATCAACGCGGCGGACACATGACCGCCCGTAACCCACGCCGGCTGGAGACCGTGCTCGATTGCCAGGGAGCCTTCCAGCAGATCGCGCGGGAATGCCTGGCCGAGCTTCGGCATCGGGAGGCGGCCGCCCGCCGGGGCGACGCCGAGGCGATCCACCGCATGCGCATCGCGGTGACAAAACTGCGTTCGGCGCGAAAATTCTTCGCGGCCATGACGTGGGATGCCAGCTGGCCGGGGCTGAAACGGGAACTACGCTGGCTCAATGCGGCGCTGGGCGCGGCGCGGGACAGCGATGTGGCGGCCGGCCAGTCCGAAGCCATGCCGATCCGATCGGCGCCAGCTACGCGCAAAATTGTCAGTCGACATGTGACAGACAGCCATCGCCGGCTGACCCGGGCGCTTCGCTCAGAACGCTATCACCGGTTTGCCGCAGCGCTCGCGCGCTGGATCGAAGCCGGGCCGTGGGTGACGGAACCAGCCGCCGCCGCCCGCCACCGGCGGATGCGGCCGCTCGCGGACCACGGAAGGCGTCGGCTGGCGCGCTGGAAGAAGCGTCTCAGCCAGAAGGCCGACAGGCTCTCCAATGAGAAGCAGCGCCACCGGCTGCGGATCGAGGCCAAGCGCTTTCGATACATGAGCGAGGCTTTGAAGAGGCTCGGCGTGCCGGAAAGCGGCGGGCAGGCCAGCGCCCGGAAGGCCGCGGCGCGCGTGCAGAATGCGCTTGGCGATCTCCGCGATATCAGGCGCTTTCGGCGGATATACGCGCGGCGTCATCCCGACCGTCGTTCGGATCGGCGGCGAAAGAAAAAACTGCTGCGCGAAGCCACCAAAGCTCTCCGCCGGCTTGCCTGATGCACGCCGGCGCAGTTCGCGACTAGATCATGATCCGATTAGATTGAATCAGATCATGATCTCGTCTCTTTGTTTGAGCATGATCTTTCCGGAAAACCGATTCTCACTTTTCCGGATCATGCTCTAGCGTTGACGAACATAGCTTCCCGGCGCGTCAGCCAGCGGCGCGCCGTCGCTCCCCGCTTCTGCTAACGCGGGCGGCGCCATCGGCGGGCCGGATCGTTCGGCAAGGAATTGCACCCAGGCGGGCCACCACGAGCCTTCCACCGCCGTCGCCATCCGCGCCCAGTCCTCCGGCCCGACATAGGGTCCATCGGCCTTCTTGCCCATGATCTTGTAGTGATGCCCGCCCTCTGTCGGCGGCGCGACGATCCCGGCATTGTGCCCGCCGCTCGCCAGCACGAAAGTCACCTCGGCGTCGGCCAGAAAGTGAATCTTGTGCGCCGAACGCCAGGGCGCGACATGATCGCGCTCAGTGCCCACCACGAACATCGGCGCATGCAGATCGGACAGCGCGATCGGCCTGCCATTGGCGAGATAACGCCCCTCGGCGAGATCGTTATGGAGAAACAGCTTGTGCAAATAGTCCGCATGCATCCGGAACGGCATCCGTGTGGCGTCGGCATTCCAGGCCATCAGGTCGCTCAACGGCGCACGCTCACCCAGCAGATAATCGCGCACCACGCGCGACCAGATCAGGTCGTTCGAGCGCAGCATCCGGAACGCACCGGCCATTTGCTGGGTGCCAAGCACCCCGCGTTCCCACATCATATCCTCCATGAAGGTGACCTGGCTCTCGTTGATAAAGAGCGTCAGTTCGCCCGCTTCGGTAAAATCCGTCTGCGCAGCCAGCAGCGTCAGCGTGCGAAGGCCAGCGCGGCGTTCCGGCGACATGGCCGCGGCAGCGATCGCCAGAAGCGTACCGCCGAGGCAGTAGCCCGCGGCATGGATGTCGCGCCCCGGAACGATGCTTTGCACCGCGGACAACGCAGCCTCGACGCCGAGTTCACGATAATCTTCGATCGACAGGTCACGGTCATCCGCGGTTGGGTTCAGCCACGAAATCATAAAAACCGTAAAACCTTGTGAAGTCAGATAGTTAACCAGAGAATTCTGCGGCGAAAGATCAAGAATGTAATATTTCATGATCCAGGCCGGAACGATCAGTACCGGCTCGGGCCGTACCGTCGAAGTCGTGGGCGCGTACTGGATCAGTTCGATCAGCCGGTTGCGAAAGACGACCTTTCCCTTTGCGGTCGCTACGTTCCTTCCGACGACGAAATCATCGCTGCCGTCCACGCTGTCCTGGGTCGAGAGCGTCCGGCAATCCCTCAGCCAGTTGTGAAAGCCTTCGACAAAGTTGACGCCGCCCGTCTCGAATGCTTTCCGGATCACTTCCGGATTGACGAACGGAAAATTGGTCGGCGCGACGGTATCGAGCAACTGCCGCAGGGTGAAGGCCGTAATCGCAGCGTTGGCGTGGGAGACGCCGCGCACCTCGGTAGCCGTCTGCCACCAGTGCTGGCCGAGGAGGAATGCCTGCGCCGTCAGATTGAACGCCGGCAGCTGCCAGTCTGGCGAAGAAAACCGGTGATCGCCTGACAAGGGCGAGGTCAGCGACCATGGCTGATACTGCGTGAGCGGCTGAGCCGCCTGCTGCATCAAGCGTGACGAGGTCTGCAGCGCATCGGCCGCGAGCGCCAGTTGCTTGCCCGGAGACGCCGCGAGATGCAGCAACCAGTCGGCGAAAGCGAGCGATAGGGCCGCAGGCGAAAGCCCGCCCGTGAACCGGGCGGCGACCGCGTGCAAGGCGCGATCAAGTGTCGTGGCGGTAGGAGCCGTTTCTGCCGACCGGCGCGGAAGCCGCCCAGGATCCGGTGCGGCAGATTCTCCATCCGCCGGTTTCAACACCGCGCGCGGCTCCCGGACGGGCGCGGCAACAGACTCTTCGATACGGTTCATCGGAACATTCGGCGTCATAAGTCACCTCTGGTCAGGCCCACATTCTTGCAGGGTCGGCGACCGCCGACCTTGCGCTTGGTCAAAGGAAAAGGCGTAACCGCATGCGAAGGGCTTCGACCGCGGCTTGCCATTTGTCCATCCATCGAAGGAGACTGCCATGCCGGCCGTTCCTGCTGGCGCCGAAGGCCCGGCGCATCACTACGCCTTCTGGAGGGTCCCGTCGGCCACACTTCTGTCCGCGCTTGACGCCCGACGAACCGGCTTGACCCAAAGCGAGGCCGCAGCCCGGATCGAACGCTTCGGTCCGAATCTGTTCGAGGCGGCCCAGGGCGGGCCGCTTTTTTCCAAGCTGGTGGCGCGGCTTTCAAATCCCCTTGTCGCCATCCTGATCGTCGCGGCTGCGGTTTCAGGCATGAGCGGCGATTACGGCAGCCTGGTCATCATCCTCGCCGTGATATCGCTTTCGCTTACGCTGGATATTGTCCAGGAACATCGCGCCGAGCAGGCTGCAAGCGCGTTGCGCCAGTCGGTCGCCATTCATGCCGACGTATTGCGCGACGGACAGGCTCGCACGGTGCCGATCAGCGCGGTGGTGCCGGGCGACATCGTGGAGCTGCGCATCGGCGATCTGATCCCGGCCGATGGCGTCGTGCTGGATGGATATGCGCTTCAGGTCGACGAATCGCTCATGACCGGCGAGCCGTTCCCGGTCAACAAGAACACCGAACCGAGCATCGCGACGGTGCCGGCGGAGGCGCGCAATGCCCTGTTCGCGGGCACTTCCGTCGTCGCCGGCCACGGCACGATGCTGGTGGTCGAAACGGCTGTCCGGACGCGGTTCGGCGCGATTGCCGCGGCACTTGCGACGAATGCGCCGCCATCGGCGCTCGAGCGGGAGGTACGCCGGCTCGGGCTCTTGATCGTCCGGCTGACGCTGTTCCTGACGCTGTTCGTGTTGCTGGCCCATCTGGCCGCTTCCCGCCCGCCCCTGCAATCGTTCCTGTTCGCCGTCGCGCTGGCGGTCGGCCTTACGCCCGAGTTGCTTCCGATGGTGATGACGGTCACGCTCGCGCGCGGCGCGCAGCGGATGGCGGTGCGGCAGGTGATCGTCAAGCGGCTTTCGGCGATCCACGATGTCGGCGCAATGGACGTGCTTTGCGTCGACAAGACCGGCACCCTCACCGAAGCCAGGATCATGCTCACCGGATCGATCGACGGCGAAGATCGCCCAAGCGATCGGGTTCTCGAATATGCAAGCGTCAACAGTCGGCTTCAATCAGGCATGCGCGGCCCGATCGATGAGGCTATTTTACTGGCCGGGGCGGACACCGGCCAGTGGATGCGGAAGGACGAGATCGCCTTCGATTTCAGCCGTCGCTGCCTCTCGGTATCGGCCACACTCAGCGGCGAAGCCGTGCTGATTACCAAGGGCGCGCCGGAAGCGGTGCTCGCCCGCGCCGTGGCGGTCGAGATCGACGGGCTGGCGCATCCGCTCAACGACGCCTGGCGTTCCCGCCTCGAAACCCTTCAGGAAAAATACGGCGGTGCCGGCAGCCGGTTGCTGGCGGTCGCCATCAAGGCGCTAGCGCCGGACGGACCCCTGACGCGTGCTGATGAATCCAACCTCACGCTGCTCGGATTCTGTGTGTTTGCCGATCCCGTGAAGTCGGATGCCAGCAAGGCGGTATCGGAACTCGCCGCGCTCGGTATCGGTCTGAAGATCATTTCCGGCGATCAGGCGAGCGTGGTGCGGCACGTGGCCGGCGCGGTCGGCATATCGACCGATCGCCTGCTCACCGGGACCGAAATCGCGGCGCTGACGGCCAGGGCGCTGGCCGCCCAGGTCGGTCATACCAATCTGTTCGCCCGCGTCGATCCCGAGCAGAAAAAGCGAATTATCGAAGCCTTGCGCCATCGCGGCCATGTCGTCGGATTTCTGGGCGACGGCGTCAACGACGCGCCTGCGATCCACGCCGCGCATGTCGGTCTTTCGGTGGCGGGCGCGACCGAAGTCGCCCGCGCCGCGGCCGACATGATCCTGCTGGCCCCCAGCCTCAATGTTCTGGCGGCCGGCGTGCGCGAGGGCCGGCGTACGCTCGCGAACATCCTCAAATATGTCAGGATGGGCACCAGTTCGAACTTCGGCAACATGCTCTCGATGGCGCTCGCCTCCGTTGTCCTGCCGTTCCTGCCGCTTCTGCCCCTGCAGATCCTGCTCAACAATCTCCTGTACGACCTGTCCGAGGTCGGAATTCCCTTCGACGATGTGGACCGCGAAGACGTCGTGTCGCCGCAAACCTGGAACATGACGGGGATTTTGCGCTTTACGATCATCATGGGCGCAGTGTCGTCGCTGTTCGATGCCGTGACCTTTCTGGTGCTCCTGAGAGGATTCCATGCAAGCGAGACCGTGTTCCAGACCGGCTGGTTTCTGGAATCGATCACGACCCAAATCCTGGTGATCTTCCTGATCCGCTCGTCGCGCATGCCCTGGAAGGCCTCGCGCCCCCACGCGGTACTCACCGCGACCTCGCTCGGCGCTCTGGCGGCTGCCATTTTCATCGCGCTCGGACCATTTCGGGCGTGGCTTGGGTTCACCGAGCTGAGCTGGCCGGTGGCAACGACGATTGTGGGCGTGACCATTGGTTACCTGATAGCGGCTGAAGCCGCCAAGCATCTCGCAATGGCCGCGTCGCGCCGGCCGGCTGGCCCAGCTTGAGATGGATCAAACCGCGGGACCGCTTTTGGGCCTTTGATACAAAACGCGGCCGGGCGGCCGCCGATGTCGAAAGGGCGGAGAACGGCCATGCTGAAGAACCTTCTCGTTCACATTCCATCCGAACGGATGATCCGTCCGGTCGTTGACGGCGCGATCTCGCTGGCCGCGTCTCGATCCGCCCATCTCGATGCGATTTCGTGCGGTTATGAAACCGTAAACATGGGGCTGGCCGTCGAAGCCGGCGGCGCCGCGGTGGCGACAGCTTTCGAGGTCGAACATGAAAGCGCAATGGCGCGGGCCAATGCCGCGCTTGCCGTATTTGAAGCGGAGGCGCGCAACGCAGGCATCGCCTACAACCTGCGGGCCATCGCGGGCCTTCCCGTCGATGCGGCAGCTATGGTGGGCGCGTCGGCGCGCCTCCACGATCTGACGATCGTGCAGCAGCCCGAGCCGGGACGCGACACTTTTGACGATATCATGCCGACCGAAATCCTCTTTCAATCCGGTGGCCCGGTTCTCTTCGTCCCCTACACCCACAAGGGCCCGCTGGTGCCGAAGCGCATCGGGATCGCCTGGGATGGAAGCCGGCTGGCCGCGCGCGCGCTTCGTGACGCGGCGCCGTTCCTCAACCACGCAAAATCCATCACCATCATCAGCGTCAACGGCGACGAGGCGCCGGAAGATGCCTCGGCAACGGCGCTGGCGGCGCATCTGGCGCGACGGGGCCTGCCAGCGCGCACCGAACGGCTGAGCGCCGACCGCAGCGAGATACAGCCGACCATTCTGTCGATCGCCGCTGACGATGGTCTCGATCTGATCGTGATGGGTGGCTACGGGCACTCGCGCTTCCAGGAGCGCATCTTGGGCGGCGTTACGCGCGGCATGCTTCAAGCCATGACGGTGCCGACATTGATGTCTCATTGACCCCCGTTCCTGCTGCACCCCGCCTGTGATTCCGCCAGCCGAAAGGACGCGACGAAATGCGCCTTGCGAAGACCATCCGTTCCGCCGCGCTCATCCTGTTCGTCGCTTCGGCGCCGGCCCTGCCGGCGAGCGCAGCGAACGTCGAACAGGGACGCCGGCTTGCCGGTCTCTACTGCGCGAAATGCCACGCCATCGACAAGGTCAGTCCGAGCCCGCTCGTGATCGCTCCGCCGTTTCGAACGCTGCACCAGCGCTATCCGGTCGAGTCGCTGCAGGAAGCCCTGGCCGAGGGCATCGTCACCGGTCACCCCAGCATGCCGGTTTTTCGATTTGAAGCGGACCAGATCAACGACTTTCTTCTGTTTCTGAAGTCGCTCGAGTGACGCTTTCCGATCGGCGGCCGGCATTTGAGCCAGGTCAACAACCGCGTGTGCCGGCGGGCCTATGTTGCACCATTCCAAACCGGCGGAGAAATCGCATGCGCGCCCACCAGATCATGACGAAAGACGTCATTACCGTAGCCCCTCACGCGTCGATCCTGGACGCGGCCAATATCATGCTCCGGTGTCACCTCAGCGGCTTGCCGGTCGTGGATGAGCACGGCGCGCTGATCGGCATGGTCTCGGAAAGCGACTTCCTACGCCGCGGCGAAATCGGCACCGGACGCAAACGGTCGGCCTGGCTGCGATTCTTCACGGGCGCCGGCGGATCGGCGGCCGATTTCGTTCATGAGCGCGGGCGCAAGGTCGAGGACGTCATGACACGGGACGTCATCACCGTCGGCGAACAGACCCCGCTGGACGAGCTGGTGCGATTAATGGAAAGGAACGGCATCAAACGCCTGCCCGTGATGAACGGCAAAACCCTGGTCGGCATCGTCACGCGTTCGAATCTGCTGCAGGCCGTCGCCAGCCTGGTGCGTGAAATCCCGGATCCGACCGCGGACGACGATCATATCCGCGATCGCATCACCCGCGCGGTTTATGCAACGGACTGGCGCCCTGCCGGATTTCAGGTCGCGGTGCGCAACGGAATTGTCCACCTTCATGGCATCATTTTCGACGATCGCGTGCGTCAGGCGACGATCGTCGCGGCGGAGAATATCCCCGGCGTCAAGGCGGTTCACGATCACCTCTGTTTCATCGATACCTATTCGGGCTTCTACATGGAATCGCCCGAGGATATCAAGGCAGCGGGCTGAGCCGGAGGCGAGCGTTGATGGCCTGGATCCTGCGCGTCATTCTCATGGCCGCGGCGCCGATCACAGCGCTGTTCGTATCGCGCGATGCCCTCAATTTCGGCTTCGTGGAAATGCTCGTCGCGGTCATCTTGATCGCCGGCTTGGCGATGCTGGCGGCGCTGTGGACGCTGCGCCAACCCCGCGAAAGGAGTTGACCCGGATCGGCCCTGTTGCTTTTGATGGCACAATCTGCCCCAGCCAGCGGCGCTTCGTTCGGGTGCCACGGTTGGCTTTGCTTGAGATACCGACGTGCAGACTTACTAT
>NZ_JBAVNZ010000145.1:0-14483 GCF_049691595.1 Bradyrhizobium sp.
CTTTTTCGCCGGTCGATCTACGCCGTCAAGCCCATCAAGGCTGGACAGACCCTGACAGCCGACAACGTTCGGTCGATCCGACCGGGATTCGGCCTTCCGCCGAAATATCTGCCGGAAATCATCGGACGCACGGCGGCGCGTGACATCGCCTATGGCGAAGCGCTAACGTGGTCGGCGATCGCCTGACAACAACAACAACCCGGCTCCCGCACTCCATACGGTCTAACTGGATCAACATGTCAATTCGCTACGCCAAGTCCGAAGAATTTCTCGCGCGCGCTAGGCACTCGATACCGCTCGGCGCCCAGACGTTCTCGAAGAGCGTTACCCAATATCCGTTCGGCGTGTCGCCCTATTTCGTTTCGCGCGGAAAGGGATCGAAGGTCTGGGACATCGACGGCCATGAGTATATCGATTTCATCAACGCGCTGGCTTCGGTAACGCTTGGCTATTCCGACCCGGACGTCAATGCCGCGGTCGCCGCCCAGCTCGAGGACGGCACGGTCTACACCCTCTCCCACCCGCTCGAAACCGAAGTGGCCGAGCTGCTTTGCGAAGTCGTCCCGAGTGCGGAAATGGTGCGCTTCGGCAAGAACGGGTCGGACGCAACCGCTGGCGCCATTCGCATCGCCCGCGCCTTCACCGGACGCGATCACGTCCTGACCTGCGGCTACCATGGCTGGCAGGATTGGTACATTGGCTCGACCGCCCGCAACAAGGGCGTGCCGCAGGCGAGCCGCGAGCTGACCCACGGTTTTCCTTACAACGATCTCCCCGCGCTCGAAAAGTTGCTCAAGCAATACGATGTCGCCGCGGTGATCATGGAGCCGATGAACGTGGTTGAGCCGGCCCAGGGATATCTCGATGGCGTAAAGGCGCTCACCCACGCGGCCGGTGCCCTTCTGGTCTTCGACGAAACCATCACCGGCTTTCGCTATGCGCTCGGCGGCGCGCAGGAGCTGTTCAAGGTCACCCCCGACATCACGACCCTGGGCAAGGGCATCGCGAACGGTTTTCCGCTGTCAGCGGTATGTGGCCGCCGCGACGTGATGATGGAAATGGAAGAGGTGTTCTTTTCATTCACGATGGGCGGTGAGACTCTCTCGCTTGCCGCGGCCAAGGCGACCATCGGCAAGCTTCGACGCGAGCCCGTGATCGCAACGATGAAGCAACGCGGATCGCGAATCCTGACCGGGGCGGCAAGGCTGATCGACAAGCATGGCATCGGCCATTTTGCCTCGGTGAGCGGCCACCCGACCTGGTCGTTCCTCCTCTTGGGGGATGTCGAGGGAACGAATGCATTCGAGATCAAGACACTCTGGATGCAGGAGATGATGGAACGCGGCCTGCTGTCGTTCGGGACGCACAATCTCAGTTATGCCCACAGCGAAGCCGATGTGGATGCCCTGCTCGCAGCCTACGACGCCATCTTTCCCATCCTGCGACAGGCGGTCGACAATCGGGCCATCCGTCAATACCTCAAATGCGAGCCGTTGGAGCCGCTGTTTCGCGTTCGTTGATGCATGACCGCGAGGCGCGACACAAGCACCCCTCTCGCGCCCAGAATCGGACTGGGCACGGTGCAGTTCGGAATCGATTACGGCGTCTCAAACACGGCCGGCCAGGTTCCCGCTTCCGAGGTGTCGGCGATTCTGGCGACCGCCCATCAATCCGGTATCAGGGTGCTCGACACGGCCGCCAGCTATGGCAATGCGGAACAAGTTCTTGGGCGCGCCCTTTGGCCCGATCATCGCTTCGACATCGTGACCAAGACGCTGCCGCTCAGCCATGGCCTCGAAGCGGTCGAGAGACGGGCGCGACGTTCGCTGGAATATCTTGGCAGGCCAGCCGCGGCGATCCTGGTGCACGCGGCGCAGGACCTGGCAGGTCCGGATGGACCACGGCTGTGGGGACTGCTGCAGCGGCTTCGCGATCAAGGCCTGTTCGGGCGGATCGGCATCTCGGCCTATGTCGCGGACGGGCCGTTGCAACTGGCTCGCCGGTACCGGCCGGACATCGTGCAGGTTCCGTTCAGTATTCTCGATCAACGGTTGAAGCAGAATGGCGAACTCGCATCCTTGAAGGAACTCGGCGTCGAAATTCACGTCCGTTCGATCTTCCTGCAGGGGCTGCTGCTGATGGACCCCCGCAAGCTCCCGGACAATCTGACCCATGCCGGCCCTGCCCTCGCGGCAGCGCAGGCGCGCATCGAACAAGCGGGGCTGAGCCCAATCGCAGCAGCGGTCGGGTTCGTGCTGGCGCAGCAAGAAGCCGATATCGCCGTGGTCGGCGTGACCAGCCGCCATGAACTCTCGGAGATCATATCCGCGTCGGCGGCCAAGCTTCCCGAATTTGACTGGGCAGCCTGCGCCATCGACGATCCCCTCACCCTGACCCCCTCCCGCTGGTAGTCAGCCTCGCGAGACCGCGTCATGATCCTTGCCATCCTTCAGGCCCGCATGTCCTCCACCCGGCTTCCCGGCAAGGTCTTGAAGCCGATCCTTGGTCGGCCCATGCTCGCCTGGCAGATCGACCGGATCAGGCGATCCAAGGCCATCGACCGGCTGGTCGTGGCGACAAGCCGGGACGCCTCGGACGACGCCATCGAGGCCTTCTGTGCCAGGAACGGGACCCTGTGTTATCGCGGCGCCCTGCACGACGTGCTGGCCCGTTTTCACGGCGCAGTCGAGGCTTTCGGGCCGGCCGAGCATGTCATCCGGCTGACCGCGGACTGCCCGCTGATCGACTGGACGATCATCGATGCGGCCGTGGCCTTGCAAAAGCGCGAGGGCTCCGATCTCGCAGGCAACGGCATCCATCGCACCTTTCCCGACGGCCTGGACGTGGAAGTGGTCGCCGTTTCGGCGCTCGACCGCGCTCATCGTGAGGCGACAAACCCGGAATCCCGCGAGCACGTCACGCAATACATCTACCGCCATCCGGAAAAATTCCGGCTGGCGCATCTGACCCAGATACCCGACCTCGGGGCGCTGCGCTGGACGGTGGATACTCCCGCCGATTTCGAAATGGTAGAAAAGGTCTTCATCGGACTTGCCGGCCTCGACAACAATTTCCTGCAACAGGATGTGCTCAGGTTTCTCGATCAACATCCCGAAATCGCTGCGATCAATGCGCCCGTGAGCTGAAGTTCGGGTGCCGTCAGTTTCCGACTCAGTTTCCGACAAGGCGGATCAGAAGCGAAAACCGAATGGAGAGTCGGTTCTGATCCGGTTGCAACCGAACGGGCTACGGGTCGAGGCCGCCGCCGAAGCGCTCGGAAAACTCGATCGCGATGCCGTCGGGATCCACCACATAGGCCGACCGGCTGCGCGGCCACTGCACCGGCTTGTCGTTGAATGCCAGCCGGATTCCGAGGCCGTGAATGCGGCGCACGGTTTCGTCCATGTCATCGACGACAAACCCGACGTGGTTGATATGGATATCGCCGGGTTTGTAGCTCCCATCCCTGACCTCGAAGAAGCAGACATAGAAGCGGTCCTTGGCCCCAAGGATACACCATCGCGTTCCGCCGTTCTCGCCCTGCTCCTTGAGTTCAATTCCCAGCAGCCGGGAATAGAAGTCGACCGATATTTCGAGGTTGCGAACCGACAAGTTCACATGGTCGATGCACCGCGCCATAACGGCCGTGGATACGGGGTCTTTGGTTTTGCCATGTGGTCCTGCTTCGGTCATTTCAGCCAGGCCCTGATGGTTGCCGTTCGCCGATTCAATCCCTGTCAATCCCTGCCACCCTGCCCGCGCGGCGGGAAGAAAAGGCGGGCGGTCGTGCAGCTTACGACAGAGCTTTACGCCTGGAAAATGCCAGATGATACTGTTCGGCGACGTCGGCTGCAAACTTTCGCCAGCCAAAATGGCCGACGGCCCGGGCCTTGGCCGCCGCGCCCAGCCGCTTTGCAAGATCGCGATCGTCGAGCAAGCGCGACATCGCAGCCGCCAGGGCAGCTTCGTCGCGCGGCGCGACGGTCAGGCCTTCCAGACCGTCACGGGCAACCCAGGGGACTCCCGTCGGCAGATTGGTGTTGACGACCGGAGTTCCAGCGCACATCGCCTCCAGTTGGACAATTCCGAATGCTTCCGCTTCACTGATCGACGGCAGCACAAAGAGATCGGCAGCGGCGAACGCCTGCCGTTGTTGTTCGCGCGACAGATAGCCCGCAAATATCACGCGGTCGGCCACGCCGGCCGCGGTTGCGACGCCTCGCAGCTCGGCCTCGAGCGGACCGGTACCGGCGATGATGAGGTGCGCATCAACCCGCTTGAGCGCCCTCAGCAGAACGTCAAATCCCTTGTAGGGCACGAGACGCCCGCACGCGACGATAAGGCGCGGGTGCTTGCGCCGCAGTTCGCCGACCGGCGCCTCGTCTTCAGGCGGCCGCCTGCTCCAGAAATCGGTATCGATGCCGTAAGGCGCTACCACGCATTTCGCGCTGCAGCCGGCGAGATATTCCGACTGCTCGACGATTGAAGGGTGAGAGACGATGATGCAGTCCGCCCGTTCGACGGATTTCTTCAGCAGCGGATGAAATATTGGTCGAAAAAGGTTCCTGCCGGTGATCTCGGCATGCCAGTGGATCACCAAAGCCTTGTCATCGGGAATGCCGAGCATCAGGGCGATATCGACGAACGGGAAAGGCGCGTGAAATGCGATCACATCGGCTTCCCTGGCGCGGTGCCGGAATACCGGGATGAACCCGGGCGAGATCGGCAGCGAACTGAACTGCGCCAGAGTCGTCGTCCGCTCGACCGGTAGTCCATCGACTTCGAGCGTCGAGCCAAGCCCCAGATAGCGACAAACCAGCAACGACGCGGAATCACCGCTTGGCGTACCTGCGGTAATGCGCGCAATTGCTTCCACGATACCCCCGTGATGATCGGGAGCGTAAACCTTGAAAGCGTGGAGGATGCGCATGGGAGGACATGCCAGTCCGAAGTTTGTGCGCGACTTTTTGTCAATGCATCGATCCGACTTTTTGTCAATGCATCGATCTGATTCGACATTCAGGGAGATTGCCTTTTTCGGCACTGGACGCACCCTTCAGAAAAGATTCTCAGTTCAAGGGGTTAGCCTCTCGCCTACTGGATACAATTCGAAAGGAAAAACTCCGCTAAGTGATTTATTCGACTCATCAATCGTGGAAATGGGGCCGCAAACTTCAGGCTAGCTAACGCCGGATACCCCGATCCGAAATGCACATAACTCGAGATTCGATGCAACCGGAATCGAGCGGGTTCCGCTTATACAACCAAACCCGTGCTGCCCCCATCGTCGGTCAGCGCCGCGCAAGCTTCAAATCCGCTTCCGCCATCGTCCGCACCAACTCCGGGAAACTCATGGTGGACCGCCAACCCAGTTCCCGCCCGGCCTTCGCGGCATTTCCCACCAGCGGCTGCCGTTCGGTGGGACGATAGAAGTCGCTGCTGACCCTGATGATGGTTCGGCCGGTTCTGGAATCGATCCCCTTCTCGTCGATTCCGGCGCCCTGCCACACCAGATCGAGGTCGACGGCCGTGGCGGCGGCTTCGCAGAAATTCCGCACCGAATGCGAGCGCCCGGTCGCAAGAACGTAGTCCTGAGGCGCTTTCCCCTGCAGCATTTTCCACATTCCCTCGACGTAGTCGGCCGCGAACCCCCAGTCCCGGCGCGCATCCAGGTTCCCGAGTTCAATGCAGTCGCACTGGCCCAGGGCAATCGCCGCGAGGCCGTGCGTTATCTTTCGCGTGACGAATTCCCGGCCGCGCAACGGACTCTCATGATTGAACAGGATGCCGCTGCAGGCAAACAAGCCGTCGGCGTTGCGAAAATTGACGGTCATCCAGTGCGCATAAAGCTTTGCCACACCGTACGGACTGCGGGGGCAAAAAGCCGATGTCTCGGACTGCGGCGATTCATCGGTGTCGCCGAACATTTCGGAGGTCGACGCCTGATAGAACCGGATCGACGAGTCGACCTTCCGTATCGCTTCAAGAATCCGGGCCGCTCCGAGGGCGTCGGCGTCGCCGGTCAATACCGGCGTTCGAAACGACGAATGCACGACGCTTTGCGCGGCCAGATTATAGATTTCGTGCGGCCGCTCGCGTTCGATAACCGAGAGAATGTTCGAGGAGTCCAGAAGCTCGAGATCGGCAATCCTGACATCGCGATCGATGCCGACAGCTCTGAGCCGCCAAAGATCCCTGGCGGGCGACGGACGCGATCCGCCGACGACGTCGTAGCCCTTGCCGAGCAGCAGCCGCGCCAGATATGCGCCGTCCTGTCCGGTGATTCCTGTTATGAGCGCCCGCCGCGTCATTGATCAAGATCGCCACGAGTGCCAATGCGAGTAGGTGAAGTTGTGCGCCACGCGCCTGCAAATCGAAACCCGACCTCGTTCAATAAAATATCCGGTACAACGGGTCGCCATTGCTCGCGCTCTTTAAACAACCTCGAAGCAACGCGCAACAAGCAAGCGACCACTTTCCCTTGCAATATTGGTTTGAACTGACTACTACCGGTCGATTTTTCGATATTCCCGAATGGAACGCATGCTTCATCAGAAGTCAATCCTGATCACGGGCGGGACCGGCTCGTTCGGTACCGAGCTCGTCAAGGTTCTGTTGCGGGATCACGATCTGCGAAAGATTATCATCTACTCGCGGGACGAGTACAAACAGGCGATGATGGCTCAATCATTGTCTGACAGCCGGCTTCGTTTTTTTATTGGCGACGTGCGGGATCTCGACCGGCTGACGATGGCAATGCGCGAGGTCGATCTGGTCGTGCACGCGGCGGCGCTGAAGCATGTGCCGATCGCAGAATATAATCCTATGGAATGCGTGAAGACCAATATCATGGGGGCCGAGAACGTGGTCCAGGCGGCGATCCGCAATCGGGTTCCCAAGGTGATCGCGCTGTCCACCGACAAGGCGTGCAACCCGGTCAATCTTTACGGTGCCAGCAAGCTCGCGTCCGACAAGATTTTCATCGCCTCAAACAATCTGTCGGGCAACAGCGGGACCAGATTCGCGGTCGTCCGCTACGGCAATGTCGTGGGATCGCGCGGTTCGGTCGTGCCCTTCTTTCGCGAACTGATCGCCAAGGGCGCCGACCATTTGCCGATCACCGATCCGCGAATGACCCGCTTCTGGATCACGCTCGACAACGGCGTCGATTTCGTTCTCTCGAGCCTGGAGATGATGCAGGGCGGCGAGCTGTTCGTGCCGAAGATCGCATCGATGTCGATCGTCGAACTGGCGAAAGCCATGGCGCCGGACCGCCCGCAGAAGATCGTCGGCATCAGGCCCGGCGAAAAGCTTCACGAGGTGATGATCACCGAGGACGACGCCCGCTTCACCATCGAGATGCAGGACCGGTATATCGTTCAGCCGGCGCTCGCATGGTGGAGCTACAAGGGCTACGACGATCTGGGCAAGCCCGTCGCCGAGGATTTCCGCTACGCCAGCGATAACAATCCGGATTGGCTGGACGCTGCGGCGCTGAAAGTGATGCTCGACAATCCAACAAGCATTCATGGCTAGAGCTTTCATTCCCTACGGCAAGCAGATTATCGACAACGAAGATATCGCGTCGGTAAATGAAGCGCTGCGGTCGGCGTGGCTGACCACCGGACCTCGGGTAGCTGAATTCGAGCGCGCATTTGCTGCGTTTTGCGGAGCTTCCGAAGGCGTCGCCGTCAACAGCGGGACCGCGGCGCTCCATGCCGCGATGCGTGCGCTGAAGATCGGCGCCGGCGACGAAGTCATCGTACCCGCGATTACGTTCGCCGCATCATCCAATGCCGTGGTCTACGAGGGCGGCACGCCGATCTTCGCGGATGTCGAGACCGATACGTTGCTGATCGATCCGGCCGCCGTCGAAGCAAAGATCACCCCGCGCACCAAGGCCATAGTTGCGGTCGATTACGGCGGACAGCCCGCCGATTATGATGCCCTGCGCGCGCTGGCCGCCAGGCGTGGAATCAAGATCGTCTCCGATGCCTGTCATGCGCCCGGTGCCACCTACAAGGGACGCAAGGTGGGGACCATTGCCGACCTTTCCGCATTTTCGTTTCATCCGGTGAAACATCTCACCACCTGCGAAGGCGGGATGGTTCTGACCGACGATGCCGGGATGGCGTCGCACATGCGCCGGTTCCGCAATCACGGCATTGATTCCGATCACAGGTCCCGGGAAAAAACCGGCACTTACACCTACGACATGGTCGAACTTGGCTACAACTACCGACTGCCCGACATTCAGTGCGCGCTCGGGCTTTCACAGCTGAAGCATTTGCCCGAATGGCTGGTCAAGCGTCAGGCGATCGCGGCTCGCTATGACGAGATGTTTTCGGGCACGCGGTTTGTCCGGCCGCTGGCGAGGCGTCCGGACCGAACCAACGCCTACCATCTCTATGTCATCCGCCTCGACCTCTCGCTGCTCAAGGTCGACCGGCGCAGGGCATTCGATCACCTCAAGGCATCGGGCATCGGCGCCAACGTCCATTATGCGCCGGTCTATCATCACAGCTTCTATCGCGAACGATTTGGGTATCAACCCGGGCTGTGCCCGCGAGCCGAGGCGGTCTACCGGGAAATCCTGACATTGCCGCTGTTTCCCACCATCACCGACGCCGATATGGACCACGTTGTGAGCACCGTAAGCGAGCTCAGGAACCTTTCCTGACCCCTGGAGGCCGAGCTTGCGCGCACTGTTCGTCACGAACCAGCTCAAGACCGAGTTTTATTCGCCATGGGCGCGCAGGATGGAAGCCTCCGGCGCCGAAATCTTCTGGATCAGCACCGGTCAACGCTGGACCAGTTACCTCCTGAATGAGGGCTGGGATCGATCCCGCATCCTGGACCTTTCCGGGTTTGGGCAGCGCTGGACAAAGCCTTTCAGGCCGACCGCGGATGAGCGATCCAGAATCGAACGGATCGACCGGGGCGCCGAGATCGGGCTCAAGGACGCGCTGATCATGGATCGCGAGCTCGGCCTGATGCCGGGCTGGGACATCGAGGCCTACGGGCAGATCACGGCCCTTGAAATCGAGCGCTTCGTTCTCGAAAACGATATTCACTTTGCCTTTGGCGAGGACACCTGGGCACCGGAAATCATCACCTCCGCCGTGATGCACGCCAACGGGCGGCATTTCCATGCGCCGCATACCATCCGGATTCCTTCCGAACGGTTTGGTTTCTTCCGCGGTGTTTTCCAGAAACGCATCGACGTCTTCCGCGAGCAGCCGGGCGACGAGCATCGGACCATTGCGCGACAGGCGCTCAGGAACTTGCGCGAGCGCGGCGAGCGGCCCTATTACTTCGCGCTCAACATGAATCAAAACCGGTTACGCAAGTACTGGCTGGATGAAGCATGGCAGGCGGTTATGCGGCCATTCGCGGCACGGTTCGATCATACGATGCCCTCCTTGCATACACGGGTCGGCAGACGCCTTGCCTCCGTGAGGTCCGGAATCCTGGCAAGACGAAGTAAAACGTTCGAGGCGGCGCCGGCCGCCGATGATCGGCCATTCGTGCTGTTCCTGTTGCAAAAACAGCCGGAGTCTTCCGTCGACGTCATCGGCTCGCCATTCACCAATCAGTATGAGGTCATCCGGGCGTTGATCCGGCTGCTTCCCATCGGTTGGGAAATGTGGGTGAAGGAGCATCCGAACGCCATTGGCGATCGATCGCCGGGATACTACCGCGAACTGAAGCGGCTGCCCGGGCTACGCCTGATTGATCCGTTCGCGGACACCCACGGGCTGCTTTCACGGGCGGGACTGACCATATCCATCTCCGGCACGGCATGCCTCGAGGCCGGATTGCTCGGCAGGCCCGCAATCACCATTGCCGAAATGTATTTCGGCGGGATTCTGCTGCGCAACGGTTTCAATCCGTTTCAGGCGACGCGCGGTGATTTCGCGCGGATCGTCAATGACGCCGCTGGCGTGACGGCGGCGCAGGCCGGCGGCATCGAGGAGTATCTGGCCTGGAACGTCGCGCAATCCTTTCCGGGGCTGATATCCGATCCCGCCAATGTTCCCTCCGTCATCGATCAGGGCAACGTTAACAACGTCGCGGACGCAACCATGATGTTCCTGCAACGGCTTTCGCGATAGTCGATTGTCGTTGCGCGTGCGAAAGTCTGCCGCGCCTTGCCGATGAACCGAACTCGCGGAGCCGTCATTGAAAGCCTTGGCAACCGAGACCCAGGCCAGCAGCGAAGAAAGAGGAGCGGCGGTCTCGCTGCTCTGCGGCCTGATATTGTCGGCGGTGGCGCTGGTGGTTTACGACCGCGTCAAGGTCGATCCAACGACATTCGACCTCGATCCCGCCATGATCGAAGTCGCCGAATCCTGGAACGGGGTCACGTTCACGGGTTCATATCCGAAGGCAATCCAGGCGATGATCATGGCGCAAACGGCGCACCCCGCGCCGGCAACCGGGCGCTGCGAGTCCCTCAACATTCTATGGCTCGGCAACTCGCAACTTCACTACATCGAAAATTTCGAGAAGGGACAGCATGCGGCACCCTATATCCTGCGGAGCTCGCTGGCATGTCCTGACACCACCGTTCCGCTTGGCGTCTCGCTTCCACATGCCAACCTGCAGGAGCACTATGCGCTGGCGCACCTGGTGCAGCGCCGGCTTCCGATCAAGGTCCTGATCGTTCAATTGTCGTTCGACGATCTGCGTGAAGACGGTTTGCGCGACGATTTCGGCTGGCTGCTCGATTCCGACGATCTCGCCGCATTGAGAAAAAATCCCGTCGGAGCGGCCGTCCTCGCAAAAGCCGAACTGCGGTGGCAGGGCCGCGACGTCGGCGAAGAGAATGTGGCGCTCGCAGGATTCCTGCAGAAAAGGCTCGAGGAAGCGGTCAATCTGACGCTCGGCGAAATCTGGCCGCTGTGGGCCGACCGGAAATGGCTGCGATCACGCCTCTACATCGACCTTTACGGGATTCGCAACGCGGCATTGGGAATTCGATCGACCACGACCCGCCGGCTGATCCCGCAGCGCTACGCGACCAACATGGCGGCGCTTCGCGCCTTGCTGCGGGAGGCGGCCTTGGGCGAAATCCGCAGCATCCTCTACGTGGCGCCGTTTCGGCACGACCTGCCCAGTCCCTACGACCCCGCCGAATATCAGTCCTGGAAGCAGGAGATCAAGGCGCTTGCAGAGACCCATGGCTGCACCCTGCTCGACCTCGGCGCGCTCGTTCCTGATGGCCAATGGGGACCGCGATCCGAGAACGCCGACTTCAATCACTTCAAGGCCGGCGGCCACGAATTGCTGGCGAAGGCGCTGCTGCCGGCCGTGGCGGCGGTCAGCCGAATTCGATAGAAGATGCTGTTTAATTCCGTCAGCTATGTTCTGTTTCTGGTCGGCGTCACGGCCGCATTCTGGCTGACCGGGCCGAGGTGGCGGGTCTGGCTTCTTCTCGCGGCCAGCGCGGCTTTTTACGGCCTGTGGCGGCCCGAATTTCTACTGCTGGTCGCATTTTCCGCGGCGGTCGATTTCTACCTTGCGCTGAAGATCGGCGCCGAACATCGGGCGCCGCGCCGACGCCTGTGGGTCGTGTGCAGCGTCAGCGTAAACCTGCTGCTGCTCGGATATTTCAAATATGCCTACTTCATCGCGGGCAACCTCGAAGCCATTGCACGTCTGCTCGGCGCGGAATGGTCGATCAGGCTCGGCACCATCATTCTTCCGCTCGGGATCAGCTTCTACACGTTCCTGTCCATCAGCTATACGATCGACGTCTATCGCGGGCTTTGCGCGCCGGTAAGAAATTTCGCGGTTTACCTGACCTATGTGATGTTCTGGCCGCATATGGTTGCGGGGCCGATCCTGCGCGCCAACGAACTCATCCCGCAGCTGGTCTCGACGTCGCGCTTCGACCTCGATCGCGTCGCGGGAGGCGTGAAGCGAATATTGTTTGGGCTGTTTCTCAAGGTCGGCCCGGCTGACCACCTGGCGCCGTTCGTCGACGACTGGTTCCTGATGAGTCCGGCATCGCTCAGCGCCCTCGACGTATGGACGATGGCATTTGCCTTCGGACTGCAAATCTATTTCGATTTCGCCGGATACAGCATGATCGCCATCGGGTCGGCTCGCCTGCTCGGCGTTCATTTTCCGGAGAATTTCAACTGGCCGTATCTGGCGACCTCGCCGCGCGCGTTCTGGAAAAGCTGGCACATCACACTGTCATCGTGGATACGCGACTATCTCTATCTTCCGCTTTGCGGCGCGCGCTTTCGCGACAGGTCCGAAGGCGGGCTGGAGACCGATCTCGTTCGGCCCGGCTCGTTGCGGCTGACTGGCGCGCTGTTCGCGACATGGGGCGTCATGGGATTATGGCACGGCGCGGCCTGGACCTTCGTGCTGTGGGGCCTCTGGCACGCGGCTTTCATCTGGATCTATCGCATCACCGCGCCGCTGGCCACACGGCTGCCGGACCGGTTGAGGTCACTGATCGGCTGGGGTGTGACAGTCGCGGTCTCCATGCTTGGATGGATCCTGTTCAGATCTCGATCGGTTGAAGACGCCTTCTCCCTGCTCGGGCGCGTATGCGACCGGCATGCCTATGCCAGCCTCGGCTTTCGCGAGAGCGCCTATCTGCTGGTGGCCGTACTGTTCGCCGGAATGCTCGCCTTGCATTTTGCCTTCCGGTTCCTCGCAAACCCAAAGCTGTCGCGGTCTCGTCGGGTCATGGACACGATGGCGATTGCGGTATCCGCATTCCTCGTTTTTATCCTTTTGCGTCCGGTCAGTTTGTTCATCTACTTTCAGTTCTGACGTCTGCTCTGAAGCTCATTCGCCATCGCGCCGGCTTGGCGGACTGGATGCTGGGGCAAGTCCGGCGTGACGATCGAACGAGTTCCTCGACCGCGTCAGAACGCGGCGCATCTGTATCGCATAATATTGCGGGTACATGCGCAGGTCGAAGGGGCGTTGAAAGCGGCCTTCCAGGTCACGGACGCGTGGCAGGAGCATGGTCCGGAAGGCGCGCAGCGTCGCCGAAACGCTGCCGCCGAACGCCAACCGCCGCAGCCGGCTTTCGGTCGGAAGCGGGTCCCGGGTCCGGACAATCGCTCGTTCCGTCAATACCGCACAGGCGACGCGCGTGCGGATTCCGGGCCTGTCGTGCTTGAGCCGTCCGGTCATGGGATGCGGCAACAGCAGGTTTTCGCTCAGGCGGGCCGTCAGATCGACCATCGAATCCAGCCGTAGCGATCGTGCCAGCCGATGCAGCCTGTCTGGATCCACCCGGGGGCCGCACTTGACCGCAACGATATGGAAATCCACCAGCGGCTTGAGTTCAATAAAACTGTGGCGGCAAAAATGCTCTGCGAGGTTGACGAGCATGAGCTCTGGCGACATCCGCCGCCCGGGCAATGCGTTTGCACCCTCGGGCGGCGTGCAATGGGCCCAGATGATGTCGGTATCCTTCATAAAAAGGTCATCAGCGCTCAACGTCCAGTGCAGATCAACGGACAATTCCGGACGTTTCACTGCAATGGCCGCGGTTCTGTTCGCGATCTGTTGCGCGACATTCGTCGACGCGGATGGAGCGAAGCCGAGCTCGCAAAGCGCATTGAATGCGGCGTCGGCATCGTCAGGGCGAACCAGAATGTCGCAGTCACCGTAGGCGCGGAGCGAAAGATCCCCATACACTTCGTCGGCCAATGCGACGCCCTTGTAGACGACGAAATCGATCTTGCGCGCGGCAAGGACATTGGTCACTTCTCGCGCAGCACTGCGCCGCGCGAGAAGCTGCAGCAACTGGCCTTGCCGAAACCGCGCCAGGCTTTCTCGCACCGGGATCGAAACGCCCAGCTCCTGATGCGCCCAGTCCAGGCCTCGGCTGACGAGCCCGGTCAAACCGTACCGTTCGGCCGCCGAGCTGATGTTTTTCCATCCCGTGCCATCGAGCCGTCGTATCGCGTCTTCCCGGCCAGCCCAGTCGCTCGGCGAAAGCGCCGCGCAGGCGCGCAAGAACACGCTCTGCCACTGATCAGGCGCCGACCCATCCTTCATGTCGAGGTTATGTTCCGTTCTATCCAATCACGGGCTATCGTTCACGGCTTTCCTAGCACAAACCATCGAAGGCGGGAACTCGACCGGATGGCGGCGCTGCGCCGATAGCGCGTGAAAAACCACGAAGGGCGAGCCGCTAGCCCGATATTTGCTTCAGGATGATCCGCGCGGCAAAAAACGCCGCGAGCCCGGCAACAAGACCAACCAGCAGCGGCATCAGAAATCCCGGTCTCGTCGGCGAAACGCTGCGCGAAACGAACTGCGTCACCGCCGGTTCGCGAAAGACCGCAATCTGGTCTTTCAGATCCTTGATGGTCTGGCGCGTTTGCGTGACCGTCTGGCCAAGGGCGACGACGGTCCTGGCGCTATCGGCCCGCAAGAACGGAATCTCCGCCAGGCCAAGCTTCTGATACATGGCGAGCTGACCGCGGATGCCCATGCCAGCT
>NZ_JBAVNZ010000146.1:0-2044 GCF_049691595.1 Bradyrhizobium sp.
CCACCGAGACGCTCGACGGGCTGTCGGACTGCGATCTCGTGATCGAGACTGCGGTCGAAA
The DNA here is from genome assembly GCF_049691595.1 of Bradyrhizobium sp. GTDB lineage: Bacteria > Pseudomonadota > Alphaproteobacteria > Rhizobiales > Xanthobacteraceae > Bradyrhizobium. Next base: position 61 of record NZ_JBAVNZ010000146.1, read on the forward strand.
AGGAAGAAATCAAGCGCAAGATCTTTCACGATCTCTGCGCGACGCTGAAGCCGGAAGCGATCATCGCCAGCAACACCTCGTCAATCTCGATCACGCGCCTCGCCTCCGCGACCGACCGCGCCGAACAGTTCATTGGCATCCACTTCATGAATCCGGTCCCGCTGATGAAACTGGTCGAGGTGATCCGCGGCATCGCCACTGGCGATCCGACCTTCGAGAGCACCAAGGCGTTCGTCACCAAGCTGGGCAAGCTCATCGCGGTCGCGGAGGATTTTCCCGCTTTCATCGTCAACCGCATCCTGCTGCCGATGATCAACGAGGCGATCTACACGCTTTACGAGGGCGTCGGCAATGTCGAGGCGATCGACGCCGCGATGAAGCTCGGGGCGCATCATCCGATGGGGCCGCTGGAACTCGCCGACTTCATCGGCCTCGATACCTGTCTGTCGATCATGCAGGTGCTGCACGAGGGGCTGGCGGACTCCAAATACCGGCCGTGCCCGCTGTTGGTGAAATATGTCGAGGCCGGCTGGCTCGGCCGCAAGACCCAGCGCGGCTTCTACGATTACCGCGGCGACAGGCCGGTCCCGACGCGGTGATGGTTCTCGTTCCCCGGATGCCGCGCAGCTGATCCGGGGTCCATCGATGCTGGGATTGGATCCCGGCTCTACGGAGCAGCGCCAAGCGCGCTGCACCGCGTCCGGGACACGGTTGAAAGAACGTTAACCGCGCCGGGTTAGGGTGTTCGCAGCTTCGGGGGGCTCGCCTATGGACATGATGAGCATGGTCACCAGCCTTCTCGCCGCCAAGGCCGGTGGCGTGCAGACGCAGATCGTGACCTCGATCCTGAAATCCAATGCCGATGCCGAAAAATTCGCGGTGCAGACGCTTTTGGGCGGGCAGGCCGCGCCGTCAACAGCCAATCTCGGTCCGGGAGTCGGCGGCAACATCAATATTACGGCCTAAAATCCCGCCGTCGCCGGCTTCACCGCCGCCTTGATCAGCTTGATGGCGTCCTCGCTGGCCCATTCCGCGGGGCCGGCAATGGTGGCGATTTCGCAGCCCTGGCCGTCCACCAACACCGAGGTCGGCATCCCCAGCGCTTTTCCGACGCTCTTAAGGTCCTGAAATACCTTAGCTTTCTGGTCGCTAAAATAGCCGAGCCGGGTCAGATTGGCCTCCTTCACGAAATTCCTGGGCTTGTCCGGGTCGCGGGTGTCGATGTTGATTGCCACCACCTCGAAATCCTTGCCGCCGAGTTTGGTCTGCAAACTGTCCAGCGCCGGCATCTCCTTGCGGCAGGGCACGCACCAGGTCGCCCACAGGTTCACCAGCACGGTCTTGCCGCGCCAGTCGGACAGCTTTTTGGGCTTGCCGTCGGCATCCTCGAAGGCGAGGTCCGGCAGCCGCAACGGGCTCGTGGCCATGGTCAGCGCGGCGACCTCGCCATGCGCCAGCGGCGCGATTTTTTGGGCCAGGCTGACGGCGCCGCTGCAAGCGGAATCGCCGCCAAAACCGCGTTTCAGCCCGCCGATCCCGTAGACCCCGGCAAATCCGAGGGCCGCGCCGACCACGACCGCGCCGATCACCAGCGGGATCCGGCGCGTGGCGGCCGCGGAAGCTGAGGGCTTTTCGGGCATATCGTTTGTCATCCTGTACCAGATACGGCTATGCAGTGACCCATATTACGGCCGATGCCGGCACCGCGTTTCGCCGGCTTCGGCGATAAATGACCAAGCCTCGATACCCTGACGCCTCAATACCCCGGAGAAGTCGTGAGCGGGAAGTCATGAGCAACAAGATGTGGGGCGGCCGGTTCTCCGGGCGTCCCGATGCGATCATGGAGGAAATCAACGTCTCGATCGACGTCGATCGTCACCTCTACGCCCAGGACATCGCCGCGTCCAAGGCCCACGCGGCGATGCTCGCCGCGCAGGGCATTATCAGCGCCAACGATGCGAAAAATATCGGCAGGGGTCTAGAC
>NZ_JBAVNZ010000147.1:0-23227 GCF_049691595.1 Bradyrhizobium sp.
CTGCCACTGATCAGGCGCCGACCCATCCTTCATGTCTAGGTTATGTTCCGTTCTATCCAATCACGGGCGATCGTTCAGGGCTTTCCTAGCACAAACCATCGAAGGCGGGAACTCGACCGGGTGATGGCGCTGCGCCGATAGCGCGTGAAAAACCACGAACGGCGAGCCGCTAGCCCGATATTTGCTTCAGGATCATCCGCGCGGCAAAAAACGCCGCAAGCCCGGCAACAAGACCAACCAGCAGCGGCATCAGAAGTCCCGGTCTCGTCGGCCAAACGCTGCGCAAAACGAACTGTGTCACCGCCGGTTCGCGGAAGACCGCAATCTGGTCTTTCAGATCCTTGATGCTCTGGCGCGATTGGGTGACCGTCTGGCCAAGAGCGACGACGGTCCTGGCGCTATCGGCCCGCAAGAACGGAATCTCCGCCAGGCCAAGCTTCTGATACATGGCGAGCTGACCGCGGATGCCCATGCCAGCTGCCTCGTCGCCCGCCCCCTCGCCGGCGCCGCCGACGGGGGACGACGAGCCTTGCCCGGACCGGTCAAGCGTTGCGATCTGCTCGGCGAGCCTGCGCGTCTGTTCCCGGGTTCTCGCCTCTGAGACTTTCGCGTCCGAAACAATCTCGGAAAAAATCGCCAGATTGTCCGACGCGGACTTGAGCAACTCCTCGGCCGACGACAGCCTTGTGTCCAATCGCGTACGAATGTATGCGACGCGCGGCTTAAGTCGGGCGATGATGCCATCGGCCATAAATTGGTGAACGGCCCTGACTCGTTCGGCGCCGTCTTCATCGGCTACCGACTGGATGCGAATCGATCGTCCAGCGTCGATCACGCTAATGACCGCCGCCGATCGCGCCTCCTTTACGCCAAACTTTCTCAGTTCCCCGGTTGTCGGCGCCACGAAAAGCGTATCGTAAACGAAACGCTCGGTTGCCGATACAGGCTCGAAGGATTGAAAGCCATCTTCCGCGGCGTACTCGCCGACGAAGACATCGGTTCGATACTCGTAGGTCGGAAAAGCGCCGATCGCGGAATATGCGAACGCGGCGATCAACCCGACCGCGCCCGCGAGCCAGAGCGACTTTCGCTTGTTCGACTCCGTCGTCATCCGTTGCCTCCCACTCACGCGCCTTCGCCGTCGAAGCGGTGATCAACAATTAGCTCGCGATCACCCCGCCGCACCAGCAGCTGCCTTGCCGGTGGGCATACCCGAAGACAAAGCCGCAGACCACCATGAGATATCCGAAATCGATATAGGCCGGCCCCCCGGAAGGTGCTGAAAAGCTCCGCCGTCGGATTGTACAGCTCAAGGCCGGGAACGGAATCCGGGCCTAATATCGTCCGATGTGCCTGATGATAAGGGATAAATTGGTATCTTCCCCACAGCACTCCCTGGTCGGGGTTCTCGAGACCGGCATCACCAGAAAGCGGACCAGCCAGCAGGCCCACGCCGCCAACAGGGCCGGTTGAGGAGCCACGCGGGCGGTCTGGAAAATGAACTGCTGCATGTGTCGGGCTATTTCGAGACCACCCATGACCAAAGCCGAGCGGGGCGCCTTGGAGATATAGCCGGCGATGTCGCTTCCGCCCCCTCCCAACCAGATCGACGCATTGCCAAACCGGTACCAGCCTGTATGAAGCTTGCGGTGGCATCGACCGAATGCATTGTCGGCGCTATATCTTCATGGTTGATGGTTGGTCCAAAGCCGGCTTGCAGCATCTGCGAGACATGGAAAAGTCAGGGCATAAGTCAGCAAGCGGCGTCTGGTCCGGTCCTGTCAACCTGCGGAGCATGATCACCATGCTCGCCGGTTTTGCCGGCAGCCTGTCCGCTTCCGTCGCGCGCTGGACATTGGTGAAGGCATGCCTGCTGTCCGTCGCTGCCGGGCTGACGGAGGGTCTTGGCCTGACGTTGCTGGCTCCTTTGGTGGGCCTGCTGGGCGAAGGAAAGCCGCAGAGCACCATCGCCATCGCCGTGACCCGGTTTCTCTCCGCGTTGGGCCTGCCGGCTTCGCTGCCTGTCCTGGTCGCGGGCTTTGTCGGATTGGTTGTGTTGAGAGCCATTGTCACCGGCTGGCGCGACATCACGCTGGAAACGCTCAGTTCGAATTTCATCGAGCGGTTGCGGGTCCGGCTCTATGACGCGATTACGCAGGCAGACTGGTCGTTCGTCGCAACGCAGCGCATCTCCAATCTTTCAAAGGCGCTGACGACGGATGTGGAGACGGTAGGCCAGGGCACGCATTTTTTCTTCCGGTTCGCCGCGCTTGCCACGCTGGCGTCGATTCAATTGCTGGTGGCGCTTGCCTTTGCCCCGGTCCTGACGGTGGCCGTGCTTGCCTGCGGTGCGTTGATCGCAGTCGGCGCGTGGCGCTGGCGCAGAAGCACCTTTAGTGCAGGCCAGATGTTCGGCAAGGCGCAGCAATCCGCCTACGATGAGATGAGCGACTGCCTCGCCGCGCTCAAGCTGGCGAAGAGCCATAACGCGCAAGCCTACAACCGGACGCGCTTTCTCGCGGCCGATATGGCGCAACACGAATATTATCTGGCCGTCATCCGCCGAAACGCCGAAACGCAGACGCTCATTCAGATCTGCGCGACGATCGCGCTCGGAATTTTCGTCTATGCCGGATCGTCGTTATTTCGCCTGACCGCGACGGAATTGCTGCTCCTGATCGTGGTCTTTGCCCGGCTGATGCCGACGCTGGCCGAAATCCAGAACAGCACCAATGCGGTTCAGCTGATGCTGCCGATCTACGACCATCTGACGAAGCTGATGTCGGCCTGTCTGGCGGCCGTGGAACATCTTCCCGCTGGCGGAGACGATCGGCTGATCGTTCGCCGTGAAATCCGGGCCGCAGCGCTCGATTTCCGGTACGACAGCTCGGCTGGCCCCGATGTATTGCGCGGCCTCGATCTCGCGATTCCCGCGCATTCGGTCGTCGCAATTTCCGGCGCATCGGGCGCGGGCAAGAGCACGCTGGCCGACATCCTGCTCGGCCTTCTGGTGCCCGATTCCGGCACGGTATCGATCGACGGCGAACCGCTTACCGCGGCGCGGCTCGCGGCGTGGCGGCGCAGCGTCGCCTATATTCCGCAAGACAACGTGCTTTTCAACGAAACGATCCGTGCCAACGTGCTGTGGGGATCGCACGATTCAACCGACGCCGAGATAGCAGACGCGTTGTCGCAAACCGGGATGGACCGTGTGATAGCGGCCATGCCGCTCGGTATCGAGACCGTGATCGGCGAGCGCGGCAATCAATTGTCGGGCGGCCAGCGTCAGCGACTGGCGCTGGCGCGCGCGCTGTTGCGCCGTCCGACCCTGCTGATCCTCGATGAGGCAACCAATGCGCTCGATGAAGACAGCGAGAGCGCGGTGTGGACGCTGATCCGGCGGCTGCGGAACACGGCCACCATTCTGATCATCGCTCACCGGGAATCGACGCTCCGCAAGGCCGATTTCGTCGCGGTCATGGAGAACGGTGCGATTTCACAGTTCGGCCCCTGGCAGGAATTGCAAAGCCCGGCCAAAACCGGCTGACATCGGCAGGCCTTGCCGGAGTTCGGCAGGCTCATTGGCAACGCGAGTCTGTCCCTATCCTGGCATCAGGCGGCGTCTTACGGCTTGCGCGACACGAAACCAGAACGACGCCTCGATCCGTTCCAGCCGGTCGGAGCGCTTGCGATAGTGTGACAACGCTTCCTTGATCGGGAAGGACTGGTTGAGTTCGGCAAGCTGGTCGATCCCGGGATCGAGGCCGGGGACGAAAAAGACGAACCAGGCCTGGCCGCCAATATGAAACCAGTCCAGCCTTCGGCAGTCCAATCCGGCTTCGCTGGCGAACCGGCGGATCGTTTCGGCGCGATAGCGGATCGTACCGGGATAGACCCATTCGCTGCCCGCATAGTCCTCTTCGCCCTCGACGAAACTTGCGGCAAACATCGATGTCTCCTTCATCGATGCGCGGGCTTCGGCCAGACATTTGCGGATCTGCGCCTCGGAGGCATGCGAGAAGATCGATTGCGCGATGATGAAGTCGAACTGAACGCCAAACGACGCGCAGGGAAACTCGGCGCTATAGCGAAACCTGGGGCGTTTGCGCTCGGCGAGTTCGCGGCCGATTTCCTTCTCGATTCCCTCTTCGACCAGCCATTGCTCAGGTTCAATACCGAAGTAGCGGTCGGCAAGAAGATAGACCAGAAACAGCTTGCCGGCGCGCAGCGAACCGCAGCCGATATCGAGCAAGGTGTGCTCCTGACGCAATCCGAGCAGGGTCATCAGGGAAAATTGCATGTGGGCGAAAATGTCGTAGGTCTGGGTGGCGCCGATAAAGGCGCGATAATGGTGCGACCCGGGTGCGGCACCCTCGCCTGTATCGGTGTTCTGGGCAGACATCGGCCGAGCCTTGGGATAGTAATTGGGTCGCCGGCCCACGCGGCAATGCGTGGCGGGAATTCAGCTGGCCGGGTAATTAACACGCTCCGCTACTTGTTTCCAACCAACGTTTGCGAGGGCACGAGAAACGATATGCCTACCCTTTCGGACTTTGTGACCCCGCGGGACGTTGCGCTCCGGCTGCCGCTGAAATTCGACGCGGCGCGTCTGCTGGCCGATCTGGAGCGGATGCCCGAGGCATGGTGGCACGCCCATCTCGGCCCCTATCATGACGGCAATTGGGAAGCGATCGCGCTGTGGGCGCCGAACGGCAGGCGTACCGAGCAGTCCAGCAAGGGCGGAGCCTTTGCCGCAACCGAAGCGCTGCGGCTGTGTGACTATGTGCCCGAGGTGATCAATGCCTTCCCCGGCCGGAAGAACCGGATCCGGTTTCTCAAGCTGCGTGCCGGAGGGCATATCTTCGCCCATTCCGATCCGCTTCATCAGATCGACACCGGAATCGTCCGCATCCATGTTCCCGTCCGTACCAATCCGTCGGTTGATTTCACGGTTCATGGCCGACGCATCGTGATGCAGGCGGGCCAGGCCTGGTATGTCGACGTTCGCTTCAGGCATTCGGTGGACAACCCCGGGGGCGAAGACCGCGTCCATCTGGTAATCGACGTCGTGCCTAATCCGGAATTGACCGAGCTGTTTGCCCGGGCAGCATCGAGCGGCAAAGGCATGTTGACGGGCTATTTTCTGAAACATTCGCTGCCACGACGCCTGGTGCGTCGCTTCGGGCTCGCCAACTGACCTCACTATCCGGCCTTACTTGCGCGCCGCCGCCTGCAGCGGCCCGCCGGTGAGATGCGGCGTGATCGCGTTCCTGATGACGGGCCGGCTGAAGGCCCAGAACAGTCCGTCCAGATAGAAGTGCAGCAGCACCAGCGCGATCGTCAGCGCCATGAAATTGATCTGCAGGACCATGAACAGGGCACCGATCAGAAGCGCGGAGGGAAGCAGGATCCAGGGATCCAGCCATATCTTCGACAGCCAGCGCTGGCCGCGCGAGCCGCCGCGATCCGCGAGCTTCCGGCTCGTCAGCAGCCAGACGATGCCGAGATACTGGATGAAATGGCCGAGCAGCATTCCGAGCGTGGCCAGGTTGGAGTCCTCGACCCAGAGATAGGGATGAAACAGCAGCAGGCTGGTGATCAGGAAACCGGACTCCGCGACGGTGTAGCGTGAACCGCTCCGCAGGCGCTTCACGATCGAGACGCCGAGCGCGGCGAGGCTGACCACGGCGGCCGCCAGCGTCAGCCGCGACAACAACACCGGCAGGTACGGCGATATCTTGAGCAGCGTCGTATTGAGAGCCGGATACCAGTCGATGTGGGCCAGCGCCATCGCGAAGCTGGTGCTCAGGATGGCAAGGTTGGTAATGGACCGATGACGCTGATCGCCATAGCCGGCGCGCCGGCGATAGATCGAAAGAATGCCGCAGCTTTGCCGGGCCACGTGAAACGCATTCCAGAAAAAAACCACGACGACGATGACGGCCGGAATTTCGAACAGCGCCACCATGCCGACCGCGAAGACGATCAGGATCGGGACAAGAAAATAGGCGACCCAGCGCTGCCGCTGATAGGCTGCGGTGTCGTCGAAAAAGTAAAAGGAATATGTCGCGATGTAATGCGGGCCGCCGATCAGCGTGGCGGCGGCAAGGGCAAGTACCGGCCCAACATTGGTCGGCGCGGCGAAGATCACGGCGAGGCCGGCGATCGGCGACAGGATAAAAAAGGCAAGGTCAAACCCTTGCGACTGAATCCAGCCATCCGAGCCGGTCGCGCGTGCGCCGAGGTCACCTGCCGTTCCGACCGACATCGCGTAAGCGTCCTGTATCCGGTTTGGGTTGGCGAGACCGGGCCGTCGCCAGCCGTCAATGAACCGCTTGGATAAGCGAAGGACCAGAACGACGAGATGTCAAGTTCATCCAGCCTTCGCTGAGCCCCGACAGCGGCATAAGACGTTGCTCCCGATCCGGGCAAGAGGCATAATCCCCACACATCGGGTTGCCCGGTGTTGCCAACCCTCGAAAAACACGATGTTGCAGCAGATCTGGACCTACTTGACGGACGCGAATGCCGGCATTGTGGCGCAGTTGTCGCAATACCCTCTGCTGCAATCCCTGTACAGCGGCGCGCGAGGCCTGCTGATCATTTTCGTCGTCGTGTTTATCATCGAGTGGGCATCGGGCGGCAACATCAGGCGGTACTGGAGCCGCAACTTCCGCACCGACATGCTCTACGGGCTGCTGTATAATGGTGGCATCTACAATACGATCATCTATAGGCCCCTGATCGCCGTGCTCGCCCTTCTGGTGCCGGCGTGGCAGTTTAGATTGATCGACCACCTGCCCGCGCTGGCGGGTTTTCTGGCCTACTGGCTGATCACCGACTTCGCGGGATATTGGATTCACCGCCTCTATCATTCCAATGATTTTCTCTGGACCTTTCACAGAGTCCACCACTCCCAAACGGAACTGACCTTCGTAACGTCGTTCCGGAACCACATCGTCGAGCAGATCATATCCAACATCATCATGTTCGTGCCGGCGATACTTCTCGGCGTGCCCGTCTGGTTTTGGGGGCCGGTTTTTCTGATGCAGAACCTGTTTGAAGGGCTCCAGCACTCCGACATCAAATGGCGCTACGGGTTCCTCTATCCAGTCCTGGTCAGCCCGGTGTTCCACGCGATCCACCATTCGCCCGAGCGCGCCCGTCACGACAGCAACTATGGGAAGATTCTCAGCGTTTGGGACTACCTGTTCGGGACCATATCGATCGGCGAGCGGCCGGCGAATTTTGGATTGGTCGGCGATTCGACGCCGGTGTCGTTTTCCGGCACCTTGATGGAGCCGTTTCGAATCCTTTGGAAGCGGGCTTTCCCGGACCAACAAAAAAGTGTAGTTGCAACCAGCTCAACTCCTAGTGGGTTGAATCGTGGCCCGTCTGCCACATAGCCGGGAGGAATGTAACCTCCTGCCCGCATCGGCTGAACGGTCGATTGACGAGCAAGAAGCCCCTCCCGTATAAAGCCGGGAGCGAAAGACGGGGGAATCTACTACCGTTCTAAGGCCGCCGACGCATCGCGGTTTCAAGCGCCGCAGTGACGTTTTCTTGTAACGTGCAAACCAACCTCTTGGGGGTTCGTAATGAAGTCCGAAAATATGCTGGTCGAATCGCGCAGTGAAATCGCCGCCACCGCTCACACCTACCAGAAGCCGAGCATCCGCGAGCTCGACGAGAAAGAGGTTCTGAGTGCCTTCCAAGTCACGGTTGCGGCCATCACCTGGTGGGTGATGTAACGAGATCCGATCTGGGTTTGCTTGTGCAACCCGGTTGGTGGCTTCAAGCGCCTGAAATCCTGGAAGAATGCCGCCGGCATCCTGCCGGCGGCTGTCGTTTTACAAGCCTGCTTAGATTCGCCAAAGGATGGCTCGACCTCGATTCAGATGACGCTGCGCTTTCGCGCCGATTTCGTGAAATCTATCCCGAGGGCATCGAAGGGACTGGCGGGTCTGCAGAGCGCGGGACCGTGAGGTGCGTGGTTCACGTGCACAAGGAACTGCCGGTCGCCTCGGTCGAATTCGAAGACCCCGAACCGCTTGATCCTTTCGCCTTTTGCCAGACGTTGTTTCCCGACCGCAATTACACAGAGGGCGTAGCCGCGGCGCCGGGCTGGCGAACGATCGCCATGCGCGGCAACCCGAACGCGCCCCTGGTGGCGCTCCACGACCAGTACGCTCTGGTCGACCGCCGCCAGGTCTGGCAACCATTTATCGCCAACTACGCCGTCAACCGCGTGCTTCGACTGCAACGAGAGTTGTTGTTTTTTCACGCAGGCTCGATCGGGATCGGCGGTCGCGGTGTAATGGTGACAGGTCCCAAGAATTCCGGAAAAACCACGACTTCCCTGACCCTTGCGAGCCGCGGACACAGCTTCCTCGGCGATGAGATGGCCGCGGTGGACAAGCAAACCGGCGTCATGTTTCCATTCCGGCGCGCCGCCTCGATACGGACCGGCCCGCGGAGCGGTCGCGTCGACGATCAGATGAGCCAACGCAGCTTCCGGTCCGAGAGGTTCCCGGATGGCGGAGAGCGCGTTCTGGCCAATGTCGGTGAAATGTTTCCCGATGCGGCGGCTACGACAGCCACGCTGACCTGCATCTTCTTCCTGCGCGGCTTTGCCGCGAAACCCGCGGCATCCCCCTTCCCGTTCGGAATGGAACATTTCCACATGCTTTCTCCCCTCGCATGTAGTATGTGGGGCGTTCCGGCGGTCACACGAATGATGGACATTGCGAGGCTGGCTGGCCGCGCGAAATGTTATTTTCTCGATCTGGGCGATCCAGACGAGACGGCGGACCTTGTAGAGCAAATAGTGCGTGGAGATGTCGAGTGACGATAAAGTTGAACGTCAAGCAGCGCGCCGCCGCGGTCGGCACGCTTCGTTTCGTCAGCGTGTTCTTGATGGAAACGCTTTCGCGCTGGATCCCGGCGACGCCGGAGATGGAAGTCAAGATGCTGTTCTCCCGCCACGTCTGGAGAATGGCGCAGCAGGCGGACCGGCTGGGCCGTCGCGCCCGCGAGCTTCGCGCGCCGCTGCACTACAGCCGCAAGCCCCAGCCGGCCTTCGCCGACGCCTTGAAGCAGCTTGCGGCTCTGTCTGACACGATCGATCGCGTCGACGGATTTCATGTCGTGGCGTTGCCGATTCTTGCCGAGCATTACCGCGCCTATCTGGCCGAGACCGACAAGGTCACCGACGAACCCACGACGATGATCTGCGATCAAGCGCTGCTGGAGATCGCAACCATGATCGAGGAACGCGCGACCTGGGGTGACGAAATTCCGCCGTCGCGCGCCACCGATTCCGATGCGCTTCGCCAGCTCAAGCAGGCCTTCGCCAACGCGAAGGACATGATCGACTACACCGAACCGGCAGCGGCCCGCCCCGCCGCGGCTCGTGCATAGGGAGGCATCGAAATGGACCCGTTCGAGACCAAGGTCGTTCGCGGCACGAAGATGCGCAAGGATCCGGCGCGCGAGGCCTGCTTCACCGTCGCCGATACCGATGACCAGATGATTTCGTGGCCCGACTGGTCGGATCAGTCGAAGCGGGAGCGGATTCACCGGCATATGAACAACGAGATGACCACCACCGAGGTCGCCGCGCAGTGCCTGGCCGACTTTCCCGATACCGATTGGGAGCTGCGGATGGAACTCGCCCGCCAGGTTTGGGACGAGAGCCGTCACTGTATGGCGCTCTATCGCCGGCTCAAGCAGCTCGGCGGGCGCAAGGGCGAATTCCCGATCGCAAATTTCGAATGGGCGGTCTCCTCCTATCTGGATTCGGTTGTCGGCAGAATCACCATCATGAACCGGACGTTCGAGGCCGGAACCATGGATCTGATGGCGTTCATTCCGGACGGGTGGCGTGAAAAAGGCCACGATCCCCAAACCGCCGAGTTGCTGGACGCAATCGCCGCCGATGAAATCCATCACGTTCGTTTCGCCAACCAGTGGGTCCACAAGCTTTGCGCCAAGGACAAACGCAATCTTTTCAAGGTTGCGCAGGCGGTGAGCTATATGGATGCCGCGCAGAAGGCCCTGGCGCCTCCGGAAGGCTCCACCAATCTCATGGGCGTATCGGTCGAGGAGTTTTCGCAGACCGCACCGATCAATGTCGAAGATCGCCGGCTCGCCGAGTTTAGCGACGAGGAAATCTCGTCGTTGCTGCGACAGCATGATCTGGAATCGTTGCTCGAAGCTCAGGAAGCGTAGGCTGACATGACCAGCGTTGCCGTAGAGAACGGTTTCCCGGAAAGCCCGTTTCGCGACCAGCGGTTCACCGTGGTCGACCGGTGGGACCAGTGTGCGAACTTCGCCGACGACGATCCGCGCAAGGTTCTGGAGTTCATGCATCGCCAGATGAACGAGGAAATGGACGCGACCGAATGCTCGGCGCGGGCGATCGTCGATTTTCCCGATGCGCCCTGGGAAGTCCGGATGTTTCTGGCGCGCCAATGCGCCGACGAGGCGCGGCACGCCCTGATCTTCGCACGAATGTTCCAGGCCCGCGGCGGCAAGCTCGGCGACTATCCGATCCTGAACTTTCAGTACCGGATCATTTGCCAGATTCCGACATTGATCGGCCGCCTCGCCGTGCAGAACCGGACCTTCGAAGCCGAGGGAATCGATGCCATCGGTTATGGTATAGACGAGGCGCGCGCGCAGGGCGACGACGAGCTTGCCGAGTTCTTCGACGGACAATTTGCCGACGAGATCATGCACGTTCGATGCGCCAACGAATTCATTCACGAGATGCTTGCCAAGGAACCGCGGCTGGCGATGAAGGTGGCGCAAGCGTTGTCGTTTGCAACAAAGGCGTTTGGACAGGTCGTTGGCGGCGACGGAACAGCGGTTGCCAAATACACGATCAGCGAGACCGGGCGTCGCGAGGCCGGCTTCCGGCCGGAAGAAATCAAGGTGGCAAGCCAGCTTGCCGAGGATCGCCGCGAGAATGCCCTCGCACGAAAAGGCGGATAACGTGCCTGGCGAGCCCACATCGTCCCCGACAGATATTCTGGTGTCGGGGCCGGCGTGGAAAGCCGGCATTGAGGATTTGGCCCGCTTCCGGGCGCTCTCCAGGAAGGGCGGCGGCACCGTCCACTCGATCGTTCAGGGAACAAGCATGGGTGCCGCGCTTCCGGCTGGTTCACGAATTCGCATTCGGTCGGGTTCCAGCGATTCCTGGAAAATGGGAGACGTCATCGCCTTCCTGGCTGGAAGCAGGGTCGTAGCGCACCGGATCGCCGCGCGCGGGCGCTCCCGGCCGGCGCGCGAGTTTCTCATTGCCCAAGGCGACGAAAACTGGCTGTGCGATCCCCCCGTGCACTGCTCCGCCGTGATCGGGAGCGTCGAAATCGGCACGGTCGACGGAGAATGGCTTCCGGTCGCGGCGTCGAAGGCGCCGTGGTACAAGAGGTGGGTTGCCGATCGGTCGCAGGCGGCCATGCGTGGTCTGCTCGAAGCGAACCCGCCGCTTGCAATCCGTGTTTCGCAAGTAGTCAGCTGGATGCGGATGGGGCCGTCCATCGCTTTTTCCGCCGGACGGCGTTTCATCCGCAATGTGTGGAATTAGCGCGCTCTTCCGGTTTGAAGGCGGACCGGGCCAGGATCTTGCCGATCTCCGGCGAATGCACGATGCGCAGCGCCATCGCGGTCCCGATGGCGAAGGCGCTTTCGTTATCTGGAAGGATTTCGACGGGGCTCGTTTCGACCAGATACCGCGCGGCGGTGAGGCTCCTCGTTTCGCGGGCGCGGTGCGCCGGCTTCGGGTTTCCGATCCGCGCCCGGAAGCCGATCAGCCGCTGGTGTCGGCCGACCGACGCCTCTGGGTGATGCTGAACGGCGCGATCTACAACTACCGCGAATTGACCGCCGAGCTGACCGCGGCGGGCCACCGCTTCCATACCGGAAGCGACACGGAGGTCGTGCTGGAGGCCTATCGGCGCTGGGGCACATCCTGCTTCGAACGGTTCGACGGGATGTGGGCGATTCTGATCGTCGACACCGAGCGCAAACACCTGGTCGGATCACGCGATCGAATAGGCATCAAGCCGTTTTATTACGCCCTGGACGACGGGCGCATGTTGTTTGCGTCCGAGCCTTGGGCGGTGGCGCAGGTTCTGAGCAAGGGCACCACCATCGAGCCGGCACGGTTCTTTGAGTTCCTGAGCGGATATCCGCCTCGCTCGAGCGAGTTGTCTTTCTATCGCGGTGTCAATCCGGTGCCAGCCGGCAGCTGGTTCGAAATCGATCTCGCGAGCCACCCGCGGGAAATTCCGTTTCAAAGCTATTGGAGACTGGCGGACTTCCATTCGGGCAACGGCCCGGCGCCGACCTTTGCCGATGCCTCCGACAGATTTTCCAAGCTGCTGACGCGCTCGGTCGCCGGCCAGAGCCTCGCGGACGTGAAAGTCGGCGCGCTGATGTCCGGCGGCCTCGACAGTTCGACCATCGTGATGCTGTGGTCGGAATTGGCGCGCCAGCGCGGCTCGCAGCGCCCGGACACGATCTCGATTGCCTGGGACGATCCGCACATGAGCGAGCGGCCCTATATCGAGGCCATCGCCGCCAAGGCGCAGTCGGACAGCCACATTCTGGAGCTCTCGCATCGCGACGTCTGGCGCTCGGTCGATGACGTGGTGCGCGCTCAGGGGCAGCCGCTGCTCGGACAGGATCTGATCGCGCAATATCATGCCTACCGTTTTGCGCGGGAGAACGGCGATGTCGTGGTGATGGATGGCAACGGTCTGGACGAAGTCCAGGCCGGCCTTCCAAACTATGAAGCGCAGATGGTGGTCGAGCGCCTCAAGAGGCTGGACCTTGTCAACCTGGTTTCCGAATTGAACGCGATCGCCCGCAACTACGGCCGATCCTATGCCGGCGTGTTGCGCTCTTACGTCTTTACACCCTTGCGGCGCAATCTTCGGGAATCGCAACGGCTGCCCCAATATCCCTGGCTCGACATAGGCGGCTGCGACACCGGCGATCCGGCCTGGGCTGCGAGCGCGGCCGGGGATCGGGGCAACGACCCCTCGCATCTCAACCGCATCCTGTATCGCGAAACCCGGCACACCAATATTCCAGCCGTGTTGATGCACAGCGACCGCAATTCGATGGCCCATTCGGTCGAGGCGCGATTCCCCTATCTCGATCATCGCCTGCTGGAATTGTGTTTCTCGCTGCCTCCCGAGCACAAGGTCGGGTTCGGCAGGCGAAAGCGGTTGCTATACGAAGTCGCGAAAACCAGGCTTCCGCAACTCGTCGTCGAGAACAAGCAGAAGATGCGGTTTGTGCTGATGAACAACTGGATGCCGCTCCGGGGTGAGCACGCCGGGGCAATTCGCGACGCGTCGCGTCATCCGGCGTTTGCGAAATTGCCCTACGTCGACACCGCGAAGCTGCGGGCCTTTGTCGACGACTACTTCGCCGAAAAGCACGACAACGGCTACGCCGTATGGCGGATCTTCACGGCGTCGCGCTGGCTGGACCTGTTCGGCTTATGACCGGACGAGCGTCGCCAACAATCGCGTTTTTCGGCACCCCGTCCCAGTTCAGCGCCCTTGCGCTTGAACGCCTGACCGCACGATGGAACGTGGTCGCGATCATCCTGCCGAATTCCGGCGGCCTTCGCCAATCGGTATTGCGCCGGATCGGATTGGTGCCGTCTTCCGCCATCGAGCGGCGCGCGCGCAAGCACGGCATTCCGACCGCGCGCTGGATCGCGGGCGAACAAGGCTACGCCCCCGAACTGCTGCGGCGGACGAAGCCGGATCTGATCTGCGTCGCGAGCTTCCCGAAACTGATCCCGTTCAGCCTGATCGGCGATGCGCCACTCGGCGCGATAAATCTCCACCCCTCGCTATTGCCGCGACACCGCGGCCCATTGCCGCTGTTCTGGACCTACCATGCCGACGATCGTCTGGCCGGCGTCACGGTGCATCATTTGACCGAGCGTTATGACGCCGGCGACATCGTGATGCAGCACGGCTTTCCGCTTCCCCGTGGCTATCCCGTGAAGAAACTCGACGATGATGTCGCCGTCCACGGCGCCAAACTGCTCGACGCGGCGGTGGAAGCGTTGATCGCCAACCGCGCGCGGCGCATCGTTCAGGACGAGCGGGCGGCAACCCTTGCGCCCCGGATCCGCCGCCAAAGCCCGATGGTGAATTTTGGCGAATGGGATGTGGAGCGCGTTTGGCATTTTCTCGCCGGTCTGTGCCCGGGCTTCCGCGAGCCGCTGACCGATCGCGCAGGCACGCCCGTGATCTACAACAAGGTTCCGGGATTCGATCGAGGTTCGTCGTCCGCGGTCGGTTCGGTCGAGACCGTGGGCAATGGCTGGCGGCTGCATTGCCGGGGAGGCACGGTGTTGTTGGGCAAATGATCGCGCCCAGCGGGGGACCGCAGCGCCATTTCGTTCTCGTTTCGACCCCGCCGGGGCAATCGTTGGCCGATAGGCGACCTGCGCGCACAACCGGGCGTTCGGAAGAATGTTGGCTGAACGCGCAACGCCCTTGAAATATTGAGGAATCTTCGAATTGCTACGAGTTTGACGAGCAGCTATGCTCGGGCTATCAGAAGGTCGCGCGGCCCCGAGCGACGATTTGAGATGGAGGCGAGTTTTGCGTCAGAATCCGGACATTGAAGCGGCAGAGCTGAAGGGCGAATTGCTGTTGCTGAACAACGCCGCGAGCAAATTCTACGTGATGAATCCGACGGCGGCCTTCATCTGGGAAAGGCTTGCGACACCGACCAGCGAAGACGAACTTGCATCGGCGCTCTGCAGCAAATTTTCGGACGCCTCCCCGCAGCAGGCGCGCGAAGATGTCAGCGAGACCGTGAAGAACATGCGCGAGTACGGATTGATTCTCGACGACTAGGGCGTGGTCGGTTCGGCCGGCGCGAACCTTGAATCCGATCGGCCGAAAGTTGGATCATCCGAACGGCGGACTGGCCCCGGGTCATCCTTTTTGCGAAGCCGGACACATGGCCATTCCGGGGTGCCGCGGTGGGTTTAGTCAAGGGCTTCGTGTTTTTGATTTTCGTGGCAGTCGGCCTCGCGGCCGCCTATTCGGTTCATCGAAAGCCCGGCAATCGTTGCGTCGTCAACCTGCTGATCGCCTACGCTATCGTGGTATCGTTTGCGGTCGGCTTCACCCAGCGCGAGAGCTGGCCGTTCTCGACCTGGCCTTTTATCGCGGCACGGGTCGCCCGTCCCTCGACATTTCCGCGTATCGTTGCGATCGACGCGCAGCAAAATGAATACCAGATCGATTATCGTGCCTGGGAGCCGCTCGAATTCGACGAGCTGATGGCCTGGAAAGACCAGTTCTTTTCTCGTTTCGATCCCGCGACCCAGGACCGTATCGCGGCCTATCTTCTCAATCATATCGATACCGCGCGGCGGCAATGGTCGGCCGGCGAACGGCGGCATTATTTCGATCGCTTCTTCGGCCCGCTGAGCGCGCCGCTGTTTCTCGGTCATCGCGCCTATTGGGACGCCGGCATTCCTGATCGCGCATTCAGCGGACTGCGTTTCTACACCGAAACGTGGGACGTCGAGGAACGTGCGCGCGATCCTTCGAAAATCGCCCGGCGTCTGGTCTACGAATATCGCCGGCCATGATCGCTGTGGTCGAAAAAATACGGCAGTTATGGCGGCGCGCATTTTTCTCGGCCGAGCCTGCGCTCAATCTTGCCGCGGCGCGCGTGATTTTCGCGGTCCACGCCCTCTGGGTGCTGCTGTCGCGGGACATCCCGGCGATGTCGGCGCTTCCTCCGGAGTTCTGGGCGTATGTGGATCGCACGGAGCTGTGGCGATACTTCATCGTACCCGGTCATGCCGGACTGGAACATACGCTGCAATGGATCGCCGTTGCGGCGCTGGTCTGCGTCATTTTGGGCCTGATGCCGAGGCTGGCCTGTTTTGTCTCGGCGCTGCTGCTTTATCATCTCGCACCGCTGGAGACGCTCTACTGGACCGCAAACCCGTTCCAGCGCGGTTTCACCATCAGCGTTCTCGCCCTCGTCACCCTGTCATTCTCGCGGTGTGGAGACGCCTTGCGGCTGGGCGGCGCGCCGGCCGTTGCTCCCTCGCCCGACTATTGCTGGCCGCTACGTTTGATCCAGTTTCATCTGGCCAATGTCTATTTCCTCTCCGGCGTATCCAAGCTCATTCGTGTTGGCTTCAGCTGGCTCGACCCGCAAAATCTGCGGGAATGGTTTCTGCTGTTCAGCCAGCAGGATCAGGTCATTCGCGAGGCTCCGATCTTCAACATTCTGGGTCCCTGGTTCGCCGATCATGCCATCCTCTGCGCCATCGCCGGCCTGTACGGCGTGGTCGCCAACATCTGCTTCCTCGCCGCGCCATTCAGCCGATATGCGCGCCGTTTTCTGGTGCCCGACGCCATATTCTTTCACACCATCGTATTTTTCTCGATGAACATCTTCTGGAACAACATCATCCAGCTTCTGATCTACGTGAACTGGTCATGGCTGGTGACATGGCTGAAGAAGCGACTGCAGCTGCAAAGGACGCCAAATGTGTGGGCTCAGCGCCATAGTTGAGTTCGGACCGGGCGGCGGCGTCCTTCCTTCTCTGCTTGGGATGCACGATCAGATAGCCCATCGCGGTCCGGATGGCGAAGGCTTTGCGATCTGGGACGCCGCGATGCAGGGCATCGTCACCAGGTCGCGCGATGAACTGACCCGGTCCGCGCCGGCCCGGCCGCGCATCGGCATGGCCTTTCGCTGGCTCAAGATCCAGGACCCGCACGAGTCCGCCGCGCAGCCGATGCCTTCCCCCGATGGCGCCGCCTGCCTGCTGTTCAATGGCGAGATCTACAACTTTCAGGAAATCCGCGCCGAGCTGCAGAACCTCGGCCACCAATTCGTTTCCGTTGGCGACACCGAAGTCATCCTCGCCGCCTATGCGCAGTGGGGAATCGACTGCTTCAAACGGCTCAACGGCATGTGGGCCATTATTCTTGTCGATCTCAAGCTCCGTAAGATCATCATGTCCCGCGACCGTTTCGGCATCAAGCCGCTGTTCTATTATTTCGGCGGCAACCGCCTCATCATCGCATCGGAGATCAAACAGATCATCGCTGCCGGCGCGCCCGCCGACGCCAACCGGTCGGCGCTCGCCCGTTTCATTCGCGGCGTTCGTCCCGAGCGGCCCGAAGAAAGCTTCTTTGACAATATTTTTGCGCAGCCTGCCGCCACCTATGCCGAGATCGACCTGGCGTCGGCGCCGTCCGGGCTGTCGTTCAGCACTTACTGGCAGTTCGAACCTTGCCTGCGGGAGCCGGCGCCTTCGCTCGCAGACGCAGCCTCGGAACTCGAGCAGTTGCTGCGGCAATCGGTCAGCGAGCACATGGTCGGACGGGCACCGGTCGGACACCTGATATCGGGCGGCCTCGATTCATCGGTATTGGCGGCGCTCGCCGCACCGATCTACGCCCGCCGCGGCGAACGCGGCGTCGGCGCCTCGATGGTTCTCGAGAAAGACACCGACCCCCATGATGAGTCCGTCCATATCGATGAACTGTCGAAGGCGCTGGATTTCAGGAGCTGCAAGGCCACGCTGTCGGCCGCCTGGCTGAAGGCCAATATCGCACGCGCCACCTGGACGCAGGAAGAGCCGCTTGCCGGCATCGCGGTCGCCGCGCAGTATCTCGCCTATGAGACCGCCGCGCGGCAAGGGCTGCGTATCGTGCTGGACGGCCAGGGATCGGACGAACTGTTCGGGGGCTATCCGCGCCACCAGACGCTGGCGTTGACCGATTGGCTTCGCCGCGGCGCGTATGCCGATGTGCTCGGCGAACTCGCGTCACTCGCCCGCCGCGACCCGGGTTTTTTCAGGGATGTGTGGCGGCTTCGCCTCGCGCCCCGGCTGGCGCGCCTGTTGGGTGTCGAAAAGAAGGACAGGCAGCCGGATTTCGTCCTGACAACGCCGGCAACGGCGCCTGCCACACCGCCGAGCCAGCCTGCGAAGACGACGGCGCTGACGCGGTCGCTGATGACGGATGTGTTCACGTATAATCTGAAATCAGCGCTGGCCTTCACCGATCGAAACGCGATGGCCCATTCGATCGAGGCGCGTGTTCCCTATATCGACCGGCGGATCGCCGAATTCGCCTTCGCGCTGCCCGACAAATACAAGATCGGCGGCGGCGAGCGTAAGCACATCCTGCGCCTGGTCGCGCGAAAATTCCTCCCCCGCGCCATCGTGGACCGCGTTGACCGGATCGGCTTCGGCGCGCCCATCCATCGCTGGGTCAGTGTCGACTTCCGCGATGAGCTTGCCGTACTTGCCGACAGCCCCACCTTTGCCAAATCGGGTATCCTGGCCCCGGTCCTGCTGCGGAACTACATCAACGCCTTCCTTGCCGGACGGCACCGCGACGCGGCAACCTTGTGGCGTCTCTATGCCGTCGATCTCTGGGCCAGAACCTATTCGGTCAATCCTTTCTAGCCCCCGGATTTCCAGCCCTAAAGCAGGCGAAATCGACCATCGGCGATGGCGGCCTCCAAAATCGCGCCTGCCATGTTGTACGGCAGTGGTCACCATCCCCGAGCCGGGATACGATGCTCGGACGAAAAAGTGCTGGTTTGTGTGCAATGCGATCAACTACCCTGGTGAGCGCCATCAAACCTTTCAGCACTCCGCCAATGGCGATATCCTGCGGATCCGCGTTCCGATGAAGTCGCGCGGATGGCGTGATGGTGCAGAGGCGGCTCCCATCCGGATAGACGATTGATGTCATCATACCGAGTTTCAACCAAATTGCTTCGAACTTCACCTGCACCGGTTTGCCCAAAAGTCTCGTTGACGCGAGGACCGCATCCGTTGTGACAGGCGATACCTCAAACCGACTTGACGTCGCTCGCGGCTTGTCAGCCCTTGTCGTGCTGGCAGCCCATTCCTTCCAGATATTTCTGGCTCGCCTGGCAACCACGCCGGATTCCCGGTTCGTTGCGATCAATGGAAACGCCGCAAGACAGGCAGTGCTTGTCTTTTTCGTGCTCTCCGGCTTTTTGATCACAAAGAGCATCATCGCCAACATCAAACGAAACGGCTACTTCAACCCATTCGACTACCTTTCGAGCCGCGTAGCGAGAATCTACCCGCCATTTCTGTTTGCGCTGACGGTTTCCATGCTGGTCGTCTTCGTCGTGCACCAGTTCGACTTGCCCGGCGGCGCGCGGCCTCTCGGCGAGGATCCGCTGCGGGTGCGCGATCACCTGGAATTCACCGTTTCCGAACTATGGCACGCTCTTCTGATGCAGAGCGGGATGACAATCATCGATGGCCCGCTGTGGACACTCTACATCGAGGTAAAGCTCTATTTTATCGCCATGAGCGTGGCGCTGGTCGCGTGCGGACCAAACGCGCTCCACAAGATTATCGGCGTGCTGCTTGCACTGGCGGGGCTCTACGCGATCCGCGGCGACTACAATTGCGGGCTGTTTGCCGTCGCATGGCTGGTCGGATCGGCGGCTACGGTCATTCGGAACCCGTCCCATACCCGCCTGCCCGCCTTGATCGCCGCCGCGCTCATCGGCTTCGCGCTGGTGTTTGGCCCGTTCGCTGGCAGCAACGTCATGGACTCCAGTCCAAACAAGGTATTGCAAATCCTGTGCTGTCTGGTCTATGCGCACGTCCTGCTGATTTCCAACCGCCTCGAACTCAATTATCCGGACGCGGTCCGGCGAACCGGAGATTTTTCCTACACGCTCTACGTCGTCCATGCTCCTGTTATGTTGCTTTGCTTTTCGCTGTCGCTTCCAGTGATCGGCGCGTCATGGATCCTGTCCTTCATCTTCCAAACCTGCGCCGCGGTTCTGGCCATTTGTGTCGCTGTTGTCGCGGCTCCGATACTGGAAGACGTCCCGTTCTACCGCAGCCTCATCCACAGAACCTGGACCAGGGTTATTCGGTTCGGCCAACGGATATCCTCGACTTGATCGGTATCGATCATCAATTCATCTGATGCAAAGAGTCGCTGCCGCGATGCCGTAATTGGTAGTGTAAACTCTCACGTTGCCAAGCGTTCCCCTCAGCGAACCACCGCCAGCAGACGGCTGCAGGGATTGGCGTCATCGCCGACACCGGAGACCCAGGTTTGGCCGCAAGGGAAACGCCAAATGCGGGTCCAAAAATCCTGCGGAGCCTGCATCAATAGCGGTTCGTGCCTTGCGCAACGACGGCTTGCAAATCGGCGAGTTCCCCTGTCGATGCGTCCTGGTTGCCGCTTTCTGCCACGATGATCGCCGCGGACTTCAAGGAAACGAAGACGCATGCGGACGCAAAATGTTCCCTACCGGCTTGCGTAGCCGGTAGCGAGATTCGCCGCGTAAGAAATTACTGCAGACCCGATGGGTTTGAGTTGACCGGCGCGATGGCAGTAACAGTTCCGCCAGCACCATTCTGGCCAAAGCGGTTGTTTGTGAAGGAATTGACGGTACCGGACAATCCCGTGACGTTGAAGGCGAAGTTATTGTTGGAGATCCTGATGGTGCCGCCCGCGGCGCTGGCACCAAGGGCGTTGTGGCTAATCGTGCTGGAGTCAACATTCATCTGAGCTCCGGTTGCCGCGAGCACGCCGACGGTTGCATTGTTCGCGACCACCGAGTTGCTGATCTGGACCGCGGCGCCGGCGCCGGCCAGGATCCCGTTGTTGGAATTCATGACCTTTACGTTGATTAGCGTCGCCCTGAGCAACCCGCCGCCGGAGCTGGCCATGGAAATGCCGGAGCTTCCCATGTTCCTGACCGTCGTGTTCAGGACAGTCAGGGTGCCGGTGGTACGCGCATCGACGATGCCGCCGGCCGAGCCGCCGAAGTCACCGTTGATAAGACAGTCCTCGATGTTAACGAAGCTTCCGGTGCCGACACCGAAGATCCGGATGCCGATCAGGCCGCTATCCAACCCCTGCAAGTTGAGGTTGCGAAGGTTCACCGTCTTCCTTGCATCGTTGAAGGAATCGAAGGCGATGTTGATACCATTGGTTCCAGCGAACAGGATCGAGCCGAACAACTCGTGGCAATCGATGGTGATCGATTTGGTAATGGTCACCGCGCCGAAGCCGCCGGGATCGAGGCAGTTGATTTCGCCGTTCACGGCGGTTTTCGAAATCGCGCCCGCGAAGGTCTTGCAGGGCGCCGTGCGGCTGCACGGATTGACATCGTCGCCCACGCCGGACACCCAGGTGCGGCTCGCTTGAGCAAGAGCAGGATCGGCGGCGAGGCAAACCAGCAAGATTGTGCCAACAACAGCCAACGACCAGGCAAGAATTTTAGCCACCGCGCACCTCCATGTTCAAGAATCCTTGACCGGTACGGCACGCATAGACTAGCGCGCAAAGCAATCGGGCGCACTCTGTCTAAGGTAGCTCTTGCCGATTTCGACAACGTGCGCAGCCTTCGCCATCGTTTCGAAAGCGGCGATCAGCCTTGCAGATGAGGCATGTCGCACGGCACTTGAGCATTAATGACAGGGGCTGACCTCTAATCCGTATGCGTCATCGCCATAGATAGACCGTCGAAATCACTTCCGCAGCGCAGCATGGCTATTGGATGCGGGGGGCGCACAGCCAGTTGCGGCGCCCTGACCCAACGGCGTCCCGGACCGCCTTCGCGCAGCGCTGGTGCGGGAGACCGCCCCACCGCCCCCCCCTTGCCAGACCATCCCGAACGAATTCCCGGGCGCTGCAGGGGCGCTGGCGGGGCTACCGCAGCAGCATTACCTGCCCCCGCCAGCCACGGCCTCCAAAATCGCGCCTGCCATGTTGTAGGGCAGTAGTCACCATCCCTGAGCCGCGATACACGTCTTTCCCGCACCCCTTCTTCGCGCTGCCGGAGTTTCCCCAAAATGCCCTTCCCCCGAGCCTCGCAGGCCCTCTCCCGTTTCACCGTGCTCGACCTCACCCGCGTCCGCTCGGGGCCGACCTGCGTGCGGCAGCTCGCGGACTGGGGCGCCAATGTCATCAAGATCGACGCGCTGCTGGAAGATGCCGCCGGCGAGCAGCCGGGCGGGCCGCGGCACGGCTCGGATTTTCAGAATTTGCACCGCAACAAGCGCGCGATGACGCTGAACCTGAAGGATCCGAAAGGCCTCGAGGTGTTCAAGCGTCTGGCGGAAAAGGCCGATGTCGTGGTCGAGAATTTTCGGCCCGACGTCAAGACCAAGCTCGGCATCGATTACGAGAGCCTGCGCAAGGTCAATCCGCGCATCATCTGCGGCAGCATTTCCGGCTTCGGGCAGGACGGCCCCTATCACAAGCGTCCGGGGTTCGATCAGATCGCGCAAGGCATGGGCGGGCTGATGTCGGTCACCGGCGCCCCCGGCCAGGGCCCGATGCGGGTCGGCATTCCCGTGGCCGACCTCGCGGCGGGACTGTTTTGCGCCATCGGCATCCTCACCGCGCTCCTGGAACGCGACGTCTCCGGCGAGGGCCAGTGGGTGCAGACCTCGCTGCTGCAGGCGCAAATCTTCATGCTGGATTTCCAGGCCGCGCGCTGGCTGATGGAAAAGGACGTCGCCAGACAGGCCGGCAACAACCATCCGACCAGTATCCCGACCGGCGTGTTCAAGACCTCGGACGGCTACATCAATATCGCCACGACCGGCGGACGGATCTGGGAACG
Source organism: Bradyrhizobium sp. (assembly GCF_049691595.1). Classification (GTDB taxonomy): domain Bacteria; phylum Pseudomonadota; class Alphaproteobacteria; order Rhizobiales; family Xanthobacteraceae; genus Bradyrhizobium. The sequence continues at coordinate 22,669 of NZ_JBAVNZ010000147.1, forward strand.
CTGCGCGCAGGCGATCGGCGCGCCCGAACTTGTCAGCAACCCGGACTATGCGACCGCGCCGGCACGCTCAAAGAACCGCGACGCGCTCAATGCGGCGATCGGCAAACTCACCGAGAAGAAATCCACGGAAAGCTGGGTCAACGAGCTCAACGCCGCGGGCGTGCCCTGCGGCCCGATCTATTCGATCGACCAGATGTTCGATGACGCCCAGGTCAAACATCTGGGCATCGCGCAACACGTGCCCAATGACGAGAACCGGCATATTCAACTGGTCGGCCAGCCCGTCACGCTGTCGCGGACCCCGAGCAGGATGGCGGCGCGTCCGCCGGAGTTCGGCGAGCAGACCGAAGAGGTGCTGGCCGAGTTTGGTTTCGGCAAAGACGAGATCGCGGATTTGAGGCAGCGCAAGGTGGTGTGAGGAAGACTTCGCGCAGGTCGATCAAATTCGCGTAGGGCGGGTTCTCTTTAACCCGCCATCTCGCAATCGAGCGGCGGGTTAAAGAGAATCGCGGTAGGGACGCCCATTACTGAGCGCCCCCCGCACAGAACCGTACGGGCC
>NZ_JBAVNZ010000148.1:0-6766 GCF_049691595.1 Bradyrhizobium sp.
CTTACGTCCAGTCGCATCCGATGCCCGCCGAACGTGTCGCAGCGCTGCAGGAACTCGCGCGCTCGAGCCCCTATTGGGACAAGAAAGACGACCCGGCGCTGCAACTGCGCCACGACATGGTGCGCGCGAAAATCTCGGCCTTCATGGAACGCGAGGACACCGTCTATCGGCGCTATCCGCTTTCCAGCAACAGCCTCCCCGCGCGCTATGCGCGGGCGATCGCGACCTACCGGCATGGCGATTTGCGCAGCGCGCTGGCCCAGATCGACGGCTTGATCCAGCTGCAGCCGAACAATGCCTATTTTTACGAGTTGCGCGGCCAGGCGCTGCTGGAAGGCGGCAAGCCGGCGGAAGCGCTTGCGTCCCTGCGCAAGGCGGTGCAGCTCTCCAATAACGCGCCGCTTATCGAGATGTTGCTTGGCCAGGCGCTCGTGGCGTCCGACAACAAGGCCTATACTGACGAGGCCATCGCGATCCTGCGCGCGGCGGTGGCGCGCGAGACCGAGGCGCCGATCGGCTACACCCAGCTTGCGATGGCCTATGGCCGGAAGGGAGACTACGCGCAGGCCGATCTGGCGTCAGCCCAGGCCGCCTATCTGCGCGGCGACAACAAGACCGCGCGCGACCTTGCCTCGCGGGCGAAGACGCGCTTCGCGATCGGCACGCCGGGATGGGTCAAGGCTGACGACATCGTGAGCGCCAAGCCGATGCCGGGCCAGAAAAACAACTAGAAATAAACTCAAATACCATATCAAGCTGGGTGAAACCGGCCTTTGTTTATACGCCGCACAAGGAATTGCAAATGCTCTCGCTCCGATTGCTCGCTGCCGCCCTGTTAGCGCTCGCCCTTTGCGGCACCCCGCCCGGCGCATCAGCGCAGGGTTTTTCCGACAGCCAGCGCGGCGATATCGAGACCATCGTCCGGAATTACCTGATCGCGCACCCGGAAGTGCTCGAAGAGGCGATGAGCGAATTGAGCAAGCGGCAGACCGCGGCCGAGGCGGCGAAACATTCGGCAAGCGTCGCGGAAAACGCCGACAAGATCTTCAACTCGCCGCGCGGCGTGACTCTCGGCAACAAGGACGGCGACGTCACCTTCGTCGAATTTTTCGACTACAATTGCGGTTACTGCAAGCGCGCCATGGACGATATGCTCGAGCTGATGAAGGCCGATCCCAAGCTGAAGGTCGTGCTCAAGGAATTCCCGGTGCTGAGCCAGGGCTCGGTCGAGGCCGCTCAGGTCGCGGTCGCGGTTCGCATGCAGGATCCCTCGGGCAAGAAATATCTCGACTTCCACCAAAAACTGCTCGGCGGCCGCGGCGCGGCGGACAAGGCGCGCGCGATGGCGGTTGCCAAGGAAGTCGGTCTCGACATGGCGAAGCTGGAAAAGGACATGGCGAGCGCGGAACCGAAGGCCACGCTCGAAGAAAACTTCAAGCTCGCCGAGGCGATGGGCATGAACGGGACGCCGAGCTATGTGATCGGCAAGCAGGTGGTGATCGGCGCGGTCGGCGTCGACAGTCTGAAGGAAAAGATCGGCGTCGCCCGTTGCGGCAAGGCGACCTGCTGAACGGAGCGCGCCACGTCGAATTCGGCAAGGTTTGGGTTGGGGATCGTCGAGGCGCGACGAAGCGGACCGAATGCCACGCCGCTGGCGGTCTCGGTGCGCCCGGCGTCACGGGTTTTTCCACAAATATTGGTTAACCAGCGATTTCTGTGGGTTAGCAGCGCGATCTGATACGCTGAATGAGGCGTTCGCACGGCTTTCGCCGAAGCCAATGGCTTTCCCTGAGCCCGGTTGTTACCTATAAACCCGCCACCTACCACCACATCGCTGGAACTCTGCATGGCCCAGGCATCTGCCGCGACGATTTATGTGCTCAACGGCCCGAACCTCAATCTGTTGGGGAGCCGCGAGCCTGAGATTTATGGCCACGCCAAACTCGCCGACGTGGAACAACTGTGCGCGGAAACCGCGGCGCAGTTCGGCCTCACGGCCGATTGCCGGCAATCCAACCGCGAAGGCGAGCTGATCGATTTCATCCATCAGGCGCATGCGAACAAGGCCGCCGGGATCGTCATCAATGCCGGCGGCTATTCCCACACCTCGATCGCGCTGCATGACGCGCTGGTCGCAGTGAAGATTCCAACCGTCGAAGTGCATATCAGCAACATTCACGCCCGCGAGAGCTTCCGGCATCACTCCTTCACTGCTAAAGCCGCCTTCGCATCGCTTTGCGGCTTCGGCATCGACGGCTACCGGCTCGCAATATCGGGCCTTGCCGCCAAGATCGGCGCCGAGGCAAAAGCCGCCAAGGCAAGAACCTGACGTCAAGAGCCTGACGTATCTGCCGTCATCAGACAGGAAGTTTCGGATCAAGACCATGGCGCGCCAGCCTGAAGACAAATCAGCCGCACATTTCAAGAGCGAGGACAGCGCGCTCATCCGCGAACTTGCGCTGCTCCTGGACGAAACCAGTCTCACCGAGATCGAGATCGAGCGCGCCGGATTGCGGGTGCGCGTCGCGCGCAATATCAGCATCGCCGCGGCGATGCCGGCGAATTTCCAGCCGGCCGCTTCTGTGGCTGCGGCAGCTGCGCCGGCCGCCGCCACGGACCTCGCCAAACATCCGGGCGTCGTCCCTTCGCCGATGGTCGGCACCGCCTATTGGGCGCCCGAGCCCGGCGCCAAGCCCTTCATCGAGGTCGGCACCAAGGTTTCGGCGGGACAGACGCTCGTGATCATCGAAGCCATGAAGACGATGAACCAGATTCCCTCGCCGCGCGCGGGCACCGTGACGCAAATTCTCGTCGAGGACGGCCAGCCGGTCGAATTCGGCGAGCCGCTGGTAATAATTGAGTAGAGGCGAATGGCGAGTGGCGAATAGCGAATGGTTTTTCCTGTCCTGCCATTCGCTATTCGCCATTCGCTATTCACCCTTTAGGACACCATGTTCGACAAGATCCTCATAGCCAATCGCGGCGAAATCGCGCTGCGTGTGCTGCGCGCCTGCAAGGAACTCGGCATCTTCACCGTTGCCGTGCATTCCACCGCCGACGCCGACGCCATGCATGTGCGCCTTGCGGATGAAAGCGTCTGCATCGGGCCGCCGCCGTCGAAGGACAGCTATCTCAACATCCCCGCTTTGCTCGCCGCCTGCGAGATCACCGGCGCGGACGCGGTGCATCCCGGCTACGGCTTCCTTTCGGAAAATGCCCGCTTCGCCGAAATCCTCGCCGACCATAATCTGCATTTCATCGGGCCGAAGGCCGAGCATATCCGCCTGATGGGCGACAAGATCGAGGCCAAGAGGACCGCGAAAAAACTCGGCATTCCCGTGGTGCCCGGCTCCGATGGCGCGGTCGGCGCGGACCAGGACGCGATGGCGATCGCGAAGAAAATAGGCTTTCCGGTGCTGGTGAAGGCCGCCGCCGGCGGCGGCGGACGTGGCATGAAGGTCGCGCGCAGCGCCGACGATCTGATGATGGCGCTGTCGACCGCGTCGAACGAGGCCAAGTCGGCGTTTGGCGATGCGTCGGTCTATCTGGAGAAATACCTGGAGAAGCCGCGCCACATCGAGATCCAGGTGCTCGGCGATGGCCGTGGCGGCGCGCTCCATCTCGGCGAGCGCGATTGCTCGCTGCAGCGGCGACACCAGAAAGTCTGGGAGGAAGGCCCCTCGCCGGTTCTCTCGGCAACCGCCCGCGCCAGGATCGGCACCACCTGCGCCAAGGCGATGCAGGACATGAAATATCTCGGCGTCGGCACCATCGAGTTCCTGTACGAGGATGGCGAGTTCTATTTCATCGAAATGAACACCCGCATCCAGGTCGAGCATCCCGTCACCGAGATGATCACCGACATCGACCTCGTGCTGGAGCAGATCCGCATCGCCGCCGGCGGCGACCTGCCGATGACGCAGGACGAGGTCGCGATCATCGGCCACGCCATCGAATGCCGGATCAACGCGGAAAATCCGCAGACTTTCCGTCCCTCTCCCGGAAGAATCTCGCAGTTTCATCCGCCGGGCGGGCTCGGCGTGCGGATCGATTCCGCAGTCTATCAGGGCTACGTGATCCCGCCTTATTACGACTCGCTGGTCGGCAAGCTGATCGTCCACGGCAAGACCCGCGGCGAATGCCTGATGCGGCTGCGCCGTGCGCTGGACGAGATGGTGGTCGAAGGCATCGAGACCACGCTGCCGCTGTTCCGGGCGCTGGTCCGGGAACCCAGCATCATCGACGGCGACTACCACATCCACTGGCTGGAACAGTACCTCGCCGGCCAGCCGCCCGCCGGCTGAACGGCCGCGCCGGCGGCCCGCACCGGTTGCCGCTACCAGCCGATCAGTCGCAGCCACGGCAGCACGATCACGAGCAGGCCGGCAAAATAGACCATCCCGAAGATCAGGCCGAACTTCCAGAAATCGCCCTTTCCGATGTAGCCGCTGCCGAAATACATCGGCGCGGGCCCGGTGGCATAGGGTGAAATCACGCCCATCAGGCCAAGCGAATAGAGGCAAAGCAGCGTCAGCGTCGGCACCGACAGGTCAGGAATGCCCTTGCCGACGGCGAGAACCACCGGCAGCACCGTCGCGGCATGGGAGGTGATGCTGGAGAAGAAATAGTGGATCCAGAAGAAGAACGAGACCAGCAGGATCATTCCGAGCGTCGGCGTCAGGCTCGCCAATGGCCTGGCGTATCCCTCGGTGAGCCATTTGATGAATCCGATCTCGTTGAGACCTGACGACAGCGTGAGCAACGAGGTGAAATAGAAAAACACCTCCCACACGCTCTTTTCGGCGGCGATGTCATCGAAGGCAACGACGCCGGTGACCAGCATCAGCGAAATCACGACGAAAACCACCGTGGTCGCGTTGATAAAATTGGAACCGAGGCCCGGGAGGGAAATGTTCGGATTAGACCCCGCGATCCACAGCAACATCGCCAGCAGCACCAGCGCCGCCATGATCCATTCGTGGCGCGACAGCGGGCCCATCGCCGCGAGTTCGTTCGAACTCCACGCGACGATCTCCGGACTTTCCTTCACCTGCGGCCGGCAAATCACATAGCTCAGCAGCGGCACCAGCGCCAGCAGCAGAATGCCGAGCGGCGCGAAGCCGAAGAACCACTGCGACCAGTTGATGTCGACGCCTGCGATCTTCTTGGCAATGCCCAGCGCGGCCGCGTTCGGTGCCAGCGCGGTGAGGAACAGCGAGCTCGTCACCGCGGTGGTCGCGAACGCGGTCCACATCACATAGGTGCCGATCCTGCCGGCGGTGGGTCCGGGTTCGGAGCCGTAGATTCTGGGAATGTTGCTGACGATGGGATAAATGGTGCCGCCGCTGCGCGCGGTATTGGACGGCGTCGCCGGCGCCAGCACGAGGTCCGAGAAAGCAACGGCATAGCCGAGGCCGATGGTCCGGCCGCCGAGCCTGCGTACCAGCATCAAGGCGAGCCGCCGGCCGAGGCCGCTCCTGCGATAGCCGATCGAGAACACGAACGCGCCGACCACCAGCCACACCGTGCTCTCGGAAAAGCCGCCCAGCATCCAGCGCAGCGATTTGTTGGGATCGTGTTCGACATACCCCGCGACGCCGGCGATCGTCAGGCCGATCAGGCCGACCGCGCCCGCCGGCATCGATTCCAGGATCAGGCCGGCGATGACGGCCACAAACAGCGCGAAATAGTGCCACTGATCGGCATTGAGGCCCGCCGGCACGGGCACGAGATAGATCGCGAGCCAGATGCCCAGCGGGGCAATCGTCTTCCAGGTGATTTTCACAAGCGCCCCTTTTGTTTCATCCCGATCGGCGTGTCAGCCCGTCATCCCCAGGGCGCCGCCGTTTTGTTTGCAATGTAGCATAGCGTCCTCGGTGTTCCTGAGGAAGCCGGGAACGTAACCGCGTGGTTTGTGGACAACCCGTCCCGCCGACATGACGTGGTGACGCTCCTGCCCATCGCCCGGCGATCCGCACCCTGCTATCCTTGCCCCATGACGTCGCGCGACTCCGCCTCTTCCGAAATCACGCCCGAAGTGCTGTTGCGCGCCTATGCCTGCGGCATCTTCCCGATGGCCGAAAGCGCCGACGATCCGACCCTGTTCTGGGTCGAGCCGGAAATGCGGGGCGTTATCCCGTTCGAGGGCTTTCGCATCGCCGCGCGGCTGGCGCGCACCGTGCGTTCGGACGCCTTCACGGTGACCGTCAACACCGCGTTCAAGGCGGTGATATCCGGCTGTGCCGCGCCGCAGGCCGGCCGCGACGACACCTGGATCAACAACCGAATCCGCGATCTCTATCTCGGGCTGCACCGGCTCGGGCACTGCCACAGCGTCGAGGTCTGGCAGAACGGCGATCTCGTCGGCGGATTATACGGCGTCAGCCTCGGCCGCGCCTTCTTCGGCGAGAGCATGTTTCATCGCGCCCGCGACGCCTCGAAAGTGGCGCTGGTGCATCTGGTGGCCCGCCTGATCGCCGGCGGCTTTGAACTGCTCGACACGCAATATGTCACCGAGCACCTGCGCAGTTTCGGCGCGATCGAGATTTCGCGGCGCCGCTACCGGACGCTGCTCGACAAGGCGATCGCGGGCGAGCGCGCGGATTTCCTGAAATTGCCCGCGGACCAGCCGATCGGTGGCAACGAAGCGCTCGCGATCATAGCGGAGCGCAACTGAAGCCACGTAGCCCGGACGGAGCGAAGCGCAATCCGGGACAAGTACGCTCGGTCGTAAAGCAGTCCCGGATTTCGCTTTGCTCCATCCGGG
>NZ_JBAVNZ010000149.1:0-2724 GCF_049691595.1 Bradyrhizobium sp.
GGCATTCACGCAACCCTTGAAAGTTGCCCCACGGCCGCCAGCGCCGCAACCGTCCGAGTGTCAACGGGAAATAACTTTCGTGCTAGGTTTCCAATCACGCTGCGCGAACAGTGTGGCCCGCCGGCTCGAACAAACCTACGTCGAAACTCAGTGAGAGGATCTCATGACCAGTCAGGGCCGGCGCATTGCTGGTTGCCACTTGTTGCTGCGAGGTAACCGCTGGATGCCCATAAGCGTGAATAAAGCGCTTGGAGCCAAGGATCGTTGTTCACCGGGCGGTGCGGTGATTTCCGCATACCTCTCTGCAGTTGTTGAAGGGGACACAATTGTTGGCTGGACAAAAAACTCAGCGTTCTCGGTTCAAGAGGTGCTGCCCGATGGCACACTAGCCCTGCTCGATCTAACTCCCGCGAAACTGGCGTTGCAAGCTGATAGCGCCGACATGAAAGCGAGCAAGGCGGGAATAGTTGGCATCAGTTCGCTGATCGCGGGGCGTCGCATTCAGGAACAAAATACTGGAAACCTTCCTTCGACGTTGCGTGAGGCTGCATTCGAGCGCGCTACAATACAGATACTGGACAGAATTCAGGGTCATTCCGTTGTCGGCGTGCGTCTGTACGATTGCTGAAACGCGAAAAGTCAGCTTTTGATCGTGTTAGGTAAGCAGCTCTCGGTTATCACTCCCGTGCTGGCAACCAGAGGAGAAAGTTCCTGCGTGGTTGCCTGTCAATATTGCCGACCGATTACCTCCAGATGGGACGTGGGACATGACCCGTTGATATAGGGTAAGCGATCTTTTGACCCCACGTTTCGTTCGGGACGCCGATGAGCAAATGTCGGCCTGCTGAATCGAGCGGGCTGGACACGTGTCGGACACAGAGCTTTTACCCAAATCGAAGCCGGAGCCGGTGCGGCGAGTGGAAGTGTTTACTGGGACGGGACGGCGTCGGGCGTGGGCTGCGGATGAGAAGGCACAGATCGTTGCGGATAGCCACGCGGGCGGCGAGACGGTCTCCGCCGTTGCGCGCCGACACGGTTTGACGCCGCAGCAGTTATTCGGCTGGCGTCGGGAAGCGCGGCAGCGGGTGGAGAGCGGGGCCGGTGAGAGTGGCCCTGCCTTCACGCCGGTGATTGTAGAGGCATCCCGGTCTCACTCGCACGCGTCGATCGCGCTGGCTGGGCCAAGCAGCACGCCGATGGTCGAGATCGTGATCGGCGCTGTCACGGTTCGGATTCCGGCCAACATTGATGCGGTGGTCCTGACGACAATGCTGCGCGCCGTGAGGGCGGCGACGTGATCGCCGTTCCGGCGGGAATGCGGGTTCTGGTAGCGACCAAACCGGTGGACTTCCGCCGCGGCGCCGACAGTCTGGCCGCCCTGGTGCGCGAGCAACGGCACTCAGTACCAGCAGCGGGAGGACAAAGCCTACGACGAAGATGATCTGACGAAGGCCCGGCCGCGACGACATCAAGTGGATCAGCGCGCCCTCAAATTTGGCCCACTCTTCGTCGTCCGCGAGCGTGTCGCCCCCGAGTGCCTGAGCGCCGACCCAAGCCGCGCCGACGATGGGAGCCGCCGGTTCATCGATATTTGAGTGTAACCTAGTTCACATATCCTTTCGGCGAAGTCTGACATAGTTCAACCGCGATGCTCGGCGTCGCGGTCGGCCGACGTTAAGTGAAACGAGGTCATCGGTCATCAGGGCTTGCGCCCGATCGAGACCGGCCTGGGCTTCCCGCAACGGGGCAACCTGAATCTTCGCAATTGCGAATCTCGCGAGGATGCTCGCGATTGGAGGTTGTCATGCCAACGAAATCTATCGTCGAACAAGCGGCGGCGCTGGCAGCCAAGGTCCACAAACTGAAAACGCCGCTGATCGTGGACCGTGCCGAGGGTCGCGATCCCAAATCCGGCAAACCAATCTACCGCGTTACAGTCGTCAGCGCCGAGAGCCCGAATGGTCCTGCTTACGTTGTGACCGTCGATGACAAAAGCGAGCCGCTGCCGAATACGGCTACATTGGAGCAGATGTTCGATCAAACGGTTGTAAGTACGGCCGCCGCCGCCGGGCTTGGCACGGCTCCCGTCACCATTCAGCCGGACACGAACATATTGACGCTGAATCCCGGCGACACGATCGATGAAACGATCACGGTAACGATTCCGAAAAACGCTGGTTCGGCCAAGGCGGACGTCTATTTTCTCGCCGACACCACCGGTTCGATGGGCAGCATCCTTGGCGCCGTGCAAGCTGGTTCGAACAACGTGCTGGCGGCACTCGGCGCGCTGGGCATCGACATGGCGTTCGGCGTCGGCAACTACAAGGATTTCGCCTCGGGAGATCCCTTTGGGTTTCAGCACCAGGTGAGTCCGACCAAAGTGGCGGCGACTGTGACCGCTGCGATCAGTGCGTGGTCGGCGACCGGGGGCGGCGACTTTCCGGAAGCTGATCTGTTCGCGCTCGACAGCCTCGCGGTTCCGCCTGGAGGAGCGATCGGGTGGAGGCCCGGAAGCAAACGCATCATCGTGTGGTTCGGCGATGCGCCGGGCCATGACCCGATCTGCACGGCGGTGTCGGGCGCGCCCGCGGCGGTCACGGAAGCCAGCGCCGCCGCCAAGCTGGTGGCGGAAGCCATTGCGGTTCTCGCCATCTCGACGGCGACGCCCGGGCTGGACGGCGATCCGAAGACCGGGGCGACAGGCTATGTGGCGCAGTGCGGAGC
>NZ_JBAVNZ010000150.1:0-2376 GCF_049691595.1 Bradyrhizobium sp.
CCGGCACGGCTGCGGCGCGGACCTTTGCGGCGTCGGCGGCGCCGGGTATCGCCACAAGAGCGAGCGCGGTGAGGCCCACGACCCATCGCAACCGCTGCAACCGCTGCGGGCGTCGGAGATTGCCAGGAAACACAGTCGATCTGGCCAGAACCGTCATTTTCTTTCCGTTTTGAGCTGGGCGGGGGGCCGCGTCAGGTGATGGGTCCGGCAACGGAAATTCCCTGTTCCACGTTGCCAATCTGGCTTGGCTCTGCCATAAGCGCAACCTTCATCGCCCGGCTGATCAAGGGCTGCCGTGTCGATGCCCGTGCGGGTTGTTTCATTTCGGAAACACCTCAGCACTTTCAACGCTCTAACGAGCATTTTAGCCGCGAAAGCGCCCCTCGGGCGCGTCTTTTCTGCGGCAACAGGAGAGCCAAATGCCCAAGCTGAAGACCAAATCGGGCGCCAAAAAGCGCTTCAAGGTGACTGCCACCGGCAAAGTGATGGCCGCCCAGCGCGGCAAGCGCCACGGCATGATCAAGCGGACCAAGAAGCAGATCCGTCAGCTCCGCGGCACCCGCGTGCTGTTCAAGACCGACGGCGACAACATCAAGAAATATTTCTTGCCGCACGCCTGATCGCGTTTCCGCCTTGAGCCGAGCCGCGTCCGCGCGGCGATCCGTCACCCATTTTCATCTGAAGGAGACCCGTCATGTCTCGCGTCAAACGCGGTGTGACCTCTCACGCCAAGCACAAGAAAGTCTACAAGGCCGCCAAGGGCTTTTCCGGCCGCCGCAAGAACACCATTCGCGCCGCCAAGGCCGCGGTCGAGAAGGCCGGGCAGTACGCTTTCCGCGACCGCAAGCGCAAGAAGCGCACCTTCCGCGCGCTCTGGATCCAGCGCATCAATGCCGCCGTGCGTCCGTTCGGCATGACCTACAGCGTCTTCATCAACGGCCTTTCGAAGTCGGGCATCATGGTCGACCGCAAGGTGCTGTCGGATCTCGCCATCACCGAGCCGGCGACGTTCCAGGCGATTGCCGAGAAGGCCAAGGCCGCGCTGGCGGCGTGAGTTCTGTTCGCCGCGCTATCTCGCACCTCCGGTGTCGTGCCCCGCGAACGCGGGGCATCCAGTAACCGCCGACCTGACTTCTTGACCCCGGGGGTTACCGGATCATCCGCCGTCGCGGACGATGACGGTCCCATTTGGACTGCGAGCGCGCGTACCCAAGGGTGACCACCGCCATGTCCGACCCCGCATCGCTCGAACAAACCATCCTCACCCGGATTGCCGCTGCAAGCGATGAATCCGCGCTGGAAGCGGTGCGCGTCGCGGCGCTCGGCAAGAAAGGCTCGATTTCGGCGCTGCTCGCAACGCTCGGCAAGATGTCGCCGGACGAGCGCAAGACGCAGGGCGCGGCGATCAATCTCGCCAAGGACAACGTCACGCAGGCGCTGAGCGCGCGCCGCGACATCCTGAAATCCGCGGCGCTTGACGCCCGGCTCAAGTCCGAGACCATCGACGTCACGCTGCCGCTGCGCGAGGCCGCCGCCGAGCAGGGCCGCATCCATCCGCTGAGCCAGGTGATGGATGAGCTGACGGCCATCTTCGCCGATATGGGATTTGCCATCGCCGAAGGCCCCGATATCGAGACCGACGACTACAACTTCACCAGGCTGAATTTTCCCGAGGGCCATCCGGCGCGGGAGATGCACGACACCTTCTTCTTCAACCCGAAGCAGGATGGTTCGCGCATGCTGTTGCGCACCCACACCTCGCCGGTGCAGGTCCGCACCATGCTCAGCCAAAAACCGCCGATCCGCGTGGTCTGCCCGGGCCGCACCTACCGCATCGATTCCGATGCCACCCACACGCCGCAGTTTCACCAGGTCGAGGGCCTCGTGATCGACAAGGGCTCGCATCTTGGCCACCTCAAATGGATCCTGCATGAGTTCTGCAAGGCGTTCTTCGAGGTCGATCACATCAACATGCGGTTCCGGCCCTCGTTCTTCCCGTTCACCGAGCCGTCGCTCGAGGTCGACATCCAGTGCCGCCGCGACAAGGGCGAAATCCGCTTCGGCGAAGGCGAGGACTGGCTGGAGATTCTCGGCTGCGGCATGGTGCATCCGAATGTGCTGCGCGCCTGCGGCATCGATCCCGAGGTCTATCAGGGCTTTGCCTGGGGCATGGGCATCGATCGCATCGCGATGCTGAAATATGGCATGTCGGACTTGCGGCAATTGTTCGAGAGCGACGTGCGCTGGCTCAACCATTACGGCTTCAAGCCGCTCGATGTCCCGACGCTCGCGGGAGGGTTGAGTACGTGAGGCTCGTCGAGATCGCCATCGCGGAGGGAGCCCCCACCCCAGCCCTCCCCCGCAAGCGGGAGAGGG
>NZ_JBAVNZ010000151.1:0-11909 GCF_049691595.1 Bradyrhizobium sp.
TTCGATAACCGTTCAAAAAGTCGAAAAAGCGGCAGATCAGCGCGCCGGAGCGGCTGTCGCCACTGCCTTGACGCTGATGAGGCCTTCGCGCTGGGCGCGTTTACGGGCCAGCTTGCGGGCGCGGCGCACGGCCTCGGCCTTTTCACGGGCCTTCTTCTCGGAGGGCTTTTCATAATGACCGCGGAGCTTCATCTCGCGGAAAATACCCTCGCGCTGCATCTTCTTCTTCAGCGCCTTGAGGGCTTGATCGACATTGTTATCGCGAACGAGAACCTGCACGCGGCATCCTTTTTCAATTTGATCGGTTCGGAATTCTGGCAAAGCAAAGGATGGCGAAGGCCTGACCCTTTACCCTAAGCGCGCGCATGTACCAGACAAATGTGGAAATGTCCACCTGCGGCAAGCGAGTTCGCTCGGCGAGCCGGCTTTTTGGTCGAGATCAGCCGGTTTTGGGCGGCATCGCGGTCACTTGCGTCACATGTCCCATCTTGCGGCCCGGCCGCGGCAGGCCCTTGCCGTAGAGATGCACGGTGGCGCCGGGAACCGTCAGCCACTGCTCATAGCTGTCGATGTCGTCCCCGATCAAATTGGTCATGGTGACGAGGCCATGGCGCAGCGGCTTGCCGAGCGGCCAGCCGGCGATGGCGCGGATATGCTGCTCGAATTGCGAGATCGAGGCGCCGTCGAGCGTCCAGTGGCCGGAATTGTGCACCCGGGGCGCGATCTCGTTGACCAGAACCTGATGCCGGCCGCTGCCGGGCACAACGAACATCTCGACCGCGAGCACGCCGACATAGTTCAGTGCGTTCGCGATTTTTTCGGCGATCGACCGGGCCTGCGCGGCCAGATCGTCCGGGATCGCGGCCGGCGCGCGCGAGATTTTCAGGATATGGTCGCGGTGCTCGTTTTCGGTGACATCGTAGCATTCGACCTCGCCGTCGGCGCCGCGCGCGGCGATCACGGAAATTTCCCGCTCGAACGGCACGAACGCTTCCAGGATCGCGGATTTGGTGCCGAGATCCTCCCAGACCCGAGCGGGATCGTCCCCTTCGCGGATGATCGCCTGGCCCTTGCCGTCATAGCCGAAGCGGCGGGTCTTGATGACGGCGGGCAGGCCGATGCGGACGATTGCGGCACGCAGGCTCGCCATCGAGGACACATCGGCGTAATCGGCGGTGCCGATGCCGAGCCTCTTCACGAAATCCTTCTCGATCAGCCGGTCCTGGGTGGTTTCGAGGATCGTCTGCGCCGGCAGCACCGGACGGCGGGCGGCCAGCACCGTTGCGGTCGCGGCCGGGACATTCTCGAACTCATAGGTGATGACGTCGACGTCGTTGGCGAACAGTTCCAGCGCCTCGACATCGGCATATTCGGCACAGGTCGCGTGCAGCACGACGTCGAACGCGGGTGAATCCGGGTCCGGCGAAAACACCTGGCACTTGAGGCCGAGCCGCGCGGCGGCCATCGCCAGCATCCGGCCCAGTTGCCCGCCGCCGAGAATTCCGACGGTGTCGCCCGGCTTGAGCTTGACCTGGCCGGTGCCCGGTTTCCGAAGTTCGTGATTCATCTCGACGATCTCTTACACGAACTTCGCGGGCAAAGGGGTGCTGGCAAGATCATGATCCTGGTGCCGTCTATTGGCTCGAAGTTACCGGTACGAATTTGCCGCGGCCGATCGCGGAACTTGAAGTCGGCGGCACTGGCAGCCGTCACGCGGCTCCCTCCGGGCGCTCGCTGACCGCATCGGTCTGTTGCTTGCGCCAGGCGGCGAGCCTCGCCGACAACGCGGGATCGCTCAGCGCGAGCACGCTCGCGGCGAGCAATGCGGCATTGATGGCGCCAGCTTTTCCGATTGCGAGCGTGCCGACCGGAATGCCGGCGGGCATCTGCACCATCGAGTAGAGCGAATCGAGGCCCGACAGGGCCCTGGATTCGACGGGAACGCCGAACACCGGAAGCTCGGTCAGCGCCGCCGTCATGCCTGGCAGGTGCGCCGCGCCGCCGGCCCCGGCAATGATGACCTTGACGCCATCCGCCTTCGCGCCCTTGGCGAAGGCGAACAGCCGGTCCGGGGTGCGGTGGGCCGAAATGATACGCTTCTCGCAATCGACACCGAGCGCCGCCAGCGTTTCGGCGGCATGGCGCATGGTCTCCCAGTCGGACTGGCTTCCCATAATGATGGCTATTGGTGCGGGCATATCGTCAATTCTGTTCGGGAATCCAGAAATATGGGCCGGATTATAGGGTCGGCCCGGGCTTCATCCAAGGCGTGGCAAGGGGTTCAGAATGGACTATCCTGACTTGGTGAATCCCGGCAAGCCTTCATAAGCAGGCCTCAACAAGGATGCGCATGACCAAGAAAACCAGGGCATCCACCTCGGGGGCTGCGAAACGCCGAAAAAGCACTTTGCCAGCGCGCAAGGCAGCGCCGCGGCGCCCTCAGGCCACGGCGCCCCGGCCGGCGGCTGCGTCCAGCGACGACAAATCGACGATTCGCCGGCTCAAGGCCCAATTGGCACAGGCCGAGGCGCGGATCGAGGCGCTGCAGGCCTCCGCCGAGACCGACTTCCTGCTCGATATTTTGAACCGTCGTGGCTTCGAGCGCGAACTCAATCGCTCGATCGCCTACATCAAGCGCTACCGTGCCAGCGGCGCGCTGATCGTGCTCGACGTCGATCGCCTGAAGCCGATCAATGACGCCTTTGGGCACGCCGCGGGCGATCGGGTGCTCAAGGCGATCGTCGCGACGCTGCTGATCGAGGTGCGCGCATCGGATGTGGTCGGGCGGCTCGGCGGCGACGAATTCGCGGTGCTGCTGTGGAATCTCAGCGAGACCGACGCCCGGGCCAAGGCGGCGGCGGTGGAACGGGCGATCGATCGGCTCAGTTTTGTCTTCGACGGCCGCAATGTCAGCGCGGGTGCATCCGCCGGCGTGGCGATCCTCGGTCCTCACGCGGACGCAGGCCGCGCGCTGGAGGAGGCGGACAGCGCGATGTATGTGCGCAAGGCGCAAAGGCGGCATGAAACGTAATGCCTAAAGCCCGCTCAGATCCTCCGGCACATTGCCGAATCTCCGCAGCAATTTCGCATCGCCGAATTCGCCGATCATGGGATCGCCGGTGCGGCTGAACGCCACCGCGCCGATGCTGCCCGCCATCCTCGACATCGCCTCGGCGCGGCGCAACGCGCCGGTCAGACTCTGGCATTCCTCCGCCGCGCCCGCGACCGGCGAACCGGTATCGTCTTCCAGGAATGGCAGCGCTACGTAATAGGTGACATCGGCCATCGGTCCGCTCCCGGAAAAATCGATCAGGCGGCGTCGCTCTTTGGGTGTGACGCCGCAGTCTGTTGCCCTGACGCGCCTTGCTGGCGTGGCGCGCAGCCGGCGGCAATCGCCGCCTGCAATTCCTCCAGCTCCGTTTCCAGATATTCGTTGGCCATGATCAGCGCCTTGATGGTGCTGCGCAAATTGCCGTCGCACATCGCGATCGCCTGATCGCAGGCCTGCTCGTAACGGCTGTTGTCGGACAGGGAGGACGGTGCGGACATGGCAAAACTCCATTGTTGGCTGGCACGGTAATGTTCATGTTTTGTTCCAGAGAGTCAAGCCGTATGGTGGCTGCCTGGATCGCCGGTCTGATCGCGCGCCGTCCGGATTGTGTTCGCTCAGCCCCTTATTAACGCTGGCAATTCTGTCGATTCAGGCGCACGGTCGATCATCACCGCAGGGGTCGCCAGGCCTCTCTCGGTGACGAGAATGCCGGGCCCGCTCCCGCCTCAACCTCGAACGAGCGATGATCGAAACTCAAAAACGCATTGATGATCTGGAGAAGCGCGCGGCGGAAAGCGCGCTGATAGCCGATCGTTCGACCGATCCGGAAACCCGGCGCTACAACGCGAGCCTTGCCCGGGAACTTCGCGACATCACCGCCAAGCTGCGAAGCCAGTTCGCATGAAGGACAAGGTCGAAACACCGGAGAAGATCGCGCGCGCCAACCGGCAGCGCCTGGCGGCCGAGGAAGGCGCAAAGGCTCTGGAGCTGATCCAGAAGGAGAGCATCGCGGTTCGCAAGAACATGGAACGGCTTCGTGCCCTGAGATTGCAGAAAGAGGCGAGCGCGGTCCAGCAACAGATCACCGAGCCGCCCACCAAGCCGAAGCGGCGGTCCGCGCGAAAGTAGCACCGCCTGAGCGCTGTCCGGTTCTGATTGAATCAGACCCGTCTTTCGGTCTTTCGTTGTGGCGCATTTTTCTCGATGCCAACCGGCTGTCCGCAAAAGGCCGGGTATCTTTCCCCGACATGGTCGATTATGACGGCTTCGCCGCTCTGCCGGATGTCCGTGCCGAGGTGGGTCGCCATGATCATGCGTCGGATGTGCCACGCCGAATGGCCAACGCAGGCCGGTACCGCCGTCGAGAAAGTCGGGACCGCATGGAACTAAAACAAAATCCGCGGCTTAACGCCTATGCACAGGGAGTGAGCCGTATGGGTCTTTCGGCATCCAGAAGGTCCGTGGTGCTGATCGTCGAGGACGAGTGGCTGTTGCGACTGGATGCGGTCGAGATGATTGCCGCGGCCGGTTTCGAAGTCGTCGAGGCCGCCGACGCCGACACGGCGATCGCGATTCTGGAAACCCGGCGCGACATCACGGTCGTGTTTACCGACATCCAGATGCCAGGTGCGATGGACGGGCTGAGGTTCGCCCGCGCGGTCCGGGGCCGCTGGCCGCCGATCAAGATCGTGGCGACTTCCGGCCTTGTGGATGTCGGGGAAAAGGACTTGCCGGAGGGCGGGCGATTTTTGCCCAAACCCTATCACGCCAACGAGCTTGCCGGCCTGCTGCAGGAATTGACCGGCGGGGCGTAAATTTTTTTGCGGATCGTCCAGGCGTGCGTTGGCACGAACCTGGAAACTCGAGATTCCGCCATGGCCCTTCGGACCATCCCGGAATGACCATCCAGCAACAACACGTCAGGCGATGATATCCGGCGTGATCTGGTCTTCGATGAAGGCGATGCGGTCGCGCAGTTGAAGCTTGCGCTTCTTCAGCCGCTGCAGCCGCAGCAAATCCGGCGCCGGCGATTGATGCAACGCGTCGATCGCGGCGTCGAGATCGCGATGCTCCTGCTGCAGCCTCGCCAGCTCGGCCTGGAGTTCGCGCTCGTCTTCGTCGGTCATGGCGTATGTTAACTGAAAATGCACGATGAGGTTGTGAACGGCCCCGGATAGCCGCTGGCGGAAATATCGTCCCTCAGCGCCCGGGGCGCAAGCTGGCCCGGTTCCATACTCACGATTGGTTACAGATAATCCGAAAATATGAGACGCGCGATTCTGGATACCCATCGACAGACTCGCTGGCTGGTGTACACTTTCCCTGTCCGGATCGAATCTGAGGTTTCACCTGCCGAGGAGCTCTCGTATGGCAATACAGGCGCATCTGGTTGAACTGGAACGCAAACACAAGGTTCTTGAGAACGAATTGCACGAAGCGCTCGTGCACCTTTCCACAGACGATTTGCAAATTGTCGAGTTGAAGCGCCGCAAGTTGATGGTCAAGGATGAGATCGAGCGGTTGAAGCATACCGCGGAAGAAACTCTCCACTAGCCTGTTTTCAGCCGAGTACCGAAGCACACCTGCTTACCGTCGGATGGGCGTCGATGCGCTCATGCGCATAAGGTGTTTTGTGCCGCGTGGCGTGTTTTGGGCGGAAACAGCTCACGCCTCGGCTAATTCGCCGACATATTCCGCAATCGCGAGCGATGACGTCAATCCAGGCGACTCGATGCCGAACAGATTGATCAGCCCGGCGACGCCGTGGTCGCGCTGGCCCTGGATCAGGAAGTCCTGCGTGGCCACCGCGGGCGGTACGATCTTGGGCCGGATTCCGGAATAGCTCGGCATCAGCGCGCCGTCCGGCAAGGTCGGCCAATACTTCCGGATCGCCGGATAGAACCTCTCCGCCCGCGCCGGATCGACCGCGTAGTCGACGGCGTCGACCCATTCCACATCAGGGCCGAACCGGGCCTGTCCCGCCATGTCGAGCGTCAGGTGAACGCCGAGCCCGCCGGGCTCCGGCACCGGATAGATCAGGCGTGAAAACGGCGCCCGCGCGCTGCAGCTGAAATAGTTTCCCTTGGCGAGATAGGCTGACGGTATCAGCCCGATCGGCATGCCCTCGATGCCGCGTGCAACCGCCGGCGCGCCGAGGCCGGCCGCATTGACGAGGAGATTGCATTCAAGCGTCATCGGCGCGTCGCCGCCGGCCTCGACTTCAATTCGGCCCGCGGCCGCCCTGGCGCGCACAAGCGGCGTGCAAAACGCGTAGGCGGCGCCTGCCTCTTCCGCATCGCCCCGCAGCGCCAGCATATAGGCGTGGCTGTCGATGATGCCGGTGGAAGGCGACAGCAGCGCGCCGTCGCAATTCAGCGCCGGCTCGATCGCACGGGCGGCATCGCCCGAGAGCAGCTGCATATCGCGCACGCCATTGGCTTCGGCATGGGCCCGGATCGATTGCAGCTTTTCCGTTTCCTGAGGCGTGGTTGCGACGATCAGCTTGCCGCAATTGCGATGCGGGATGCCGTGATCGCTGCAATATCGGTAGAGCGCGTGCTTGCCGCTGACGCACATTTGCGCCATCAGGCTGCCGGCGCGGTAGTAGATGCCGGCGTGGATCACCTCGCTGTTGCGGGAGGAGGTCACGGTTCCGATCCCCTCGGCCGCTTCGAGCACGATCACTTCGCGGCCGGCCTGCGCGAGATGCCGCGCGACCGCGAGACCGATCACCCCCGCACCGATAACGACGCAATCAACCCTGTCCATGTGCCACTTCATGTCCGGAAATCCGGCGCGAACCTGGGCCAATATCGCGCCGGGCTATCTTCGTTTCGTTCAACGAGGCCTCAAGGCAACCCGTTGGATCGCCTTGAAATACGCCTCCGACCATCGATCCCGTTAGTGAAGCATTAATCATGTCAGGGCAATTGCCGTAATTCGAGCCACATTTCTGGGTTGCAAGGGTAGCCATTTACCCGATTCAAACCCGTGAAGCCAGACACTGCGCCCGTAAAACCACGGGTGGGTGATGGCAGGCAAGAATTGGCAGGCAGGCGGGAAGAGCCTCATTCCGGCGCTGGCCGTCGCCTGCGTGATCGCCAGCCTTGCGCCGGCCGGTTTGGCCTGGGGCGAACTGTCCGGCGGCTTTGCGCCATCGAGCTACATCGGCTCGCTCGATCCCGAGACGATCTGGGAAATCCTGATCGGCAGCATCGTGGTCGCTTCTTTTCTGGCAGCCGTCGGCTTGTGGGTGCTTTCGGCACTGCGCAAGGTCAAGCGTTCGCAGCTGCGGCGCAACGCGTTCATCAGTTCCGCCCTCAACAATCTCAGCCAGGGCGTGGTCATGACCGATCCGCGGGGGCGGGTCATCTTCTGCAACGATCGCTATCTCGAAATTTACGGTCTGGCGCGCTCGGACGTTCCCCCGAACATGACCGGTCCCGAACTGCTGGAGACGCGGCGCAAGCGCGGCCTCCTCGATGTCAGCGACGGCGATTTTCGCGCCAGGGGCGCCAGCCCGGAAGGCCTTGTTACCGGACTGCCCGGCGGACGATGGGTTTTGGCCCGGTATTTTCCACTGCCGAACGGCGGGTCAGTGGCGACGCACGAGGACTGCACCGAGCAGCGCAGGCTTTCGCGCAAGCTCGCATCGACCACGCAGTTCCTGGAATCGGTGCTCGACAATGTCCCGGTATGCGTGGCTGCCAAGAACATCGACGACGGCCGCTATATCTTCGCCAACCGCGCATTCGAGCGATTCTCGCGTTTTTCCCGCGACTACATCGTCGGCAGGCGCGCCGACCAGATCTTCCGGCCAGATACGGCGGCCAGCATCGCAGCGGCGGACCGCTCGGCGCTGAATGCGCCGGAGGGCCATTACCGCAGCGAATTGCCGGTCGAGCGCGGTACCGAGACACGCATCATCGCCTCCAACCGCGTGATCGTGCGCAATGAAAACAACGAACCCGAATTCCTGATCGCGCTGTTCGACGACGTGACCGAACGCCGGTCGCTGTCTCGCGAACTGGAAAGCACCAAGAAGTTTCTCGAGCTCGTGGTCGACAACATTCCGGTCTCGCTCATTGTCGAGCGCGTCAGCGACGGCAAATACCTGCTCGCCAACCGCAGCGCCGAGAGGATACTCAACCGCCGTCGCGAGGACGTCACCGGACTGACGGCCGCGGACATCTTCAACCCCCGGGAGGCCAAACTGATCGTCGCGCGCGACGAGGCGGCGATCAGGAAGCGCGGGCTGCTCGCCGAGGAACACCCGATCAGCACCAAGGACGGATTGCGGCTGTTCCTGACCCGTCGCATGACGGTGCTCGACGATGCCGGCGAGCCGCAATATCTGATCAAGACCCATGAAGACGTCACCGATCGCCGCCAGACCGAGTCGCGGATGGCGCATATGGCCTATCATGACGGCCTGACGGATCTGCCGAACCGCGCCGCCTTCCTGCAGGCGCTCGCGCAGATGATCGAGGCCTGCGGCGGCACCGACGAGGAATTCGCCGTGCTCTGCGTCGACCTCGACGGCCTCAAGGAAATCAACGACGTGTTCGGCCAGGCGATGGGCGACAAATTGCTGATCGAGGTCGCCAAGCGTCTCCAGAACTCCGCGGGTGGCGGCGTTGTGTCCCGGCTCAGCGGCGACGAGTTCGGCCTGATCATCGACGGCAAGCAGCCGGCTGCGGGGAAACTGCTGGCTAAACAGGTTGCCGGGGCGTTGGCGAACGAATTCCAGATCGACGGCAAATCGATCCATACCGGCGTCACCACCGGCATCGCGGTATTTCCGCACAATGGACCGGACGCGGCCACGCTGCTGGCCAATGCCGGCGCGGCCTTGTTCCGCGCCAAGGCCAAATCGCGCGGCTCGATCAGCATTTATGACCCCGAGATGGACCGCCAGATCCGCGATCGCCGCGTCCTGCACCAGGATCTCTCGGTCGCGATCAGGAACGGCGAATTGTCGCTGCACTACCAGCCGCTGGCCAGGTCGGGGCCGACGGTCGCCACCAGCGAGGTTGTCGGCTTCGAGGCGCTGGCGCGCTGGCTGCATCCGGCGCGGGGTTTCGTGCCGCCCGCCGATTTCATTCCGCTGGCGGAAGAGAGCGGCCTGATCGTCGAGATGGGCGAATGGATCCTGCGCGAAGCCTGCCGCGAGGCCGCATCCTGGCCGATGCCGCTGCAGATCGCGGTCAACCTGTCGCCCGCGCAGTTCATGCATGGTGACGTGGTCGGCCTTGTGCACGCAATCCTGCTTGAAACCGGCCTCAAGCCGGGCCGGCTCGAGCTTGAGATCACCGAGGGCGTGCTGATCGAGGATTTCGATCGCGGCCTTGCGCTGCTGCGGCGGCTGAAGGCGCTTGGCGTGCGCGTCTCGATGGACGATTTCGGCAGCGGCTATTCCTCGCTGAGCTATCTGCAGGCGTTCCCGTTCGACAAGATCAAAGTCGACCGCGCCTTCGTCATGAATCTCGGCCGCAACCCGCAATCGGCCGCGATCGTGCGCGCCATCATCGACCTCGGCCACGGCCTTGAAATGTCGATCGTCGCCGAGGGCGTGGAGACCCAGGAGCAGCTTGCGTTCCTCTCGGACGCGGGCTGCGACGCGGTCCAGGGTTATTTCGTCGGCAAACCGGCGCCGATCGCCCAATACGCCGTGCTGGTCGGCGGTAAAGGCGGCAACGTCGTGGAGGCTGGGCGAAAGACCGGGTAGGGCTCTTTCGGTTCGGCATCAGAGCCGAAGCCCTATCGTCCTGTCTGACGCGTTTTCGTGGTCCGAACCGGTGCCGATCCGGCTATCCAGGTGCGGGACAGGCTTCGCTCCAAAAGGCGATAGGCGTTACGCATGGCGGATTACGATCTGGCGATCGTCGGCGGCGGGTTGAATGGCGTGAGCATTGCGCGTGACGCCGCCGGACGTGGCCTGCGCGTGATCCTGCTGGAGCAGGGCGACCTTGGCGCGGGCGCATCCTCGGCTTCCCCACGGCTGATCCATGGCGATCTGGCGGGACTGGAGCGCCGGCATTTCCTTCGCGTGCGGGCGGCGCTGGCCGAACGCGACGTCTGGCTCCGGATCGCGCCGCATCTGGTGCGCCCGATGCGCTTTGCGATCCCCGCCCATTCCGACGAGCGTCCGCAATGGCAGTTGCGGTCGTGGCTGTTGCTGTACGACCGGCTGGCCTCGCGAACGCATCTGCCGGCCTCGGCGACGATCGACGTCACGCACCATCCGGTCGGCGTGCCGTTGAAGCGGCCATTCGGCACCGCGTTCGAATATTCCGACTGCGTGGTCGACGATTCCCGGCTGGTGATCCTCACCGCCGTCGATGCCGCCGAGCGCGGCGCCGTGATTCGTACCGGCGCCCGCTGCACCCGGGCCGACCGCGGCGAAATCTGGCGGCTGGTGACGATCGACCGCGGCCATCGCCAGGTGATCACCGCAAGGGCGCTGGTCAATGCCACCGGAGCATGGACGGCGTCGGTCGCAGAGACCGTGTTGCGCGTGCCGTCGCCACGCCTCGGCACCGTGCAGGTGAGCCAGATCGTCGTCAGGCGGCTGTTCGACACCGACCATGTCTACGTGTTTCAGAACAGCGACCGGCGGCTGATTTTCGCCAGCCCCTATGCGCGCGATTTTACCCTGATCGGCACCGTTACACATGCGTTCAAGGGCGATCCCGCCGTGGTCGCGGTGGACCTCAACGAGGTCGCCTATCTATGCGGGGCCGCCAACCGGTATTTTCGCGAACCGATCCATCCGGTCGACGTGGTCCGCACGGTGTCCGGTGCCAACGCCATCATCAACCCCGCGCACAGGCGCGCGACGCGGGACGGATCGATCAGATTGGACCACGGGCGCGGCAAGGCGCCGCTGCTCACGGCGTTCGGCGGCGACGTCACCGCCTCGCGGCTGCGCGCGGAGAAGGCGGTCTCGCAACTGACGCCGTTCTATCCGATGGCGCCACGCTGGACCGCGACCGCGCCGCTGCCGGGCGGCGACTTTGCCTGGGACGGCTTCGAGACCGCGGTCGATGTCGCGCGCGATCGCTGGCGCTTTCTCGGCGAGGATCAGGCCTGCCGCCTGGTCGCGGCCTACGGCACGAGGGTCGAGGCGATCCTCGGCGACGCCAGGGTGAGGGCTGATTTGGGCCCAACCTTCGGACCAGAGCTGACCGGCGCGGAAGTGCGCTATCTCGTGACCAGGGAATGGGCGCGCTTCCCCGACGACATTTTGTGGCGGCGTTCAAAACTCGGGCTGACCATGCCGGCCCCGGATCGCGATGCGCTGGGGGCGTTCATGGCGACCGCTGTGTAGAGTGGGCGCCCGCGCGTTGCGCCTTTGCCGGCGCTAAGTGTACTACTAAGGCATGGCTGGGGAACTTTCCAAAATCGACGAGGCCACGCCGTCTCCCGAACCGCGGACGGATGCCTGCGACACGCCGCTGTTGCGCATCGAGGGGGTGTCGAAAAAATTCGGCACCTTCCGCGCCGTCGATGCCCTGTCGCTCGACATCCGCGCCGGAGAATTTTTCGCGCTGCTCGGTCCGAGCGGCTGCGGCAAGACCACGCTGCTGCGCATGCTGGCCGGCTTCGAGACGCCGGACGAGGGCCGCATCCTGCTGGCCGGCAAGGATATCGCGCGGGTGTTGCCGCACCAGCGGCCGGTCAACATGATGTTTCAGAATTACGCGTTGTTTCCGCATCTTTCGGTGCGCGACAATATCGCCTTCGGGTTGGAGCGCGCTCGCGTGGCGCGGGCCGACATCGCGGCCCGGGTCGCGGAAATGGTGGCGCTGGTCAGGCTCGAGGGGATGGAGAAACGCAAGCCCGACCAGCTTTCCGG
>NZ_JBAVNZ010000152.1:0-5096 GCF_049691595.1 Bradyrhizobium sp.
TTTGGAAGCCTGGTTCATGAAAACCTCAGCCGAAATCGAGGCGTGAACGCGATCAGCCGATGCGATTCCCGGCTCCGCGCCCTAGATATCCCATCCGGACGCGACCCTACCACGGACCGTTACGGGATCACACATCGGCTCCCGCCTGTGTTGACGACCTTTCAGGGAAGAATATGGTGCCGCCATGGATGACAAGACCGAGACCAAAGCGAAAGCCGGCGCGATCATCGTTCCGGTGACGCTGTTCGAGCAGAACTGCACCATCATCTGGCACGAAGCCAGCAAGAAGGCCGTGGTCATCGACCCCGGCGGCGACGTCCCGAAGATTTTGGCGGCGATCAAGCAGACCGGCGTCACGGTCGAGAAGATCTGGCTGACCCATGGTCATATCGACCATGTCGGCGGCGCCGCCGAGTTGCGCGATGCGCTGCGGGTGCAAATCGAAGGACCGCATATCGCCGACAAATATCTGCTCGACAATGTCGTCTCCAGCGGCGCGCGTTTCGGCATGACCGGCGTGCGCGATTTCGGGCCCGATCGCTGGCTCGACGAGGGCGACCAGGTCGCCATCGGCGAACTGACCTTCGACATCCTGCACTGCCCCGGCCATTCGCCGGGCAGCGTGGTGTTCTTCAACAAGGAATTGCGTTTTGCCCATGTCGGCGACGTCCTGTTCAACGGCTCGGTCGGCCGCACCGATCTGCCCGGCGGCAGCCACGCCGCGCTGATCCGGTCGATCACTGAAAAACTGCTGCCGCTCGGCGACGATGTCGGCTTCATCTGCGGCCATGGCGCGGGCTCCAGCATCGGCCAGGAGCGGATGACCAATCCGTTCCTCACCGGCGAGCTGTGAGCTGCGGCTGCTCGGCGAGCCCATTCAGCCGCCAACCCGCCCTGGCATCTCACCCGCGCCGGCCTGCGCGAGGTGCCGCGCGCCCCAGTCGCGGATCGCGGCGATGACGGGAACGAAACTCCTGCCCTTGCGGGTCAGGCGATATTCGACCTTGGGCGGGACGACGCCAAAATCCTTGCGGTCGATCAGCCCGGTTTCGGTGAGCGCCTTCAATTCGCGGCTGAGCACGCGGGGCGCGATCTCCGCACTGCCGTCCGAACCGCGCAACAGGCCGGTTCTGATTTCGCCATAGCGCCGCGGGCCGCCTTTCAGATCCCAGACGATCCGCAGCTTGTATTTGCCGCTGATCATTTTCTGGAACGCCGCCACCGGGCAGCCGCAGGGCTGGGCCGATCTCACCTTCGCCATCTCGCAACCCCCTCTGCCTTGCCCGCGTCGGGTCAGGATAGGAACAAGGGCGAAAAAGTCTATACTATCATTTTTGTCCATACTTGCGCCGATGCGCCTGAAAGCAGCAGATTTCCAGCGTGACCTCGCCTCAACAAGGAGCCGACGATGAAGCATTTCATGATCAGATATCAGTTCGCCAACGGCAGCTCTGAAGAATGGCATCGGGAAATCCGCCGCTTCATTGCCGCACTCGACAATGACTCCGAACTCAAGGGCAAGATCAGCTACCGGTGCCTGAAAAATCGCGACGATTCCAGCTACTGCCATCTCGCCTCCGCCGCCGACGATCAGGCCGTCAAGACGCTGCAGCAGAGGGATTTCTTCAAGCACTACACCGAGAAAACCCGGCAGGTCGCCGGCGGCGAAGTCGTGGTCACGCCGATCGAACTGATCGCGGAGACCGCGGCGAGCTAGCCGCCGCGACGGGCCGCCTATTTCATCAGTCCCGCGGCGGTCAGCGCGCGGGTAATGACGGCGCCGACATCGATTCCGGCACGGCGCGGCGGACGCGGGTTCTTTCCATGGCGGGCCGGCGTCGGCCGTGGCCACAGCGTCGCGGCAAGTTCGGGCGCAGGCGCCGATGCCGGAACCGCGATCGGGACCGTCTTCGCCGCTTGCTGCGGCGTCGCCGTTGCAACCACCACGGGCTCGCGCACCCGTCCGGTCAGGCCGAAGAATTTTGCGATGTGATAGGAGGACGAGATGCCCGCCTCGATCACGAACGCGCCCTGCTCGCCATATTGCTCGTCATTGTCGACCGCGCCGAGCGGCGTGCCGTGCGCCATGTCGGTGATGGTGTAGGATTCGACCACCGTCTCGCCCTCGGCGTTCCACCAGACCTCGCGGGGATATCCGTCGACATCGGCTTTCGACATCGGCGCCGGCGGCAGGCCATGCACGTCGAGCCATTGCTTGACGATCTCATCGGCGTTGGCCGGGTTCACCGTGCGATCGGCGCTGCCATGCCACACCGACAATTTCGGCCACGGACCCCTGTGCTTCGAAGCCTTGCGCACCAGGTCGCCCAATTCGGATGCGGGGCGCGATCGCGACTGCAGCATTCCGTTCAGCGCTTCCGGCACATTGCTCGCGATGCCGAACGGCAGGCCGGCGATGACAGCCCCGGCCGCGAACACTTCCGGATAGGTCGCAAGCATCACCGTCGTCATGGCGCCGCCGGCGGATAGCCCGGTGACGTAGATGCGGCGCGGATCGATTTTGTGATCGCCGGCCATTCGCGCGATCATCTGCCGGATCGAATGGGCTTCGCCCCGGTCGCGGGCGGTGTCCTCCGGATTGAACCAGTTGAAGCAGGCGTGGGCGTTGTTGGATGGCTGCTGCTCCGGCATCAGCAACGCAAAGCCATAGCGCTTGGCCAGCGTCGACCAGCCGGCGCCGAGATCGTAGCCGGCAGCCGTCTGGCCGCATCCATGCAGCACGACCACAAGCGCGGGCGCGCGCCGCAGCTGTTCCGGCACGAATGCGAACATCCGCAGCGCGCCGGGGTTGGGCCCGAAATCCCTCACCTCGATCAGCGGCGTGCGGACGCGTTGATGCGCCCCGTACGCTCCCAAGCCATTGAACCCGTTCAGCTTCGGCAGACGGCGCAGGAAATCAATATTCTTCGCAAGGGACACCGGCAGCTCCTGGGGCGATTGTTTTTGTGTAGCTCGAGCAACAACAGATAATTGCTGCACCGCAAAATTTAAAGGCCGCGGACGGTTCATCCCCTGCAATGTTGTGGTTCACGTCGATTTGTCAGGCCGCCGCGGGCCGCTTCCGTGTCAGAAAAATGACACCGGTGATGATCAACAGTGCAAACCGCGCGCATGCCGCAAATCGCGCCAATCGCGCAGCCTAAAATGGCGACAAGGACCGCGATGGCGTCATAGATGCCGGGGCCGGAACCCGCTCCTTCCGCGGCGAAGGCGTGACCGGCCTGATCCCTATCAGTCAGGCCGCGCTCACCCTCAAAGGCATGATCGACGATTTCGTCCGGAACACATTCGACCATCCGACGCTGGGCCAGGCCTGCAAGATCGCCGAACTGGACCGGAGCGGGATGACGCCGGAACGCGCTTCCTCATCAATCCGGAACGAGATTCAAAATGCGACGCCGATACGGATTCCACGCCGCCAGACGACACGGGCTTTCTTTTTCACGCTGCCATGCCGAAGCTCGAACCGCTCCGGCACCGGCACCATCGGAAATATTTCAAGACACGCCCCGCCGGGTGAATAGTCGACGATGGCGCACGCGATCACCGGCGCTTTCGGAGCCGCGATGATCTGCCCTTTTTTGGACACCAGGCCGGCTGGCTTTACCCGTTGGTACAATCGTGGATGCGACATCGTTAACCCTGCGAAATTGAGCCGGCATCTTGGCCGGGCGACGAACCCGGCTGTCGATTCATGGTGACCTGCCGGGAGTGCAGCGTCCGCCGGGCATTTTCGGTGAGCCCTGTGCCGCAATCCTGGCAGGCGAAGCCTCGGCGTTTCGTCGGCGATCAGCTAATCGAGCGACCCCTTGCAAAGGACGGCTCCGATCGCCCGAAAGCAGAACACTTCGGGTATTCCAATGAGCAAGAATATGCCTCCGCGCGTTAAGTTCGCGTTAAATGGAAATCCATGGACAGGGAAGGTAATGGAGTATCCCGAATCCCTCATACCAACGATCGTTGGCATTTGCCCATCGAGCGGATCGGCCCATCGCCGATAGCGCTTCGCGCTGATCCGGACTGTGTGGCTGTCGCCGGCCCCGACGACCGCGCGCCAGCAAATTCCGGGAGATGGGAAGCCGCCCCAAACTGCGCGACAACCATGCATCGGCAGCAGCCTCCGCAGCATTGCCATGGTCTCCCCCAGCCCGTAGTTTGGGCCGAGCCCCGCATAAACAAAACAATATTTCCGGAGAGAAACCCCATGGCCCGCCTCAAATTCGGAGCCTTCCTCGCCCCGCATCATCCAATCGGCGAGCATCCGATGCTGCAATTCCGCCGCGACCTCGATTTCGTTGAGCAGATCGACGCGCTCGGGTTTGACGAGTTCTGGTGCGGCGAGCACCATTCCTCGGGCTGGGAAATGATCGCCTCGCCGGAAATGTTTCTGGCCGCCGCTGGCGAGCGCACCAAACGCATCAAGCTCGGCACCGGCGTCATCTCGCTGCCCTATCACCACCCCTTCAACGTCGCCCAGCGCATGGTGCAGCTCGACCACATGACCGGCGGCCGCGCCATCTTCGGCTCCGGCCCGGGCGCGCTGGCCTCCGACGCGCATACGCTCGGCATCGATCCGATGACGCAGCGCGACCGCCAGGACGAGGCGATCGCGATCATCCGCCGCCTGTTCCAGGGCGAGCGCGTCACCGCCAAGAGCGACTGGTTCACCATGAACGACGCCGCGCTGCAGCTGTTGCCGCTGCAGGAAGAGATGCCGTTCGTGGTGGCCTCGCAGATCTCGCCCTCGGGCATGACGCTGGCGGGCAAATACGGCATCGGCATCATTTCGCTCGGCTCGATGTCGACGCAGGGGCTGATGGCGCTGCCGACGCAATGGGGTTTTGCCGAGGACGCCGCGAAAAAGGCCGGCACCCATGTGAGCCGGTCCGACTGGCGCGTGCTGCTGTCCTGGCATATCGCGGAAACCCGCGAGCAGGCGCGGCGCGAGGCCGGCGCCGGGCTGATGCGCTGGCACAACGAATATAATGTCGGCACGCTGCAGCGGCCGGGGCTGACGGCGTTTTCGTCGCCGGATGAAGCCGTGGACAAAACCGCCTTCGTCGACGGCGCGGCGT
>NZ_JBAVNZ010000153.1:0-8207 GCF_049691595.1 Bradyrhizobium sp.
AGAAGGCACGGGTCAGATTGATGTATTTGGTCGCGACCCGCATCCGCCGGTTGTGCTGTTCGCGGAAGCCGGAGGTGACGTCGTCGAGATCGGCCATGGTGCGGACGTCGATCCAGGCCTGCGGCACCGCGACCACGACATTGGCGCTGCCGAAGCCGAGATTGTCGATCAGGAGCACGCGCTGGTCGGCGTCCGCGATGCTTTCGCGCACCAGGTCTTCGCCGGTGACGCCGAGATGCACCGCGCCGCGGGAAAGCTGCGAGGCAATCTCGCTCGCCGAAAGATAGGCGATTTCGACATTGTCGAGCCCGGCGATGGTGCCGCGATAATCACGCGCGCCGCCCGGCTTCGCCAGCGAAAGCCCGGCATGGGTGAAGAACGCTTCGGCGTTTTCCTGCAAACGGCCCTTGGAGGGAACGGCGAGCACGAACGGCGCGGTCATGTCGCGCTCCCGCCCGCGGCGGGCTTGCCCAGTTCTGTCAGGGCCTCGACCCAGATCGAGAATCCGACGGCGGGGATCGGCGTCGCCGCGCCGAGCTGGGTCATCAGCCCGTCATAGCGCCCGCCGGCCACCAGCGGCTCGTTGCCGTTGCCCCGGGCGTGCAGTTCGAATTCGAAGCCGGTGTAATAGTCGAGGCCGCGCCCGAACGAGGTTGAAAAGCGCGTCAGGCGCGTATCGATGCCGCGCGCGGCCATGAAGCCGACGCGGCTTTCGAGCTGATCGATCGCCGCTGAAATGTCGAGCCTGGCGTCCTCGGCCAGCGCGCGCAGTTGCGCGATCGAATCGTCGGGGTCGCCCGCGATCGCGAGGAAGCGCTTGATGATGCCGAGCGCGTCGCGCGGCAGCGCGCCGCCCTTCAGCGTCGATTGTTCGAGGAAGCGGTCGGCGATCTCCGACACCGTGCGGCCGCCGACATTGGTGGTGCCGGCGATCGACATCAGGTCGGTCACCAGCGCCAGCGCCGCCTTGCGGTCGGAGCCGGCCAATGCGGCGAGCACGCCCGCATATTCGCTGCGGCCCGGAGCGGTTGCCAGCGTCAGCCGCTCGATATCCTCCGCAAGGCTGATCTTGCGGTTGAAATCCTTGATCAGCCGCCGCCGCCAGACCGGGTAGAGATCGAGCGCATTGATCAGCGCGTTGAACAAGGCGACGTCGCCGGTGCGAATTTCGACGTCCTTCAATCCGAATGCGGCGGTCGCCTCGAGCGCCAGCGCCAGCATTTCGGCATCCGCCGCGGCGCGATCCTGCCGGCCGAAGGATTCGATCCCGGCCTGCAGGAATTCGCTCGGCCGGCCGTGGCGATAACGGAACACCGGGCCGAGATAGCTGAAGCCCAGGGGCTCGCCGGCGCGGCCGGAGGCGAGATAGTCGCGGGCTACCGGAATGGTCAGATCGGGGCGAAGACAAAGCTCCCCGCCGCTCGCGTCGGTCGTCAGATAAAGGCTCCTGCGGATGTCCTCGCCGGAGAGATCGAGGAACGGCTCGGCCGGCTGCAGGATATCAGGCTCGGCCTGGACATAGCCGGCCTGCGCAAACGACAACAGCAGCGCCTCCGCCCAGGCGGCGGATCCGGCAGCACGATTTGTGGCGGCGGTCGCGGTCATCTCGACGTCCAGATATCCTCAAGAAAAGCCGGTTCCAGAGCAGCTGGCGCAGCCCTTAGCATGGCCAAAGCGGGGTTTCGACAGGGATTGGCCAAGGGGCTTAATGACAGGTGCCTTAACGGCTTATCAGGGAATTGCCTATCCCGGCCTGGCCCAGTCGCCGAGCGCGGCCTGGACCAGCGCCAGGGCCGCAACCGCGGCCGTATCCGCCCGCAAGATCCGAGGCCCCAGCGACAGCCGGAGGATATTTGGCTGCCGCAACAGCAGCGCGCGCTCTTCCTCGGCGAATCCGCCTTCGGGACCGATCAGGACCTCAACCCCGTTCGACGTGGTTAATCCGCGCAGCGCCTGCAAGGGGTCCGCGACACCGGCGGCCTCGTCGCAGAAGACCAGGAGGCGCCTGGCCTCGCGCTGGCTCACGAAGCGATCGAATGGAACGGGCTCGGTGACCTCGGCAAGGCTGATGATCCCGCATTGCTCGGCGGCTTCGACGACGTTGGCGCGCATCCGTTCGCGATTGACCCGCGAGACCTGGGTAAAGCGGGTCAAAACCGGCTGCAGCCTGGAGGCGCCCATCTCGACCGCCTTTTGCACCATGTAGTCGAGCCGGGCGTGCTTTAGCGGCGCAAACACGTAAGCGATGTCGGGCAGGCGGTCCTGTGGCCGGGTCCGGGTCACGATCGCGAGACTGTCGGGCCGTTTGCGGCCCGCAATCGATGCCTGCCACTCGCCGTCGCGCCCATTGAACACCAGGAGGGTGTCGCCAGCCGACAACCGCAGCACATTGCCGAGATAATTGCTCTGGTTCCGCTCCAGCGCGACCGTCTGACCCACACGCAAGGGGGCATCGATGAACAGGCGGGGGGCTCGAAAATCCAGTTCAGGCATTTGTGATGTCCAGTCCGTGCCGCCTTTTAGCCGAAAGGACTGCAATCGGGGCCAATTATCCTCGATCGGCGCGGCCCTACGCCGCGCTGTTGCCCAATTCCACGGGTTGTTAAGGGCGGGCAAGAATCGTAAAAACCCCGTCGGAATTGTGCTTCGATCGGAAGAAATTGGGGCCCGCTGGACTTGCCGGAGAACTACCCTTGATCATCCGTCGCCTGATCGTGCCGTTGACCATTGCCGCCGCGCTTCACGCCGGCCATGCCTTCGCGCAGGGCGCGTTTCCGGCGCCGCTGCCCGGTCAGGCCGCAGCGCCTGCGGGCGGTGCTTCGCCATTTCCGCCGGTGAACGCGGCGGCTCCATCGGCTACCCCCCGCGGAGGTCCGTCGGCGTTTCCGGGCAACGGAGCGGCTCCGGTCACCGGCTCGGCGTTCGAGCGTGGGCCGGCGCCTCCGACCGGCGGGGCGTCGGATCCCTGCATGAATGGATTCGTCCCCTTGCGCGAAGAGGCGGAGAAGCGCGGCAAGCTGATCAAGGCTGCCAGCGACCGGCACGCGCCGCCGGACGAAGCCTGCAAGCTGATCGGGAATTTCGGTCAGGCCGAAATCAAGATGATCAAATATATCGAAACCAATGCCGCCAAATGCGGAATTCCGGCGCAGATCGCCGACCAGCTCAAGGCCGGCCACAAGAACACCGAGGCCATGCAGAAGAAGGTCTGCGCGGTGGCGCAGCAGGCGCAGACGCGGGGACCGGCCGGCCCCAGCCTGAGCGAAGTGCTGGGCTCGGCGTCAATTCCGGAAGCGACGCCGACCAAAAAGGGCGGCAGCACCTTCGATACCCTGAACGGCAACGTTCTCGCGCGATGACCCGATGAGCGACGCTTCCGCCCGCGTTGCCGATGCCACCGGCAACTGGGTCGACACCCGCGCGCCGTCATGGTCGCGGCCTTACCTGAGGCTCTCCCGGCTCGACCGGCCGATCGGATCATGGCTGCTGCTGATGCCGTGCTGGTGGTCGGCGGCGCTGGCGGCCGCCGTCGCGCACGACGTCAGCCAATTGCCGTCCGTGATCGTGCTGTTCTTCATCGGCGCCTTCGTCATGCGCGGCGCCGGCTGCACCTGGAACGACATCACCGATCGCGATCTCGACGCCAGGGTCGAGCGGACGCGGTCGCGGCCGATACCGGCGGGACAGGTCAGCGTAAAGCAGGCTTTTGTCTTCCTGGTTGCACAGGCGCTGGTCGGATTGGCGGTGCTGTTGCAGTTCAATCGCTTTGCCGTGGCGACCGGGTTAGCCTCGCTGCTGATCGTCGCAATCTATCCCTTCATGAAGCGCATCACCTGGTGGCCTCAGATCGTGCTGGGCCTCGCCTTCTCCTGGGGCGCGCTGATGGGGTTTGCGGTGGTCCTCGGGAGGATCGATGCCGCGGCGCTGGCGCTCTATGCCGGCTCGATCGCCTGGGTGATCGGCTATGACACCATCTATGCGCATCAGGACGCCGAGGACGACGCGCTGATCGGCATCAAATCGACCGCGCGCCTGTTCGGCGCCCGCACGCATCAGGCGCTGGTGGTGCTTTATTCGCTCGCCGTGGTTTTGATCGGCGTGGCGCTTGTGCTGGCCGGCGTGCGCTGGCCGGCGTGGATCGGTCTTGCCGCGTTCGCGCTCCATCTGGCTTGGCAGATTACGCGGCTGGACATCAAAGATCCTGCGCGGTGCCTGCGCATCTTCAAGTCCAACCGCGACGCCGGGCTGTTGCTGTTTGCGGGATTGCTGTCGGACGCGGTGATGCGGGCGGGCGTGTAGGGTGGGCAAGCTTTCGCTTTGCCCACCCTTGTATGGGGACCGAGTTGTCAAGAGGGATTTTACCTAAGGCATAGCGGCGAACTCCGTTGTCACCGATTTGGCATGGGTAGTTTCTTTGTTCGACCGAGAGCCGTTTCTTCGTCCCGACCTTGCGTGGAGCGTCTCGCGCCGCGCACAGCCGCCGTCAAGGTTGGCCGTCGCGGGGTGCGAGCGGCAAGCGATGGCTTCGCCAGGCCACGCCTTGACGGCGGCGAGCACGGCGCGAGACTGGAGGGTCAGGACGAATGGTCGCAAGACGAGCGGCGGCGAGGCGCAAACCTGGACTGGGCCGTGATTGACGAATGCGGAAATCACCGCATCACCTTGTATCCGGTCCGGGTGCCAGACCCGGTACCCTGATCTTTCATGCACGGGTGAAAGCGAGGCCCAAAAAAGACGGGACCCATCTACGAAGGCGGTAATCAACCCTAGGGTGGGTACGGTCACGCGTCTGTCCTGGGTCGCGACGGTCGCCATGGCTTGCGGCCTGTTCAGAGGCTTCGGTACAGCACGGCGCCGGCCGGCACCACGCCCGTCTCGAGGTAGCGCCACAGCGCCACCATCAGCTTGCGCGCCACCGCCACGATGGTGATGCGCTTGACGCGGCCCTTGATGGCGCCCACCCGCTGCTGGTACCAGCGCGCCAGCTCGCTACCGGGCTGATGCTTGATCCACAGCCAGGCGAGTTCGATCGCCAACGTGCGGGCACGCCGGTTGCCGGCTTTGCTGATGCCCTGCTCGCGGCGGCTCTCGCCGCTGTCGTAGGGCATGCCGGTGAGCCCGAAATAACTGCCGACCTGGCGGCGATTGTCGAACTTGCGGTAGAACACCTCGTTGACCAGGACCGGTCCGCCAGATGGGCCGATGCCCTTGAGGTCCATGAGCTGCCCGATCTTGGCTTCGACCGATCCGATGGCGGCGGCGGCGGCGCGCAACTCGGCACTCTCCACCTCGATCGCCCTGATCTGCTGGACGACCAGGCTCAGTCGCTCGTACTCGCGCACGATCTCTTCCTTGAGCCGGGGTGGCAGCAGCCGGCCGTCACCCGTACGCATCTTCGCCAGCTCGGCGATGAAGCCCGGCTTGCGTACCATCGCATCGCGAATACCCTGCGCGTGCAGCAGACCGCCGATGCGGTTGGTGTGTGCCGTGCGTTCCTTCACCAGGCGTTCGCGCTCGCGCGTCAGCCGCTTGCGATCCTCGTCGTCCACCGAAGGCACGTGCAGCACGCTGCAGGTCTGCGGCTCGTCGCGCAGATAGGCCAGGAACGCCCGCGCCAACTTCTCCAGGTCGATCCGGTCGGTCTTGGCCCGCCGCGCCCGACGGTTCACCTCGATGCTCGATGGATCAATCTCGTGATTGATGACGCCTTGCTGCGTCAGCCAGCGGTGCAGCCAGTGTCCGTCAAAGCCCGCCTCGTAGCACGACAGGATCCGAACCGGCTTGCCGCCCTGTCCAGCCTTGGCGCGCAATTCCGACAACCGCTTCGTCAGCGCCGCCAAGTCACCTCCGTCAATCGTGTAGCGGCTCAGCTTCGTCGAACCTGGCAGCAGCACACCGAGCTTCCACTTCGCCTTGCTCAGTTCAAAAATCAAATGCGCCGTGGCATACTCGCCCGCGGTGGCGGGTGCGTCAGTGCGATCGAGCTTCGACATCTTGATCCTCCGGGGTTGGAAGGGTGGTGGAAAACCAATCTTACCCCCTGACCACCCGTCACCCCCATAGGATCTACGGCTGCTCCTTTGCATGGGGTTGTTTTCCATATTTTGAGGCGGACCCAGCTATTGATCGAATACGATCCGAGGCCGCCGTTCGATGCCAAGAAGAAACTGGAAGCTAAGTTACTGATTTTATTGGTTCCGGAAAAACGTGAAATCCACCCCGCGGTTCGTTGTTTCATCCACCAGGTCGGCCGTCAGGTCGGTACAGAACTCGCAATGACGGTTTTGATAGCACGCGCATTTGCGCGACCCGGTGGCTCGCAATGACGGCCCCCTGCACCTCACGCCGCCTCGACCCGCGCGTCGCCGACCAGCGCCGACAATGATCGCGCATCCGCAACCGTGCGCACGACCATCGGCTCGTTGCGGCCGCGGATCGCGACCTCCCGCTGCGGCAGCGCGTCGGCTGCGAGGCCCGCGGTGGCGCGGACCTCATCGGAGACGACCGTTTCGCAGGCGAGGCTCTTGGTCATATCCTGCAGCCGCGCCGCGACATTGACGGCGTCGCCGAGCGCGGTGAACACCATGTGGTCGCGGTAGCCGATGTCGCCGACGATCACTTCGCCGCCGTGAATGCCGATGCCGAAACGAACAGGTTCGCGCAGATCATGGCTGAGAAACGCATTCAATTCGTCGACATTGGCGGCGATCAACGCCGCCGCCTTCAGCGCCTGGCGGCAGGCGTCCCGGCGGCCGCTGGCGAGACCGAACAGCGCCAGCATGCCGTCACCGACGAACTGGTTGGGCTGGCCGCCCGCTTCGATCACCGCCTGCGACACCGCGCCGAGAAAGCGGTTGACGATGAAGACGGTGTCGAACGGCAGCCGCTTTTCCGCGAGCCGCGTCGAGCCGCGCATGTCCACGAACAGGCTGACGAGGTAGCGCTCCTGGCCGATCCGCGCCGGGTTCGACGCCGGCGCGCCGGCCGAGACCGCGTGCGGCAGGAACAACTGAAAGAACGACAGATCGGCCGCCGGCCGCAACTGGCAGGCGAGACGGATCGACGGATCGTCCGCCCCGACCCGGCTCAGCACGAAAGCCTCGCGCGGCGACGGCTCGGGCAGTCCGCCGCAGTCGCCGATGATGCGGATGCGGCAGGTCGAGCAGCGGGCGCGGCCGCCGCACACGCTGGCATGCGGGACGTTGTTGCGCAGGCTCGCCTCCAGCACGCTCAGTCCCTTCGGCACCCGAACGGTCCGGCCGTTGCCATAGGAAAGACTGATCATGCCGCCGCGGCGTTCGTTGATGGCGCGCGCCCCCTTGGCCAGCAGGACCACGACGAGCAGGCCGAGATAGAAGATCAGGAAATAACTCTCGATGTCGTTCAGTACGGCTTGTTCGGCCTGCGTACCGACCTTGCCCGGCGCGAGATTTTCCGCCCGCCATTCCGCGCTATCGCTGTCGACGACGTTGCGTCCGCCCTGATAGAGGCCGAGCATGGCCAGTGTCGGAACCAGCACCGCCGCGGCGAGCAGATACGGCGCGGCGAACTTGTAGAACGCCTTCATCCGCAGCCAGAAGCAAAGACCGATGCAGCCGTGAACCCAGGAGATGGTCAGGACCGCGTACATCAGCCACGCTTTGAATGGCCATACGATCCAGTAGGCGAAGAACACCTGCGGATAAAGCTTGTCGTGTCCGAACAGCGCCTGGCCGAGCCGCACGCCGACGATGTGGGTGATGATCAGCGCCGGAATGCTCAGGCCCAGCACCAGCTGCAGCGGCTCGATCGCCTTCCAGCGAAACTGGCGGCGCTCGTACAAAGCCCAGATCCCGAGCGCGGAATGAACCAGGCAGGCGGCGTAAAATACGATGGTGACGGGGAGCAATTGCCAGAACAGGGTGTGGAAATAGACGCCGCCGGCCAGCGCCTCCATCGAGATATTGCCGAGCGCGTGGTTGAGGAAATGGCTGACCAGATAGGCGAACAGCACCACGCCGCTGGCAAGGCGAACCTGCCGGAGGCTGATGCCGCGGAAAAGTTTCGCGATCTGTCTTGGGGAGAGAAGGGCCATGTGATCCACAGATCAGATATCGACAATATTAATGTTTTATTCCGCCAGGGGATATCTTCTTGCGTCGTCCCGGCGAACGCCGGGACCCATACTCCGCGGCCCCTCAATCGACGCCGCGGCCCAAGTCATTTTC
>NZ_JBAVNZ010000154.1:0-23160 GCF_049691595.1 Bradyrhizobium sp.
CGTATAGAGCGCCGTGGTGTCGAGCTTGGCATGGCCGAGCAGGACCTGGATCACTCTGATATCGATGTTCTGCTCAAGCAGATGGGTGGCGAAACTGTGCCGCAGCGTATGCATGGACACCGGCTTGCCGATCTCGGCCATGTGGGCGGCAGCATGGCAGGCGCGATTGAGCTGGCGCGTCGTCATCGGCTGCACGGGGTCGCGCCCCGGAAACAGCCAGCCCTGTGGGCGTGCCACCCTGTACCAGGCGCGCAGCAGTTCGAGCAGATGCGGAGACAGCATCACATAGCGGTCTTTGCGGCCTTTACCTTGCTCGACGCGGATGACCATGCGCTTGCTGTCGATGTCACCGACTTTCAACGCGACCACCTCGGAGACGCGCAATCCAGCCCCGTAAGCCACGCTCAGCGCCGCCTTGTATTTGAGTGACGGCGCCGCATCGAGCAGGCGCGCCACTTCCTCCGGACTCAGCACCACCGGCAGCTTGCGCGGTTCGCGGACGAATGTCGCGCGTTCCACAAGGTCGGGTCGACCGAGCGTGACTTTGAAGAAGAACCGTAGCGTCGAGATCGTCTGGTTGATGGTGGGGACGCCAACGCCGCTCGCCGTCAAGTGCAATTGGTAGCGCCGCACGTCTTCGGAACTCGCAGTGTCGGGCGAGCGACCAAGATACGCCGCGAAGTTCTTGACCTTTTGCAGGTAGTCATGTTGGGTCTTTGACGCCAACTTCCGGATCGTCATGTCTTCGATCATGCGCCGGCGTAACGGGCTCATTGCCTGGTCGGTCATGGGAGGCTCCTGTCTGGAGTAAGGGTTGCAACTCCTCATCTTCAGACAGGACGCGCCTCTTATCTCTCCCCATCCCACGCACTTGGTGGCGGAGCCCTTCCGCGCGAGCGGTTTAGTCCTTGGTGCGCATAGCGGACTCAAGTCGGGCATCTCGGCATGTCCGAAAAGTGCGAACAACGGAAGTGCGCTTGTTCGATCACCTCGTCCGCGCGGACGCGCAAAGAAGGCGGCATGGCGAGGCCGAGCGCTTTGGCGGTCTTCGTGTTTCACCAACTCGAATTTGGTCGGCTGCTGAACCGGCAGATCGGCAGGTTAAGTGCCTTGGACCCCTGCTACCGACAAAGCAGAATGGCTAACGTGCCATGGCGCGCATTGAACGCAATGCAGAAATCGCGGAAAGCTCGATAGGGAAGCGGAAATAACCGTTGTCTAGGCGCCACTGGGCAAGCCGTTGCAATGATGTTGGCATGCGCAATCTGGTTTTCGGCGGGTACGCCACGCTCAGGAACTGGTGAAATCTTGTTACGCGCTTTGCGTAGTCGGGATTGATGCCGCGCAGATTCGGGCGCGTATAGTCAAATCGAGCCCAATCCTCAAAGGTCCGGGGGGCTTCTACATCGCCGCGTTCGACAGCAATGCGATATACCTCGGAGCCGGGCAGTGGTGTCACGTAGTTGAGAAACAACGAAACATCCGGGTTGATCCGCTTCAGCTTGAGGACGAAGTCCAAAGTGAGGTCCAGCGCATCATCCGGTTCGTTCGGATAGCCGACCATAAAAAATAGATGCTGATTGATCCCATGTCGCGTCAGGCGACGCACGGCTTCCAACGTCGTCTCGACCGTTGTCTTGTTGGTAATGCGCGACAGCAATTCGTCCGATCCAGACTCGGCACCGATCGCGACCTGCGCCAGACCCGCACGTTTGAGATGAGCCAGAAGTTCATCATCCATCTTGGCGACACGGCGGCCGACGGCGGTCGCGATCCAGCCAAATCGCGACGGCAGATCACGCGATAGCAACGCTTGGCAGAATTCCATCAGACGAGAACGGCCGAGGAAGAAGTTTCCGTCATAGAACAGGATGCGATTGGCGCCTTGGGCAATCCAGAACTCGATGTCGTCAAGCATCCGGTCGATCGACATTCCCAGCCACTGATTTTTTGAATCGAGACAAAAATCGCAAGAGAAAGGACATCCACGACTGAAAATCGTGCTTGCCTGGCGACCGTTTGGCATGTCGACCAGGTATCGTTCTGGTTTGATCAGGTCGTATGGCACGGGCGGAAAATTGTTGATATCTTCCACCTTGCGATCGCGAGTGGCAACGATTTTGCCGCCGTCACGATAATTGATGCCCGCGATGTCAGCGAACGAACCGCCCGCCGCGATGACGTTGGCGACCTCGACAAAGGTCCGCTCGCCCATCCCGCGAACGACAATATCCACGCGCGGGTCCTCGATCGCTTGTTGCGCGGCGAACGTCGCGTGCCAGCCACCCCAGATGATCGGCAGTTCGGGATTGAGCCGTCTGACGAACGCGGAAAATTCGAGTCCATCGCTGACCGCGGGGCCGGTAAGTGAGGTGACTCCCACGCACAGGAGGCAGTCGACAAGATCTTGCGTGCGTTCTTGCCAATCCAGGTCCCATTTTGCATCCAGGATGACAACCTCATAACCGGCCTGTCGAAGCGGGCCAGCAAGCGCTAAATGCGACAGCGGAGGAACAGCTCGGTAGGTAGCACTGGAGCGAAGCTCAGGCGCGATGAAATGAGGTGAGTAGAGCAAGATCGTCTTCTTGGAGCGCAATGCAGACTCCTGCCGACTCGACGCACTGGTTTTCCGGTCAATAAACCTACTTATCCTAGGCCGTATGGTTGCCCCATTCAACTTATCATCTGAGTGCATGAAACTGCGTAGATAATCCAAATTCCTCACAGGGTTGCAAGGTCCGCTCAACGGCAAGGTTCAAGGACTCAGAGTCCTTGCCACCCGTAGACCGACGGATTCGTATTGGTCTTCGGGAGGGGTCTGGCCGCGTGTAGCCGTCCGGGCTGCCTTTGGAAAGACGGTAAAAGATGCGCCGCGATTGATACGGCGACCGCAATCTCGACTCGTCCAAGCCGATCCGTCCACCGGGGCTCTATCGTATCCACTGCGGTAACAGTCCTCGGTCCACTGCCAAGCGTTCCCAATCATGTCGTAGAGACCAAAGTCATTGGGCGCAAAGCTGCCAACCGGCGCGGTGTAGGCGTGCCCATCACTGCACGGCGCAGGCTCCCATTTCTCAGTGCCCTTTATGGTGCTGGTAGCAGTCGTGTCCGCAACATCGCCGTAGGAACACAAATCCTTCGGGTCATCTCCGAAGAAATAGCGCGTATACGGTGCGGGCTCGGTACGGGCGCGAGCAGCGTATTCCCATTCCGCTTCCGTCAACAACCGGTAGGGCTTTCCGGTTTTGCGTGATAGCCAGTCCACATAGGACTTGGCATCATACCAGTGCAAGCACACAGCCGGATGCGTGCCGGTCTGAGGGAATCCGGGATCTCGCCAAGACATCGAACGGCTTTGCGTATACCACTTGCCATCGAAACCCCAACAGTCGGACTCTTTGTCGTAACCGCTATCCATCACAAAAGCTGCGAACTCGTCGACCGTGACATGGAACTTGCCCACTGCAAACGGTCTCGCGATCACCACCGTATGCCGCGGACCTTCGTCATTGAAACGCATGGAATCGCTTTCAGGTGAGCCCATCAAGAAGCTCCCTGACGGCACCACCACCATCTCGGGGCACTTGTCACATTCCTTGAACACGTCCTTGGGCTTGAGAGCGCACTCGTCGGCGGCAGACAGCGTCTGCAGTTGACGAGACGATTCCAAGGCTTGGCCCGCGCCTTGGCACGCTGATGCCGGCTGCGCCCTTTCTGCAGTTGCCTCCTCGGAACGTACCCTGGACGAGGTGTCCAGACAAACTAGCAACAACGCGACGGCGAAGATTACAAAGCGCATTCGGCACTCCAACCGGAATTTTGGGGGGGGGGCTTAAACATCGTTCAACCACCCCTGCCGCAATTGCGCTCTTCGTGTCAACGGGGGAGCTCTACCCCATTGGCCGCCCAGTCGTGGCCGTTGTCAGGGGCTCGCTGCAGTGCGGAATGTCGCCCACTTGTAAGCCTATCTGAACAAAGTGGCATTGAATAGCCACATCAACTTCTATTATGGGCACGGATGGGTACCCTTCTCAAGTCGCTGCTGATGCTCTTGCTCTTCGCGTTCGATTTGCAATTCGCGATTGCGAGCATCCTCTTCG
Source organism: Bradyrhizobium sp. (assembly GCF_049691595.1). Classification (GTDB taxonomy): domain Bacteria; phylum Pseudomonadota; class Alphaproteobacteria; order Rhizobiales; family Xanthobacteraceae; genus Bradyrhizobium. The sequence continues at coordinate 4,101 of NZ_JBAVNZ010000154.1, forward strand.
AGCTGTGCCTTGCGCCGCACGCGCCACTCAAACGCGCTGACACAGCGTTCGCGATAACTGATCTCGGCTGACGACATCGACAGCGATTTCCTGAATGAAACGCTCAAGCCGGCCCCGTTCTCCGTCCTGCCAGGACGCCCGCTCCTCGCGGTCGTATCCGGCAACGATGGCGAAGCGTGGCTGATCGGGACCTGGGGCGGCTTGGGCGGCCTTGTGCCGCCCTGCTGGTCTTGGCGCGACGTAATAAGCAGCTCCGAGTTGGGCTGCGGTCGCGACCACCGGATTTGTGGTTCCGCTCGAGTAGATGAGTTGTCTGTGGTCCTCAGGCAGCTAGCGGGCGAGAACATCTTATAGAGATCCGGTTCTTGCCAAAGCTGTGCCAGCCTCCTGCCATGGCGGGAGGAAACGAACCAAAATCGACAACAAAACGAATGGCAGGACCAGCACGAAGCCCGCAGCGAGTAAACCTTCCTTGCCGAAAATCGGCGGCTGGTAATCAAGTAATCCCTTGCCCGTCTTCGCAATTTCCTGCCCGCCGATCACCACATTATAGCGCATCATCAATACCGCGAGCAGGATCAGGCATGCGCTCGCGGTGATGGCTGCGACCAGCGTCGGTCCGCTCGTGCCACGCCAAATGAGGAAGGTAATTACCGCGAGCGGCAGCACCGACCCCACCCCGAATTGAAGGATGAAGAACGGGACAAGAAGCGGGCCCTTAACGAACGACATGATCACGTCGATCCCTTCCCGGCCGCGATAGACCATGCTGGCAAACTCCAGCCCCTCCAGCAGCAGCGTAAACATCATGAAACCCCACAGCGAATAGGCCATGACTTTCAGGCACGCCAGATCGACCGGAACTTTACGTAGCTTGCACGACACGACATAGAGCACGATCACCAGCGCCGTGCCGGAGATGATCGCGGAAAACAGAAAGATGGCCGGCATGAGATCGGAAGACCACCATTCGCGGGACTTGAGCGAACCGAATACGAATCCGACATAGCCATGCAAACCGTGAGCGCCAGGAATGCCGATGATCGCTAACGCGAATAGCCATTTCTTATCGTAACTTAAGGCTTTCTCGGAGAGGTCGTCCGACCCGAGCGTTGCCACTCGATAGATCCATCCCACCGGCCCTTTGGTGTTCTTGGCCGTTTGCACGATTTGCGGCCGGAATACGAACCAGGTCTCCAAAATCAGCAGAATGACATAGAAGGCAGCCGCATAGGCAAAGATGGCAAACGCAGATGTCGTATGCGGAGTGATCATGGCGTTGAATGCCCGCTCAGGGCGACCGAGGTGCAACAACAGCGGTACAGGCACGACAACCATGCAGCACAACGAAACGAGCAGCGCAAAATGCGCGACCGGCTTCAATTGCTGGAAACCGAATACCTGATACAGACTCGAAATGGTAAAGGCGCCGGCGACCAGCCCGGTCAGGTAAGGATAAACCACGATGAGCACGGTCCACGGGATCAGCGTCTCGTTGGGATAAACGTAACCGGTGAATGGGGCGGACTGCGCTAAGGTTTCCATCAGCTCACGTCCTTGTTGATGCCGATATAGAAGACATTCGGCGCATTGCCGGTTTCTGGTTTCAGCACGGAGACGCGGTTATTTTGAATGAACTGGCTGATTGCGCTTTGCTTGTCATTGCGATCGCCGAAGATGCGCGCGCCGACCGGGCAAACTTCAACGCAGGCAGGTTGCAGTCCCTTGGTAATGCGGTGGTAGCACCACGTACACTTGTCGCTGACGCCCTTCTCCTCGTCGAAATAGCGCGCGCCATAGGGGCAAGCCTGCACGCAATACTGACAACCGATGCAATAGGTGTGGTCGATGACAACAACCCCATCCTCGGTCTTATAGGTCGCACCGGTTGGACATACCTGAACGCAAGCCGGATGGGTGCAGTGGTTGCACAGCTTGGGCACGAAGAACGCCAGTTCAACCTTTGCGTCTCTGTAGCGATCGGCGAAGCGATATTCGCTTTCAGAACCGGAGGCCGCGATGTTCACCGGATCGGCCTGACTGTCGATGCGAGCGGTCTCTTCGCCCTCCAGGGTCACGTATCGCTCGACCCATGTACGGAAATGATGCGCGTCCAGGGGAACGTTATTTTCCTTCTTGCACGCCTCGACGCAGCGCAGGCAGCCGATGCATTTGTTGGCATCGACGCCGAATGCCCATTGATGCTGGGTCCAGTCGTATCCCGGGATTGCAGGGTTGGGCGGCACTTCGGTTACCGCCGCTTCCGCGGTCGCGGCGACGGTTCCCGACGCTACGGTACCTGCCGCCGCTGCCGCCGCGCTGCATGCAAGAGCACTTCCGAGACAGCTCAGAAATTCTCGCCGCCCCCTTTGCTGGCCTTCGAGCTCTTCCCTGTCTTCCATTGGCGTGCGCTCCTGGGCAACTATCAGTCCGGCCAAGTCCTATTTGCATGTCGCGCTGGCGTAATAGGTCGCCACGCTTTCGGTATCCGAGTCACTCAAGTCCTTCACGATTCCAGCCATCATGCCGTTGCTACGGGCGCCGCCCTTGTAGGCCTTGATGGCGTTGATCAGATAATCCTTCGACAGCCCGGCAAGGTTTGGCCAGGCTGCGTTGCTGGCGCGTCCGTCGGCGCCGTGACAAGCGGTGCACTTCGATGCGACCGCCTGCCCTGCCGATGCGGCCTGCACATCCGACGCTGGCGCGGCTTCGCATTTCAATCCCGAAAAATAGGCTGCGAGATCGCCGGCATCTTCGGCATTCATCGCCTGAGCCGCGGGGCTCATCATCGGATTGTTGCGGTCGCCCGTACCGTATGCCTTGAAGGCTTCGGCGAAATATGCCGCGTTCTGTCCGGCGAGGCTCGGGCCGGGGAGATTTTTGCTGACGCCGTCCGCGCCGTGACAGCCCGCACAGGCCGCCGCCTTGCCCTTGCCAACGGCGGGATCGCCCGCCGGGCCCGCCGTTTCCACTGGCGCCAGATTAAGCTTCGGCGAATGCGGATTATGACAGACAGTGCATTGCTGCGTCCCGGCGTGGTCGGCGACCACGATTTGACGTTGCTGCAGCGGTCTCCCCGTCAGCCTTTCATGGCAAAGCGTGCAAAGCTTTCTGGTGTCGGTCGGAACGACCAGCTTGAGATTCCTCGGGTGATCCGCGCCGGTAGCCGAAGCTTTGAACGGGCCCAGGACGTCGCGCTCGCCGCCGGCGCCGTGACACACCTCGCATTTAACGATCTTTCCGATGTCGGCGCTGTTGTGCACGCCATTGGACCATTCTGCGATTTGTTTCGCATGGCATGACGCGCAATATCCCACTCCTTTGAATTTCGGCTTGTCCGAGGCGATCTCCGCTACCGAGTCACCCCTGTAATGACCGTATTCGTAGAACGAATTGACAGTGAAAAATCTCTTCGCACCATATCCAACCACGACGCTGGCCAGGATAACCAGGATCAGTCGGGAGATATGTCGCGGCATGGCTTTCCCGTTCCTTGGGGCTATCCGGTCAATATCGAGAGGTGTTTGCGTGAGATAGGCGCCCCGCCGAAACATCGTCGGCTACGGTCGCGGCATCGAGTTCGCGGTATGCTTTTCATGAACTCCCCTTCTGTCGGGAGACCGCCTGATTTACTCACAATATCAAATTAGCGAAAAACGAGTTCGCGTAATTGACCCAAATCAAAGCTTTAGTTTATCGGTAATAAGAGATCCTTGGACTTCCCTGACGGAAGTCTCCGATGGCGTCGGAAAGATCGCGCGTCCGTCAGGCGGGCCGCTGCAGTAGCAGACCGCGCAGGCCTGAGGACGGTCGAGGGGGATAACCAGGTCACCACGAATTTCGCCGACTGCAAATAAGCGGCGCTTGACCTGTTAGCACAGAATACCGGGCAAGTGCTCTATCGTCTCACTTGCCCGAGCATGGTTGTGCGCACTCCTTGCTCTGCCTTGCCGGCGCCAATCAGCCAATGATAGCGGTATCGCCGCCCAATCTCTCGGCAACCATCGCAGGCGGCGGAGAGAGCCACAGTTGATACATGGTGACCACCCACATGAAGGCGAAGGATGCGCCCATCAACATACCGGCGAACAATATGACCCAGGCGAATGGATGAAACAGCTTGGTGAAATACCAGGCGCTGACATCCAGTACGATGGAGACATAGGGAAGTGCGACAATCAAACACTTGAGCCAGACGGGCCGCACATAGGCATGGGTAAACATCAGGCCCATGATGAAAAAGATGAAGGTCAGGCCGAACAGATGGATATGAGACACGCGAACCAGGGTGAAGACGTCTGTTCCGGTATCCTGCTCCGTCACCTTCTTGATATTGTCGTAGCTGCTCAAATTCGGCAGATGCGGGTTACTGCCGTCGTGGCACCCCAAGCAGCGCTTGTCTATCGTCGGTTTGACGTCCTTTTCATACTTCGCACGATCGGAACCTTGTTGCACCCAGGCGATGATGGCACTGGTTTCATCGGCCGGCAGCATATTCGACATCGGTCCTCTCAATGCCGATTCGAGGCGGGAGCCTTTACCGCTGCCGCTGTATGCGACGACAAGATCCTCATACGAGAGCATCATCTTGTTGCCGGTGCCACGGCCGGCGTAGGTGTGGAAGATGTACAGCAACGCAAACATGTAGCCCAATCCGAGTACCAGCAGCGTCATCGTATACAAGACGCGCTGGCTATACGGCAGCTCCGAATAGTGACGATAAAGCCTGTGGAGTGGTGGCTGCTCAGCCATGAGCTATTCCTTTAATTCTTGCGGGAATGACTGGACGACAGTCGGCGCAGACGCAGCATGAAGCATCGCGCCCAAACGTCGTTTGCTAGGACTTGCAGGCGCGACTTCAATCGTCTGCTCCTTTTGAGAGGTTGGCCATGAACGGGGCACCAAGACTTATTGTCCTGCTCATTTGGTACCAGGTTTGGACGGCAGCACCACAAATACCACCCCGCGCGCCTTCTGGCGCGCGTAATGGGCCGCAACGTTGGTGATATCCTGATCCGTCAGCACATTAGACATTGCCGCCATCTGAGGGCTCTTGCGCGCGCCTGTCCGATAGTCCTGCAACACCTTTTCCAGATAATCCAGGCGTTGCGCTGCCAAGGCCGGCAACCGCGGATCCGAGCTGTTGCCGTTGACGCCATGACAACGATCGCATCTCTGCGCCCATTCCTCGGCGGTCAGAGGCTGGCGGACGTTCGGCGGCTTCGGCTCCTGACTGGCGTAAAAGGCCGCAAGATTCCTGACGGCGCCATCGTCGAGCGACGCGGCCAAACCTTTCATCGTCTCATCGCTTCGGGTTCCCTGTTTGTAAGCCTGCAATGCGCTTCCGAGATACGCTGCATCCTGTCCGGCCAGGCTCGGAGTCGCCGGATTTCCGCTCACGCCATCCGTGCCGTGGCATCCCGCACAGGCCGCGCCTGCCGTGCCGCCGGCAACCCTGTCGCCGGCGGCAGGAGTCTGGGCTCGTTCGGGTTTTTGCAGCGCATAGTAGAGAGCGATGTTGTTCATGCTCGCATCGGTGACGCTTGCAAGCATCGACTTCATCATGTCGTTCTTGCGTTGCCCGCTCTTGTATGCCTTCATCGCGGCAACGAGGTATTTCGGATCCAATCCGACAAGGCTTGGCATGCCGGGGGTCTTGCTGATTCCGCCGTCGCCATGGCATCCCGCGCAGCCAGCGGCTGCGGTCTTGCCGGCTTGAACCGGATCAGGTGCAGCAGCCTTCGCACCATTTGCCGCATTGGTTTGTGGAGGGTCGAGGCTGGCAAAGTAAGCAGCCGCCTTGAAGAGTGCATCGTCACTCAGCGGCCTGACCACGTTGTTCATTGCGTTCTCACCGCGGACGCCGGCCTGGTAGGCCCTCAGCTCGAGGTACAGGTAGGCTGGGCGCTGACCGGCAAGATGAGGCACGCCGGGGCTTTCACTAATGCCGTTCGCACCATGACAGCCGGTACAGGAAGACTCGACGATGCGCTTGCCTTCCTCAATATCCTGCGAGTTTGCATACAGGGTTCGCAGCTCCGGACCGTCGTCCGAATTGATTCTCGGTTGAGCGAACGCACCCTCGAAACAGGTTCCGGCGAAAAACACGCCGACGATGGCCACCAAGGTGGGCAGGGACGGGCAACGAAAACAAGCGCCCATATGTCGGACAAAAATCCGGACGCGCGCTTCGCGCCGGTTCAGAGAAGTTGCGTCAATTGATCCCTGCATCTCATCCCCACCCTGCTCGCGCACATACGAGTGCACTGAGCCGATTCGGAATCCAATATCGAAGCGTGGTAACGCAAGCACAAAAAGGAACCCACACTAGAAACTGCAAACCCGTTTTGTCTGTGAAACCAAATCTTATTTTTTCTGACCCGGCAGATTATGGCCGTTTGCTGCGACCGCAGCTCCCAAGATTCTCAAATTCATTTGTGATCTCCGTTAGCGGGAACGAACATGGCGTATTCGAGTTCTTGCGCCGAAGAATTGATTTCGGTCAACATCGTCGCTCGAATAACACGGCTATTCAAGACCAAATGAGCCGCAGACAATAATTTCTTTCGGCGTGACGAGGTGACGGGCACATCGCTGTCGGCCTTCATGCGCCGGCGCATCTTCGAGCCGCTGGGTATGAAGGACACCGGCTTCACCGTGCCGCCAGCGCCGCTCGACCGGGTGGCGAGCTGTTACCAGACGGATTTCGTGACCGGCGAGATCACAATGCTCGAAGAGACTCGCAATGACCTCCTCGCGCCACCGTGCGTGTTCGAAGCGGGCGCCGGGGACCGACTGGTCTCGACCGCCGATGACCTATTGGCGTTCGGCCGGATGATGTTGAACCAGGGCGCATATGGTGACGAGCGAATTCTGTCGCGGCTGCCGGTCGAGACCATGGCCACGGATCAGTTAACGACCGAGCAGAAGGCGGCATCGCCATTCTTCGAAAATTTCTGGGACTCGTGTGGATGGGGGCTGGGCGTTTCGATCGTGACCCGGCGCGACGATGTGGCGAGCGTGCCCGGACGCTACGGTTGGGACGGAGCGTTCAGCACATCGTTATATATATATATCGACCCGCACGAGGACATGGTCGGTGTCCTCATGGCGCAATGCCGACCGGGAGCGTTGCGTCTGCCGCCAGTCGTGCTGGACTTCCGGACGTCAGCCGATCGGGCGATTGATGAGTGAGCCTGAGAACTACACCCAGAACCACCGATCTATCGTAGTGTAATGGCGTAGACATAGTGCCCGTCATCGTCGTTCGTGGCCCGCCAATTCGCTCACAAACGAAAAGTGCAACCAATTCACAGGCGAACTCGCGCCCGAGGGTCCCTCGCCGCTGGCCCGCAGGGCGGTCAGGCCTTCACGATAGGTCGGGTAGCGCGGCACGACGCCCAATTCACTGCGAACGAGATCGTTGCGCACGCGCTTGTTCTCGCTGAAGAAACTTCGTCCCATCGGCGACAATTCGGCAGCCTCGAATGGAATTTCAGGCGGCGGGGGTATCCCGCAAAGGCGCGCGGCAAATTCCACGACATCCTGCGGCGGCGCCGGCTCGTCGTCGGTCACATTGTAGATGGCTCCGCCGCGCGGAAGCGCCAGCGACGCCTCGATCGCCGCGGCGATATCGGCGACGTGAACCCGGTTGAAGACCTGTCCCGGCTTGACGATGCGCCGCGCCGTTCCGGCAGCAAGCTGCGCCAGTTGGTTGCGTTCCGGACCGTAGATGCCGGGAAGCCTGAAGATTTGCACGGCAACGCCCTGCGTTGCACCGAACGCGAGCCACGCCTGCTCAGCACGCGCCCTGATCCGCGAACGCTCTTGTCCCGGCGCCGCCGGCGTCGCTTCATCGACCCAATTGCCGGCATGGTCACCATAGATGCCGACGGTCGAGAGATAACCGACCCAGCGCAGTCTTGGTGCCGCGGCGATAGCGTCGGAAAAGGCCGCCAGCACAGGATCGCCCGATGCATCCGGCGGGATCGAGACCAGAACGGCCTCACTCGCCGTGATATCTTCTGCGATCGTCTCATCGCAATAGTCGAGGGAAAATACCCTTGCCGTGATGCCCATCCGGGTCAGCCGTTCTGCCTTGGCCGCGCTACGCACGGTCGCGGTCACCGCCGTGCCGGCCGCCCGCAGGCGCTCGGCGATATGATGCGCCGAATAGCCAAATCCGAACACGAGAAGTTTCATAAGAGAGCCTTCAGCGCCCGCCGCAACAATCCGCAATGGAACTTGCGCTGCATCAAACCTGCTGCGGCCCGCTACAGGCTAATAATACAGGCGCTTGGAGGCAAGCGACTTCGATTGCAACCAATGAGGTGGTGTTCGCCATGCCTGCAGCCCGGCTCAGAGAGTATCGCGGGCCCGCGTTGTTTTCATACGGTTTCCGGCCGTTCTTTTTCTTCGGAGCGGTATATGCCGGCGCAGTCATCCTGATTTGGCTGCCGGCCTTCCACGGACACCTCGAACTCGACACAGTCTTCGCCCCCCGGGACTGGCACGTCCACGAAATGCTGTTCGGCTATGTTGGCGCTGCCGTTGCGGGCTTTCTGCTGACGGCCATTCCGAACTGGACTGGACGGCTGCCTCTGCAGGGAAAGCCTCTCATGAGTCTGTTTTCGATCTGGGTCGCGGGCCGCATTGCGGTCAACACGTCGTCCGTGATCGGCTGGGCGCCGGCCGCCGTGGTCGACTGCGCTTTCCTTGTTCTGCTCGCCGCCGCGGCGGCGCGCGAGATCGTTGCCGGCAAGAACCTCAACAACCTCAAAATCGTCGCGATTATCAGCTTGCTCGCCGCCGGCAATATCGCGTTTCATCTTGAAGCGCATTTCTCCGGCCTGGCGAACTACGCCACGCGTTTCGGCATCGCGCTTGTGATCACCCTCGTCGGGCTGATCGGCGGCAGGATCATCCCAAGCTTCACGCGCAACTGGCTGGCAAAACGCGATGCCGGGCGGATGCCAACTGCGTTCGACCGGTTTGACATGGTGACGATTGCCTGCAGCGCCGCGGCGCTGCTGGTGTGGATCATTCGCCCCGAGGGTCCGTTCAGCGGCGCGGCACTGTTCATCTGCGGTTGCCTTCATATCATCCGTCTGGCGCGCTGGGCCGGCTACCGGACTTTTCCCGACCGCTTGGTGCTCATCCTCCATCTGGCCTACGCCTTCGTGCCCGCCGGCTACATTCTTGAGGCTTTCAGCGCCTTTGACCGGATCGCTGCCAGCGCCGGCATCCACGCCTGGACCAGCGGTGCGATCGGCACCATGACCCTTGCGGTCATGTCGAGAGCAACGCTTGGGCATACGGGCCGGCTGCTCGAGGCCACGCCTGCAACCCAGTTCATTTATGCCGCGGTGCTGGTCGCGGCCTTGTCGCGCGTGTGCGCCGTACTGGATCCGCTACACGCTGAACCGCTACTCGCCGTCGCCGGCCTCGCCTGGGCAACGGCCTTCTTCGGCTTCGCGGCCGCTTATGCGCCGGCACTTTGGTCGTCGAAACGGATCTGACAACTAAAGAACGACACCAGCCCCAGGAATTCAAATGCCGCCCTGCATAGGTGGAGGGCTCAAGCTCCCCGTCGTTGGTCGTTCGGCAGACGCGCCGGCGGCGAGGGAAACGGCTTCGTGGGCATCGCGCGCATGAAGCAGCTTCACAGGGCCCGCGATCAGACCTGGCAATCAGGACGTCTGGAGCCGATCCTCGCTTCGGGTGCAGCCCTCAAATCATCAACCGGCCCGCTTCACGCGGCGGCTTGATCGTGCGAGTCTTCGGTGTCGCCGGCCTGTCGGGCGGCCTCGGCGGCCCATTTCCCCAGTTCCGATTGGTCTGACATATCCGCCTCGTGCATCCCGCCTTGTGGATTTGTCCTGGAGCGAACGCCGAGGTTCATTCGATATCGGCCGGGCACGGCCTTGTGTTCGGCCCCCATTCAGTGGCTGACGCGCCAGATCGTGCCGTTTCCATCTTCCGAAACCAGCAAGGCGCCGTCGCGCGCCACCGCAACGCCGACCGGTCGACCCCATACATCGGAATCATTGACGACGAAGCCGGTGACAAAGTCTTCGTACTCGCCGGTCGGGACGTCGTCCTTGAGCCGGATGCGAACAACCTTGTAGCCGGTTCGCCTGGACCGGTTCCACGAACCATGCTCCGCCGCGAAGGCATCGCCACGGTACTCGGCGGGAAAGCCGGTTCCTTCATAGAAGGTCAGGCCAAGTGACGCCGAGTGTGCCTGGAGCAGGACGTCGGGAACCGTGACCTTGTCCTTCAGGTCGGGGCGTTCGCCAGCATGGCTTGGGTCCTCATTGCCGCCGATATAAAACCAGGGCCAGCCATAGAACGCGTTCTCGCGAACCCGCGTCACGTAGTCGGGCACAAGGTTGTCGCCGAGGCCATCGCGCTCATTGGTCGAGCACCAGGGCGCGCCGCTCCGCGGCTGGATCGCAAGGCCGACGCAGTTACGGATGCCGGTGGCGAAAACCTTCCGGTTTTTTCCGTCGGGATCGAAACCCAACACCGCCGCACGGTCCGTCTCGTAGCCCCACGCGGCGCCGAGCGCGCGCTCACGGCTCCAGGATTCAAGGCCGCCCGGGGGCCGACCCAGACCTTCGCCATCATTGCCGTAGGAACCGACGGAAACCAGCATTCGCCGGTTATCCAGCGTGAAGGCGATGTCGCGCGTCGAATGACCGCCATGCGGGAGGTTTGCAACGATCGTTTCGGGTGAACCGGAAGCCTTCAGATCGCCAGATCGGTAGGGAAACCGAACCACGCTGTCGGTAGTTGCGATATACACCCATTGCGGGTTGTCCCCGCCCGGGAAGAACGCGATTCCGAACGGACGATTGAGGTCGCTCGCATAGATTTCGCTGACTTGAGGTTTCGAGGCGCCAACCGCCGCGCGCAAAATGCGTATGCGGCCTGCCCGCGTTTCGGCGACAAACAGGTCGCCGTTTGGCGCGGTCCTGATGATTCGTGGACCGCTCAAACCATCGGCGAACAGCTCTATTTTGAATCCCGGCGGAACTTGCGGAGTGACCGCGGCGGGTCTTGGCACGACGCGAGACACGTTGCCGGCCGAGGGCGTGGCGCCCGGCTTCGGCAGATCCTCCGGCCTGATCAGGCGAACCGTGCCGGGTTTGTCGCGTTGCCAGTCGCCAAAGGCATCCTGTCCCCTCAGCAAGGCCGGCTGGGCATTCGCCCGAGCGGTAACGAATGATAAGAACGAAAGTGCGAAGGCAAATAGAGACGCATTTGGCTTGGTCGGCATGGCTTCCCCCGCGCGGTGACGGTGAGGCATCGCGACGCAAAGGATATCTGTCCCAGAACCCAAATTCACGTCACAAGATCTCCTCCGCAATCACCACGATCCGGTTAGAGCAGGGGCCACTCAAGCGCGACCGAAAATTCGCCTGACGCGCGAGGGAGCATTGAACGTCTTATTTCGGTCGGCGGTTGTCGGGGCCAACAGTCCGTCGGGCGGAAAGGCGTCGAGTTGAATTTCTTTGCTGTCTCCGGGGTTCGATATCCGGCGTCTGCCCTCTCGTTCCCAGGGCATCGACCGTCTCGGCATGCAGCTTTTCGTTGGAATTCTTGAAGCGCCAGCTTCAGGCCTCGCCCACGAATGTCAGGCCAATCCGGTTCTTCTTGATCCAGGCGATCCGGCATTGGTGAACGACGGAAGAGTCGTTGGCCATCACCAGGCGAAAGCGCTGGGGGACAAAGGCCGGGTTCTCGACGTCGATGGCGGCGCCCTCCGGCGAGATGTTCCTGACCACGCAATGCATCACGGAACCGCCTGACGAGACAAAGGCAGGTTCGTTGATTTCCGTTCGCGGATGCTTGCGCTTCTCTTCCATCGAGTTTGGCCCTCGAGATCGTCGGATCGGCGATGTTACGGCAGAATACTAAACAAATCGGGTTCTCGGTCCCCGGACGCGCGAAGCGGTTGCGCGTCGTCGTCCGTCATTGTGCACAGCGGTACGTCGCGCCCGAATATTTCTGCGCAGGTGACCCGCGTTGCGTCGGGCTTGCCGTTCGCCACATCCACGGGATAGCCTCCAGGACATGAGGGTACGATGGCGCGACGCCCGCTTGATACAACGAACATGCGCCAAGGGGAAAACGCCATGTTCGAGATACTCGATCGCCGGACCCGTCTGACCGGCAACCAGATCAAAATCCTTTCCGCTGCCATTATCGGCGACGCGCTGGAATTCTTCGACTACTTCCTGATCGGTTTTGTGCTCGCCTTCCTGATCGGGCCGTGGAAGCTCACCTTCGGGCAGTCGGCGACCGTGCTGATGAGTTCCGGCATCGGCGCCATCATCGGCGCCTATGTCTGGGGCTGGCTTGCCGATCGTATCGGCCGTCGCCGCGTGTTCATCGGCACCGTGCTGAACTTCTCGATCGCGACCGGCCTGTTGTATTTCACGCCTGACAATGGCTGGATCTATCTCACGGTAATGCGCTTCTTCGTCGGCGTCGGCGTTGGCGGGCTCTACTGCGTGGACCTGCCGCTGGTGCAGGAGTTCATGCCCTCCTCCAAGCGCGGCTGGGTCGGCGGCCTCGTCACCTGCGTCATCCCGCTCGGTGTCGGTCTCGGCGCGGTCATGGGTGCTTTCATGGGCAACGACCAGTGGCGGCTGTTGTTTGCGATCGGCGTGCTGCCCGCGCTGCTGGTGCTGCTGGTCCGCCTATGGGTGCCGGAGAGCCCGCGCTGGCTGTGCCGCCAGGGCCGCTATGAGGAAGCGCGCAAGTCGCTGGCCTGGGCATTGCAGATGGAGCCGTCCGCACTGCCGATGCCGACGGCAGCCGACGCCGGCCCGATCATCAAGACGAACTGGCTCGATCTGTTCAAATATCCGCGCAGCCTGATCGTCTCCTGGCTCGGCAATGCCGGCGCGCAAACCGGCGTCTATGGCATCACTCTGTGGGCGCCCTCTCTGTTCGTGCTGCTGTTGAAGGTGACGCCGCAGGAAGCCGCGAAGATGATGATCCTGCTCAGCGCCTCCGGCTTCATCGGCCGCCTCTCCTTCTCCTATTTTTCCGAGGCGCTGGGACGGCGCAGGGCGGGAGGATTGCTGGGCTTCGGCGCCGGCGTGCTGACCATCGTCGCAGGCTACAATTACGATGCGACGCTGTTCGGCCTGTCGGCGTTCTGGCTGATCCTCGCTTTGACCTTCTTCTTCGCCGATGGCGGTTTCGCCATCGTCGGGCCCTATGCGGCAGAGGTCTGGCCGTCGCACTTGAGGACCACTGGCATGGGCTCGGCCTATGGTTTTGGCGGCATCGGCAAGATCATCGGGCCGGTGGGCCTCGCCTTGATCGTCGGCTCGAGCAACTACCTCAAGCCCGACGTGCCGCTGACGCAGATCCCGACCGCTTTCGTCTATCTCGGCTGCTGGTTCCTGATGGCAGGCGCGGTGTATTATTTCCTCGGCATCGAAACCCGCGGCAAATCGATCGAGCAGATCGACAAGGAGCTGATTGCGGAGTCTGATCTGGCCGCAGCCACCGCCGCGGCCCGGCGAGCGTAGCATTGGATACGATGATATCGACCTCTGGCGAACTTGCGGGCGATCAGGCTGTGATCGCCCGCGCCGAGGCTGTCCGTCCCGACGTGGCGGCGGCCTCGAACGAGATCGAGGCGACGCGCCGGCTGCCGCCGGCGTTGCTCAAAAAGCTTCACGAGGCGCGGCTGTTCCGCCTGCTGCTGCCGCGCTCCTCCGACGGGATCGAAACCGATCCCGTCACCTTCTTCCATGTCATCGAAACCATCGCCAAGGCGGATGCCTCGACCGCATGGTGCCTGAGCCAGGCCGGCGGCTGCGCGATGTCGGCGGCCTATCTCGACCTGCCGGTGGCGCATGCGATCTTCAGCGATCCGGACGCGGTACTGGCCTGGGGTCCCGGTCCCGGGGTCACGGCGGTCGAATGCGAGGGTGGCTACCGGGTCTCCGGTGTCTGGTCGTTTGCCTCGGGCGGCCGGCATGCGACCTGGCTCGGCGCGCATTGCCCGATCTATGCCGCTGACGGCTCGCCGAAACGCGACGCCAATGGCGAACAGGCGGAGCGCACCATGCTGGTGCGCACCGAGGACGTCTGCTGGACCGACATCTGGAACACGGTCGGGCTGCGCGGCACCGCCAGCGACCAGTTCGCGTTGAACGATTTCTTCGTCCGGTCGGATCATTCGATCACCCGCGAATTCGACTGCGAGCGCCGCGAGCAGGGTCCGCTCTACCGGATGGGAGCCGGCACCTGCTACCAGGTAGGCTTTGCCGGCGTCGCCTGCGGCATCGCGCGCGGGGCGCTCGACAATTTCGTCGATGTGGCGCGCAACAAGGTGCCGCGCGGCATGAAGTCCCCGCTGCGCGACAACGCGGTGGTGCAGTCCGGGCTTGCCCAGGCCGAGGTCAATCTGCGCGCGGCACGCGGTTTCCTGTTGCAGTCGATGGCCGATATCTGGAAGGATCTCGTCGCCGGCACTTCCATCACGGTCGAGCAGCGCGTCGTCATTCGCATGGCTGCCACCCACGCTATCCACAAGGCGCGCGAAGCGGTCGATTTCGCCTATCATGCCGCCGGCGCCACGGCGATCTTCGACGGCCATCCGCTGGAGCGACGCTTCCGCGACATCCACACCGTGACCCAGCAATTGCAGGGCCGGCTCAGCCATTTTGAAACCGTCGGCGCCTGGATGATGGGCGCCGAAGCGGATCTCACCTTCGTCTAACTCTTTTGCTTATTTGGGAGAACAACCATGGGACTTGGCGGACTGCAGCACTACACCATCGAACCCTCCGATCTCGAGCGCACCAAGGATTTCTATTGCGACGTGCTGGGACTGGAGAATGGCGAGCGCCCGCCGCTCGATTTTCCCGGCTACTGGCTCTATTCGGGCGGCACAGCTACCGTGCATCTGATGGGCACGCGCAAGCCGCGCGAGGGCATCGTGGTGCGCGGCACCGAGAAGAAATATGACGACACCGGCCGTCTCGACCATATCGCCTTCGCCGCAACCGATGTCGAAGGCATGCGCAAGCGTCTGCAGGCCAGCGGCGTGAAATTCCGCGAAAGCATCGTGCCGCGTACCGGCGACACGCAATTCTTTCTCTACGATCCCGATGGCGTCGGCGTGGAATTGAATTTCCCGAAGGCGTAGGTTTCCCACACCCTCTCATCGCGTCCCGGCCAGCCCGGCGCTGGCCGCGCCCGTTGATGGCGGCAACCGTCAGCGGTAAAGGCGATGTGCCACTACTTCCCCGACAAGGCCGCGAGTACGCCATTACTCCGGCGCGAATCCGTCAGGGTTTCTTCAACATTGCATGACGAATTGGCGTGCCGCGCCGCTGCGGCAGGATAGCCGGGTGCCGCGCCTTCAACCTACCCCAGGGCATGCGTGCCCGGCTATTCGCCCGGAGGACACTGCGCGCGCGGTCGCCTTTTGAGGCGACACGGGTCCGGTTCGCGTCAAGAAACCGCATCAAAACAAGAGGCTGGAGCCGGGTTCTGATGTGATCCGAGCCAACCGGCCCTAGTCCAGCCCGCGCGCGTGGCTGAGACGCACCATTTCCTCGATGAAGATCTGTTTTTGCTTGTCGTCCAGGCTCGCATAGAGTGGCTCGGCGGCATCGGCGACGTTGCGCTGGTCGACCGCGCGGTCGTTGAGGAATTGGGCTTCGTTGCGCATCTGCTCGACAATGTCGTCCGGCGGATCGCGCTTGGCGCGCGCGATACGCAAATTGAGGCGATCGGCGCCATTGTGGCCGAGATAATGCATCGCGCTGTTGAATCCGGCCCAGTTCTTCTCCTGCTCGGGCGTCAGGTTCAATTCTTTCTTGATGCGCTCGATATTGGCGTCGCTGCTGGCGACGATCTGTTCGGCCGTGAGCTGCCGGGCGCCGTTCTGGGTCAGCACGGCGGGCGGCCTGGCGCCCTTCCCCTTCGCGACTTTCGCGGCCTTGGCATTTTTGACCGATCCGCCCGGCTTGTCGCCGGCTGCGGTCGCCGGTTGCTCATTCTTGCCGCCGGTAAGCACGCCGGTGACCCCGGTAACCACGCCGACGACACCGCCGATCGCGCCGCCCAGCACGCCGCCGACCGGCCCGGCCGCCTTGCTGCCTTCGCGGGCGCCTTTTTCAACGCCCTGGACCAGTCCCTGCGCGTCGACCATCCGTGGCGCGTTGAAAAGCATGATGGCGCTCACCCCAAGCACGAGGCACAGTTTCCACTGCGCGCGCAGCGTCGATACCGGGCTGGTCATAAACAGGTCTCCCTGGTCGATTTCCGGACGGCTTGGAACGGGTGCGAAGGAACGCCGCCGCCGACTACGGATTCTATCGTTTCCGCCGACGGCAAGTCTACCTGCCGCCCGATTCAAGTCGATGATCGGGGATTTGGCTGGTGTGCGGCGCAGCATCGTTAGGCCGCCGCGGCGCGCGCCTCGCAACCAGAGCGATAAGGACGGCGGCTGCCTGCAATTTGCACACAATATTAGTTCTGGCGCCGCAAGCACCTGATTTCTCGACAGACGCCGGCAATTCTGCTCTGATTGCCGGCAACGAAATCTCCGCGACGCCCGAACCGCCGCGAGCAGAACAACAACAACGAGATTTCTCTTCGTATCCGATTGGCCCATCAGGGAGGAATGCCATGTCACGGAAGAAGCTTTCTCGAAGACAATTCGTTGCCGCCACCGCGCTGTCGTCGGCGGCGCTGATATCAGCGCCCTATGTCCGCGGCGCCTATGCTGCCGGCAAGCTCACCATGGGCTTTTGGGACCACTGGGTGCCCGGCGCCAACAAGGCCTCAACCGATCTGGTCAACGAGTGGGCTGCGAAGGAGAAGGTCGAGGTTTCGATCGACTACATCACGAGCCAGGGCAACAAATTGCTCCTGACCACTGAGGCCGAAGCCCAGACGAAATCCGGACATGACATTTTGGCAATGGCGACGTGGTTGCCGCACGCGCATGCCGAAAAACTGGAACCCATGAACGATGTGGTCGAGCCGCTCATCAAGCTGAACGGCGAAGTCAACGGCACGGTCAAATATCTCGGCAAGGCCGGAGACAAGTGGCTCGGTGTGCCCGCCTGTATCGGCAGCCAGATCAAGGGACCCTGCTCGCGCATTGACCTGATGAAAAAACACGCCGGGATCGACGTCCAGGAGATGTATCCGGCCGGTTCGCCGCCCAAGGCCGACGGCTGGACTACGGACACTTTCCTCAAGGCGGCCGAGGCCTGTCACAAGGGCGGCGTTCCGTTCGGCATCGGGCTCGGTGAAACCAGTGACTCCGTCGATACCGCCGGCGCCTTCTTCCTGGCTTTCGGGGCCCAGGTCGTCGATGCCAAGGGCAATGTCGTCGTTAAGAACGACAACGTGCGGCAGGCGCTCGAATACTACAAGAAGCTGATGGCATTCCTGCCGCCGGACGCGCCGGCCTGGGACGATGCCTCCAACAACAAGTGGCTGGTGTCGGGGCGCGGTGCGCTAATCATGAACCCGCCGAGCGCCTGGGCGGTCGCCAAACGCGATGCACCGCAGGTCGCCGAGCAATGCTGGACCCATGGCTTCCCGGTCGGGCCCAAGGGACGGTTCGCGCCGTTCCTGCCTTTCTTCTGGGGCATCTGGAGCTTCTCGAAAAACAAGGAGGCTGCCAAGAGTTTGCTGACGCACCTGTCGCAACCGGCTTCGGTCGAGAAACTGGTGGCGGCGAGCGGCGGCTATGACTTGCCGGCGTTCGAGAAGCTCACGACCCTGAAGACATGGGCAGAAGAAGGTCCGCCGAAGGGCACGCTCTACCATTACCCGAATCCTCACAACCATCAGACTCTCTCGATCGCGGCCTCGCCGGCACCACCGAAAATCGCCCAGCAAATCTACACCCAGGCGACCCTGACCAAGATGTGCGTGCGTTTTTACCAGGGTGAACCGATGGAGAAGACGCTGGCCTGGGCGGAAGGCGAACTCGAAGGCTTTATGCGAAGCTGAGAAATGAACTTGCTGCGACGGCCCGTTTGGTAGCGGGCCGCCGCAGCATATTCGCTTCACGACAACAGGAACGTAAGCAGACGTCGTGCCGGCTTGACCCAGAGAATTTTTGGTTCTGTGAATTGAAACGCGCGAGGAAGATGCATCATGGTTGATGTCGCATTTCAGCCGAACAGCGTCGGCGCAGCGCGATCGGCGCGCAAGCGCCCGAGCTTGCGGAACACGCTCAAGCGCAAGTCGACCTCGGCGTTCCTGATGACGCTGCCGCTGATCATTCTCATCGGCCTTCTGGTTCTCTATCCGGCGTTCTATTCGCTGCATCTGGCGACGCTCAACAAGTCGATGCAGAAGTTTGTAGGCTTCGGCAATTTCGAGTTTCTGTTCAGACGCGAAACCTTCTGGCTGGTGGTGAAGCAGTCCTGCATATTCGCCATCTCGGCCGTGGTCTTCAAGGCGCTGATCGGCTTCATCGTTGCCCATTTTGTTCACAACGTTCCGGCCAAAGGCCAGCGCAAATGGCGCGGCATGCTGCTGGTGCCGTGGGTCATTCCCCCCGCGATGAGCACGCTGGCGTGGCTCTGGCTGTTCGATCCGTCCTACAGCGCCTTCAACTATACGCTTTCGTTTTTCGGGATCGGACCGATCCCGTGGACCGGCGATGCCGGCTGGGCCCGCTTCTCGGTCATCCTGGTCAACATCTGGTACGGCGCGCCGTTCTTCATGATCATGTATCTGGCAGCACTGAAATCGGTGCCCGAGCAGCTCTATGAAGCGGCAGCCATCGATGGCGCCAACTGGTGGCAGCGCATCTGGTATGTGACGCTGCCGATGATGCGCAATATCATCGCCATCACTGCGCTGTTCTCGCTTATCGTCACATTCGCGAACTTCGATATCGTGCGGGTGCTCACCGCCGGCGGTCCGATCGACAAGACCCATGTTTTTGCTACCTGGGCGTTCCGCGTCGGAATCCAGGGCGGCGACATTCCGCTTGGCGCCAGCGTGTCGCTGTTCATGGTGCCGATTCTGACCGTCGCCGCGGTGTTCATCC
>NZ_JBAVNZ010000155.1:0-2420 GCF_049691595.1 Bradyrhizobium sp.
GGCCAGTCGCGCCGCGCGAAAGACCTATGCCAACGTGCCGTCGCCCTCGCCGGAATTCGACCGGCTCGAGCCGAGCATGGAGAACCGCGGCGCCGATCCCGATTCACCCTATGCCTACGACGAATCGATCGAGGAGGCCGACCGCTACGGGCCGCCCGGTCTGGCGCCGCCACAGCAGCGCGCGCGCATCGGGCAGAGCGGAGACCGCGAACCGAGGCAGCGCGCGCGTGGCGGCGCGGTGTTTCCGTTCAAGAGCGCGATCGCAGTCGGTATTGTCCTGATCCTGGTCGGTGCCGGAATCCTCTGGGGCAAGTCGGTCTTGACCGGGGTCGGCGGCCTGTTCAAGTCCCAGCCGGGCACGGCGGAAGCGCCGAGGGACAGTTCCGCGCCGGCGACCAAGCCGAAGATCGCCGATCGCGTCGGCCAGCCGTCGTCGCCCGAGCAGGTCGCGCCGGTGGCGCAGCGGGTGGTGCTTTATGACGAGGATCCGTCCGATCCCAAGGGCAAGCAATATGTCGGCTCGGTGATCTGGCGCATCGAACCGATCAAGCAGGTCGCGGCGCAGAAGCCCGATTTCGCCGTTCGCGCCGACATCGAAATCCCCGACCGCAAGTTCAAGATGACGATGTCGTTTCGCCGCAACACCGACTCCTCGCTGCCGGCGAGCCACACCGCGGAGCTGACCTTCATCCTGCCACAGGATTTTTCGGGCGGCGGCGTCGGCAACGTGCCGGGCATCCTGATGAAATCCAACGAGCAGTCGCGCGGCACCCCGCTCGCGGGCCTTGCGGTCAGGGTCACCGACGGCTTCTTCCTGGTCGGCCTGTCGAATGTCGATGCCGACCGCGCGCGCAATCTGCAACTCCTGAAGGAGCGCTCCTGGTTCGACGTGCCCCTGGTCTACACCAACCAGCGCCGCGCCATCATCGCCATCGAAAAAGGCGCGCCAGGCGAGCGCGCGTTCAACGACGCGTTCGCGACATGGGGGGAGTAGGCGGGCGGCGGGCAGTGGTCACGGGTTCCCCAAAAATCCATTGAGTTTCTGAGCCACAGCTTTCGCCGTCACCTTGTCTAGTCGTCCGGCGCGGCGTTCGATCCGTCCCGGTTCGATACAGGCAATCTTCGCGGTACGCACCACGGATGGCGCCGGTAGCCCGGCGCGCGTCAGATCGGCAATGATCACGTCGCAGGGCCAGGGTGCGTTGTCGGCACTCGTGATCATCGCGACCCAGATCAATCCGAACGGCGCCAGCCGCCGGCTGGAAATGACCAGCGCCGGGCGGCGTTTTTCGGCGAGGCGGTCGGCATAGGGAAACGGCACGACGACAACGTCGAATGCATCGATCCGAACTTGTTGCCTGCTTCGTTGCGGAACAGGACTGCGGGAATGAGTCGTTCGCCTGCTCACCGCGGCCCTTGTGGATGCGGAACGGACCATCAGGATACCCGGAACCGCAACGGGCGGAGCCAGTGACTATAATCCGTCATAGGCCTTCTCGTCGGCCTCGGACGTCCATTCCGAAAACGCCGCGAACGGGTCATCGACCGCCTCGTTCGCCTTGTCGAGCAGGATGCCATCATCGGTCACACGATAGCGCAAGGTATCTCCGGGTTTCAGCTTCAGTTTCTCACGAACCTCACGCGGGATCACGGTCTGGCTCTTGACCGACACTTTCGAAAACGCGGCTGTCTGACGGGAAACACGGTTCATACAGGTAAGTTAACTTACTAACTTACCATTTTCAAGCGGGTGAGCCAAACAAGCCCGGCGGACAGGATCGCGCCAAAGCAGGTGTGATCTTCCTGAAGCTGGCGCGGAACTGCTATGATGCAAAAGGTGTGGAGAACGGCCATGAAACGCTATCTGATCTTCGCTGCAGTCAGCCCCTTCATCGGCGGCCTGCTGCTGCTGTTTGCGACCACGGTGACATCAGGATACTGGACCGAGACCGACTGGTCGGAGGTCGGAAAGTTTTTCTGGACCTTCGCCAGGACGCTGCAATACAGCTATCTGTTCGGCATCGTGCCGGCGCTGATGATCGGCGCGGTCGATGACATCCTGCTCCATATCAGGAAGCTCAGTCCGGCGGTGCGGATGCTGATCATGGGGGCGGTCGGGTTCGTGGCGGCCGAATTGCTGTATGGCTCGCGCGGGCCGGACTCCGGCGTGGTGCAGTTCGTTCTGTACGGGCTCGTCGGGTTTGTGCCGGCGACGATCTCGTCGTGGCTTTCGCACAAATATGCCGAAGAGCCGCAGGCGGCTGCTTCCACTTGAGCCGCGGGTGCATTGGGCACCCGGCATTCCCCACGCCCTCGTTTTCAAAGGGCGGAAATTTCCGGCAAGCCTCGGGCGCATCGCGCTGCGAGAAGGCGATCCCACGTCAGCGACACGTCATTGCGAGCGACGCGAAGCAATCCAT
>NZ_JBAVNZ010000156.1:0-11300 GCF_049691595.1 Bradyrhizobium sp.
GCGCTCGCAATGACGAAAAAATGGGCCGGATCATCGATCCGGCCCTTCCTTCATCGTCCGCCAATCCTCACGCCGCCTTCATCAGGCCTTCCCTGGTCAGCGCTTCCTGCACCTTGGGGCGGGCGGCGACGCGGGCCTTGTAGGCGAGCAGGTTCGGCATCGCGGCGAGGTCGAACTTCATCCGCTCGGCCCAGGACAGCATCGTGAACAGATAGCCATCGGCGACGGTGAACTGCTTGCCCATCAGATAATCGTGGCCGGCAAGCGCGCCGTCGACATATCTGAACTTGGCCATCACCCGATCCTTGAAGAACGCCTTGGCGTCATCGGCCAGCGCCGGTGAGAACATCGGGCCAAAATTCTTGTGCAATTCCGTGCCGATGTAGTTGAGCCACTCCAGCAATTTGTAGCGCTCGGCGCTGTCACGGGCGGGCGCGAGCTTCTTGCCCGCGGCCTGGTCGGCGATCATCTGCACGATGACCGGGCCTTCGGTGACCAGTTCGCCTGAGTCCAGCGCCAGCGCCGGCACCTGGCCTTTCGGGTTCACTTTCAGATAATCGTCGCCATTCTCGAGCTTCTTGGCCTTGAGGTCGACCTTGACCAGATCGTAGGGCAGACCGGCCTCCAGAAGCGCGATATGGGGGGAGAGCGAGCACGCACCGGGCGAATAGTACAATTTCATCGGAATTTTCCTTCCCTTGGAACGATTGATGCTGGGCGGCATAGCGACTAAATGCGTCTGCATGAAATAGTCAAGATTGATGCAGCTGCATTTAGTGCGGTACACTGATCTGTGACCGCAACGGACCGGACCATGAAACGCAGACCATCGACCGAGGCGACCGCGGCCTGGATCCGCCTGATGCGGGTGCAGAGCCGGGTGCTCGATGCCGTGGAGCAGGATCTGAAAAAGGCCGGCTTCCCGCCGCTCGCCTGGTATGACGCGCTGCTCGAATTGTCGCGCGCGCCGTCGGGCGAAATGCGCCCGGTGGAGCTGGAGAAGCAGATGCTGATCCCGCAATACTCGACGTCGCGGCTGATCGACCGGCTGGTCGACGAGGGACTGGCGGCGCGGCGCGAATGCAAGATCGACAAGCGCGGCCAGTTCGTCGAGATCACCGAAGCGGGACGCGAGCTGCAGAAGAGGATGTGGAGCGCCTATTCGGCGGCGATCGAAAAGCACGTCGGCTCCAAATTGTCCGACGCCGACGCCAGCAAGCTCTGCGGTCTGCTCGACCGGCTGGGCTGTT
Organism: Bradyrhizobium sp.; assembly: GCF_049691595.1. GTDB lineage: Bacteria > Pseudomonadota > Alphaproteobacteria > Rhizobiales > Xanthobacteraceae > Bradyrhizobium. The sequence continues at coordinate 1,251 of NZ_JBAVNZ010000156.1, forward strand.
CCTGCGCGGAGGCCAGGGCGGCCGCCGCGAAAGATGGCGTGCCCACCCGATGATATTTTCGCCCCCTCCATCCGCGGGCTATCAGGTTCGCGGATGCCCCCGCCACCGCGCGCATTCGATCGAAGCGCCTTTGATCCGGAATTCGTATGGCGCGTGACCAGATCGACATGACGCCGCTGCAATCGCGCGATGAACTGGTCGCGTGGCTGGAAGCGGGCGTGAAGCCTCCGACCGAATTCCGCATCGGCACCGAGCACGAGAAAACCCCGTTCACGCTTCAGGGCCATCATCCGGTTCCCTATCAGGGCGCGCGGGGCATCGGCGCGCTGCTGGAAGGCATGCAGCTTCTGCTCGGCTGGGAGCCGATCATGGAGTGCGGCAACATCATCGGGCTCTATGACGTCACCGGCGGCGGCGCGATTTCGCTGGAGCCCGGCGGGCAATTCGAATTGTCGGGCGCGCCGGTCGAGACCGTGCACCAGACCCAGTCCGAGCTGACGGCGCATCTGGCGCAGGTGCGCGAGATCGCGACCCCCCTGGGGATCGGCTTCCTCGGGCTCGGCATGACGCCGTCCTGGTCGCGGGCGCAGATTCCCGTGATGCCCAAGGGCCGCTACAAGATCATGACCAATTATATGCCGAAGGTCGGCCAATACGGCCTCGACATGATGTACCGGACCTGCACGGTGCAGACCAATCTCGACTTCTCCTCGGAAGCCGACATGGTCAAGAAGCTCCGGGTGTCGGTGGCGCTGCAGCCGGTGGCCACCGCCTTGTTCGCCAATTCGCCGTTCACCGAAGGCAGGCCCAACGGCTATTTGTCGTTCCGCTCCGAGATCTGGCGCGAGACCGACAGCGCGCGCTCCGGCATGATTCCCTGGGCGTTCGAGGACGGCATGGGGTTCGAGCGCTGGGTCGATTACGCGCTGGATGTGCCAATGTATTTCGTCAAGCGCGGCGACGCCTATATCGATGTCGCCGGCTCGTCGTTTCGCGACTTCTTCGCTGGCCGGAATTCCGCCTTCCCCGGCGAGCGCCCGACGCTGTCGGACTGGGCCAATCACCTCTCGACGATTTTCCCCGAAGTGCGGCTGAAGCGCTACCTGGAAATGCGCGGCGCCGACGGCGTGCCGTGGGGACGGCTGCCGGCGCTGCCGGCGTTCTGGGTCGGGTTGCTCTACGACGACACCAGCCTGGATGCCGCCTGGGAGCTCGTCAAGGACTGGGGCGCCGGGGAGCGCCAGGCGCTGCGCGACGACGTGCCGCGTCTGGGATTCAAGGCCAGGATCAGGGATCGCCATCTGCTCGAAATCGCCAGGGAATGCGTGGCGCTGTCGCATTCGGGGCTGCGGCGGCGCGGCCGCGTCGATTACATCGGCCGGGACGAGACCCGTCATCTCGAGCCGTTGCAGCGGATTATCGACCGTGGGTTCACCCCCGCCGAGGAGATGCTGGAGAAATTCCACGGCCGCTGGCAGGGCTCCGTGGAACCGGCCTACGATGAATATGCTTTCTAGGTCAGTCTGTTGGATGGTTTCTGCGCCGTTCATCCGCCGTACAGGTTGATGGCGCTCAAATGACGGCCTGCGGAATATGCGGGTCCAAGTCCAGTCGGAAGCAATCGAACATGGAGACAGGCCGCCTGCTCAGGGCGTGTATGGTGGCGTTCGCTTGCCTGGCGGCCGTCATGACCACGCGACCGGCGCTGGCGCAGGTCAATTTCGACCGTCCCGGCGGCGACTACCAGAATTCGCCGGTCACCTCGGGGGATCCGGCGGACTGTGCGCTGGTCTGCGAGCGCGACCGCCGCTGCCAGGCGTGGAGCTTCAACTATCCCACCGACACCACGCGCGGCGCGGTCTGCTGGCTCAAGAGCAATGTGCCGGCGCGCGTCGCTGACAATTGCTGCGTTTCCGGCGTCCGCGGCGCCGGCGTGGTGGAACCGAGAAATAACGCGGTCGAAACCTCGATCGACCGCTTCGGCGGCGATTACCGGAATTTCGAGCTCAACAGCAGCGATGGCGAGGATGCCTGCAAGGCGGCCTGCGCCGCCGACAATAAGTGCCGGGCCTGGACCTATGCGCGGCCCGGCTATGCCGGCAGGAACGCGCATTGCTATTTGAAGAAAGAGATCAAGCCGCCGCGCCGCAAGGCCGGGTTTATCTCAGGCGTCGTGAGGTAACGTTTGCCGGCGCCGCCGCGTAACTGACCTGCGCGCCGGAAGGATTTGGCCCGATTGAGTGACCCTGGCAGCGCATCATCAGGGAGATCGAGATGACTGAAATGACCATGTCGCGGAGATTGTTTGCCGGCGCCACGATCGCGGCGGCGCTTTTGGTCGTTGGCCTGTCCCGGCCCGCATCGGCCGATGCCGCCGTTCCGTTTTCGCCGGAGGCGTTCAAGGCGGCCCAGGCGGCGGGAAGCCCGATTCTGGTCGAAATCCATGCCGACTGGTGTCCCACCTGCAAGGCGCAGGCTCCGATCCTCGACCAGCTGACGGCGGATCCGAAATTCAAGGATCTGAAGATCTTCCGTGTCGATTTCGACGCGATGCAGCCGGTGGTCAGGGAATTCGGGGCGCAGATGCAGTCAACCCTGATCGTGTTCAAGGGGGCGATCGAGCGCGGCCGTTCGGTCGGCGACACCCAGCAGGCCTCGATATCAGCGCTGCTCGACAAGAGCCTTTAAGCCGGTCCGGTGGGCGCGCTCGCACTGGCCTTTGCGGCAGGATTGCTCTCGATCCTGTCGCCCTGCGTGCTGCCGCTGCTGCCGATCGTGCTCGGCGCAGCCGTCGCCGCGCATCGGCTCGGCGCGCTCGCGCTGGCGGCGGGCCTGGCCCTGTCGTTCACCAGCCTCGGCCTGTTGCTGGCGGTAGCCGGATTCGGGCTCGGCATCGATGCCGGCTTCTTTCGTGTCGCGGCGGCGGCGATCATGATCGTGCTGGGCATGATCCTGATCGTGCCGTCGTGGCAGGCGCGGCTCGCGGTGGCGGGCGGACCGGTTTCCGCCTGGGCCGATCGGCGCTTCGGCGGCATCGCTTCCTCCGGCCTTGCGGGCCAGTTCGCGATCGGGCTGTTGCTTGGCGCGGTGTGGTCGCCCTGCGTCGGGCCGACGCTCGGCGCGGCGTCGCTGCTCGCCTCGCAGGGACGCGACCTGCCGCGGGTCGCGCTGACAATGGCCGTGTTCGGCATCGGCGCCGGGCTGCCGCTGATCTTGCTGGGATTGTTGTCGCGGGCGACGCTGATGCGCCTCCGTTCGCGCCTGATGTCGGCGGGAGCGCTCGGCAAGGGCCTGCTCGGCGCGGCCTTCATCGTGATCGGCGCGGCGATCGTCAGCGGCGCCGACAAGAAAATCGAGGCCGTGTTGGTCGAAGCCTCGCCGCAATGGCTGACGACGTTGACGACGTCGTTCTAGCGGGCGCGGCAGGCCGTGGTGTCGTCGGTGGCGAGCACCGTGATTTCCGGCCACAGCGCCTTCCATCGCGCGGCCTTCGCCGCGTAATTGGCCGCCGAAAAATTGGGGCCGGGATTGGGCCGCACGACCATGCCGGCGATGTCGTCGAATCCGTTCGGCGCGTAGACATCGTGGCCGTCCCTCGTGCGGCGGATTCCGACCTGGGTATTTTTGGTCAGGAAGCGGTCGATGCCTTCGGTCGAACGGCGCAGCGGCGGGTAGGGCAGGCCGTGCTTTTGCGGATACCACAAATGGACGCGCGCCTGATTGCGCGTCTCGATCGCGACGCCGAGATGTCCCAGCCGGTTCTGCAATTGCCGGATCACGGCGTCCTCGGCCGACCATGAGGTATCGGGGTCGAAATAGAAGACATCGTAGTCGTTGATGCCATAATCGACCGCGCGCCCGGTCAACACGTTCCACGCGGTCTGCACCAGGCAGCCCGAGACGATCCACGCATCCGGCAGCGCCAGCCGGAGCAACGTATCGGCAATGATTTGGTTGGCGGGATTGCGCAGCGTGGCGGTTAGGAATTCGTGCTGGTTCATGCGAATCCGTAGATTCCATGGGGCAAAGGCGCATCCGCGCCGTACCCACCGTCTATCCGGGCGTTATCCTGATTGGTGGGCACGCTTCCGCCTTCGCTCGTTGAGCTACGGCGGACGTGTGCGCTTTACCCACGAATGCTACGATTTCGGCGTCACCGCACCGAAGTAAAAAACCGCGCGAGGCGAAAGCCGGACGGCCAGGTCCAGACCGGCTGGCTGCGCATGCCCATGTCCCAGGATCCGACCACGGCATCGGCGCGGCCGACCAGATTGTCGATCGGCAACAGCCCGACGCCGCCGTCGCGCACCGCGACGCGGCTGTCGGCGGAGTTGTCGCGATTGTCGCCCAGCACGAACAGTTTGCCCGGCGGCACCGTCACTTCCGGCGTGTCGTCGAGCCGGCCATTGTCGCGCATCTTGAAAATCGCGTGCGTCACGCCGTTCGGCAGCGTCTCGATGAAGCGATAGGCCGGTTCGCCGCCGCCGCGATCGTCTTCCGCCTGACCCATGCCGTCGGGTTTCAGGGCGGCGGCACGGTCGTTGATGAAGAGCTGGCCATGCCGCATCTGGATGCGGTCGCCGGGCAGTCCCACTACGCGCTTGACCCAGGCCTGCGAGCGGTCGCCGGGCCAGCGGAACACCACGACGTCGCCGCGTTTCGGCGTATCGCCGAACAGGCGGCCGGTCTCGGGCAGCGTGATCTGGATCGGCAGCGAGGCGGCGCCATAACCGTAAGGATATTTCGACGCCAGCAGCGCGTCGCCGATCATCAAGGTCGGCTCCATCGAGCCTGACGGCACGTAAAAGGGTTCGGCAATGGCGCCCTTGGCGAGGAAAACGGCCAGCAGGACCGCGGCGAAGCTGACGGTCTGGGCGCGCCAGCCCGTGGTCTTGAAAAGTGACGGTTCGCTCGCGGTGCTCACTGGCCCGTACCTCCGACGGTAATGCGCTCCATCCGCAGCGTCGGCTGGCCGACGCCGACCGGCACGCCCTGGCCGTTCTTGCCGCAGGTGCCGATACCGGTATCCAGCGCCAGATCGTTGCCGACCATGGTGATTCTGTGCAGGTCGGTCGGCCCGTTGCCGATCAGCATCGCGCCCTTCAGCGGCGCGCCGACCTTGCCGTTCTCGATTCTGTAGGCCTCGGTGCACTGGAACACGTATTTGCCGGAGGTGATGTCGACCTGGCCGCCGCCGAAATTCGCGGCATAGATGCCGTTCTTCACCGAGGCGAGGATTTCCGCGGGATCGCGCTGACCTGCCAGCATATAGGTGTTGGTCATGCGCGGCATCGGCACATGCGCGTAGCTCTGGCGGCGGCCGTTGCCGGTCGGCTTCATGTTCATCAGCCGGGCGTTCTGGCGGTCCTGCATGTAACCGACCAGAATGCCGTCCTCGATCAGCACGGTGCGGTTGGTCGGCGTGCCCTCGTCGTCGATCGACAGCGAGCCGCGGCGCGAGGCCATGGTGCCGTCATCCACCACGGTGACGCCCCTGGCCGCGACCTGCTTGCCCATCAGGCCGGCGAAAGCCGAGGTCTGCTTGCGGTTGAAATCGCCTTCCAGCCCATGGCCGACCGCCTCATGCAGCATCACGCCGGGCCAGCCGGCGCCCAGCACGACATCCATTTCGCCGGCCGGCGCGGGGACCGATTCAAGATTGACCAGCGCCTCGCGGATCGCGCCGTCGGCGGCCTCGCGCCACGCTCTGGTCTCGATGAAGCGCGCATAGTTCTCGCGGCCGCCATAGCCCTTGCTACCGCTTTCCTGGCGGTCGCCTTGCCCTGCGACCACTGAAATATTGACGCGCACCAGCGGGCGGATGTCGCGATAGCTTTCGCCGTCGGGGCGGACGATCTCGACCACCTGCCAGGTGGCGGTGAGGCTGGCGGTGACCTGCCGCACCCGCGGGTCCTTGTCGCGGACATAGGCGTCGATCTCGGCGAGCAGTTTGACCTTGCTTTCAAAACCCGGCGCCTCCAGCGGATTGTCGTCGCCATAGAGTCTTGCATTGGTGTGCGCCGGCGCCGCCGCGAACGAGCCCGAATAACCGCCGCGCACCGCGTGCACGGCATCCGCCGCGCGGATCAGTGCCGGCAGCGAAACTTCGGAGGAATGCGCGTAGCCGACCGCGTCGTCCTTGACCGCGCGCAGGCCAAAACCCTGCGAGGTGTCATAGGTCGCCTGCTTCAGCCTTCCATTGTCGAACACCAGCGCTTCGGTCTGGCCATATTCGAGGAACAGCTCGCCGTCGTCGGCGCCTGCAAGCCCCCGCGCGACCTCGCGGCGGACGGCATCGCGATCGAGATTGGCGCGGTCGAGAAGCGAGGTGGTGGCGAGATTGGTCATGAAGTCTCCGACGCGATTGTTGTCGTCATCCCCGCGAAGGCGACGAGCTATATCACAGGACCACTTGATTTGAGCAAGGACCGGCGGAGCGGTCGTCTGACAAAACTGTGACTTGTGGCTCAGTCGCGGCTCGCCGGAGCCTTGTCATCGGGCCGGTCAGAGACCGGACCCGTTGGCTTGGCTGGAACCGACGATGATTGAAGATAGTCATCTCCGCATCAAAAGGGAGGTCTTCCCAGGGTCACGATGACGCAGCCCGGTTATCCTGCGGCAGCTTGTCATAGCCCTCGCCGAGCCCGTTCAGGCTGAGCGGAAAGCCGATACCCTCTTCCAGGGTCTCGAAAATGATGAAGGTCGCGGTCTTGGCGCCGCGGAGCTGGCCGAGCAGCTTTTCGTCCATCACGACTTCGGCGACGCAGCCGTTGGGCAGGCAGCGGCCGACATCGACACCGTCGAGTTTCTGGCCGGGCCCCGAGGGCTGAACAGGCCGAGCGGGGCGATCGCGCGCATGAGAAGACCCGCTTCGGGCGCCGCGCGGGCGTTGCCTCGCCACGGTCGAGAGTACGGCGAAACTTTGCTGCGCCGATCCGAGAATGATGCTATGCCTTTCGCCATGAACTATCAGCACATCATTTCCATGGAGCCAGGCAAGCGCGGCGGCCGTCCGTGTATCCGGCATATGCGGATCGCGGTGGCGGACGTGCTCGGTTGGCTCGCCGCTGGCCAGACCCATCAGCAAATCCTCGACGATTTCCCTGAGTTGACCGAGGACGACATCCGGGCATGCCTGGCGTATGCCGCCGACCGTGAGAGGCGACTGATCACCGCCTCGATATGAAGCTCTTGCTGGACCAAAATCTCAGCTTCAAGCTGTGCCAGTCTATCGCTGACCATTTCCCGGAATCGAATCACGTTGGGCTCCTGGGGTTATCGGAAGCTGGCGATCGCGATGTTTGGGACTACGCCAAGGCCGGTGATTTCACGATCGTGTCTCAGGATGTTGATTTCGCTGAAATGGCGGCCTTGCTGGGCCCGCCGCCTAAAGTGATCTGGCTGCGGGGCGGAAACCAATCGACAGCGGCTATTTCGACGTTGCTACGGCGTCATGCCGAACTGATCGTTGCGTTCGGGAATGACGACGACGCAGCATGCCTTCAAATCTATTGATCTGCCCCCTCACGGCAGCTTGTCATAGCCCTCGCCGAGCCCGTTCAGGCTCAGCGGAAACCCGATCCCCTCTTCCGGGGTCTCGAAGGTGCCGCCTACCGAAATCAGATCAACCGAGCGAAAGACGCATGACGTGGCGGCGGGTGCCGGCTCGTCCGACCGTCTTGAAGCCGGCTCTTTCAAACATGCCAACAAAGCCCATGAAACGATAGCTTGGGGAATCGGGATCGACCGGATAGGCTTCCAGGACTTTTCCTCCTTTATTCCGCGCGTGAACAATGGCGGCGTTGAGCGCCTGTTCGCCTGCGCCTTGCCCACGCAGATCGCGGCGGATGAAAAAGCAGGCGAGCGACCAAACCGTATTATCCGCATCGCTAGAGTCGTCGGGCCCGCCAAGCCGACGATAGGTCGAGCGCGGAGCGATCGAGCACCATGCAACAGGTTCGTCGGCAAGATAACCGAGGAGGCCGATCGGTACGCCGTCGCGAACGCGCGAATGAATTGCTTGCTTGCGGCTCTTGCCGTCAGTCGTCCTCGCTTCGGCGCTGGTCGCACGCCAGACCATGCACCAGCAGCTCTTCGGTCCGCCCCGCGCCGCGAATAATCGCTCGAAGTCGCCCCAATTACCGGGGCCGACTTCGCGGAAGGCCAGCTTGGGGGCGCGCATATCGGATGACAGCAGGGCTCAAGGAAAAGCGGGGAATCTGGCAGTCAAATAAACCCACCCAGCCTACGGCAATTTGTCGTAGCCCTCGCCGAGCCCGTTCAGGCTGAGTGGAAAGCCGATGCCCTCTTCCGGGGTCTCGAAAATGATGAAGGTCGCGGTCTTGGCGCCGCGGAGCTGGCCGAGCAGCTTTTCGTCCATCACCACTTCGGCGACGCAGCCGTTGGGCAGGCAGCGGACAAAACCGGCGCGGCCGACATCGACATTGTCGAGCTTCAACCCGAGTCCGGAGGGCAGCAACACCCCGAGCGGCGCCACCACCCGCATCAGCTTGCTCTTCTGGTCGGCGGTTTTCAGCACGATCACGGTGAGGCCGGCGTTGGAGCGGTCCTCGGCGACCACGCTCTGGATCAGGGCGCATTGCTCGCCCTGGGCGCCCGGCGGGGTGTCGCAGCGGATCTGCCAGTCGCCATGCACCGAGCGCACCGCGCCCTGCGCGCGCGCCGCCTGGGTCAGGCCGAGCATGAAAGCCACGGCCAGCAGGCCGCCCAGCCAGTTCGTGCGGCCAAAGACGGCTCGTGCCTGATGTTTCGAAGCGCCCATCCGGGTCGATCCTCTGATTTGTCCCGGCCATGCCGGTGCTGTCTCCACAGGCAGCGCCGGCAGCGCCCACGGATTGATACCGCAATGACGGCGCCTTGAAGGCAGGCAATTCCCGCGCCGGGACAGGCCTCTACTGGGCGAATCAGGTTCCTGTGGAACAACCCTCTTGTGCCTACATCCGGCAATCGGCCTGTCAAGCGGCGTCATCCGGCAAAAGCGAGACTTTTGCCTGATTTAACGGGAAAATGTGACATCCGCGGATTTGCCGGTGACGCATGGCTTTGCGGACCAAGACTGCATTGCGAGAGCCTGCGAATTATGGTTTGAGAGGCTGGATTTCGACGCGTTCTAGCGATCTGGCCGAGGTACTGCGAGAGTACCGCGAGAAGTTACTCTTGAGGAGTACGCTCGAAGGCCGTTTGTCAGGGCGGATCGTGCGGCATTTTCAGCCTTCCGGCCGGAGTGCTTTGGGGATTTATCAAGGGAGCGCGAGCGGCATGAAGATGTCGAAGGGCCAGATCGGCCGGCGGTTGCTGGCAATAGCGGTGGCAGGCATGGCGCTGGCGGCCGGCGGCACGGCGTCAGCCGAAATCGGGCAGCCGGCGCCATGGGAATACACGCTGCAGCAAGCGGCGAGCCCGGTGATGGAGAACATCATCTGGTTCCATAACGTGCTGCTCTGGATCATCACCCTGATCACGCTGTTTGTGCTGGCGCTGCTGGTGATCGTGGTCGTGAAGTTCAACGCCAAGGCCAATCCGGTTCCCTCCCGGACCACGCATAACAGCCTGGTCGAAGTGGCCTGGACGCTGATTCCGGTGCTGATCCTGGTCGCGATCGCGGTGCCCTCGTTCCGGCTGCTGTTCCTGCAACTCGATACGCCGAAGGCCGACCTCACCGTCAAGGCGACCGGCAAGCAGTGGTACTGGAGCTATGCCTATCCGGACCACGGCAAGTTCGAGTTCGATTCGCTGATGTCGCAGGACAAGCAGCCGCGGCTGCTCGGCGTCGACAACGAGATGGTGGTGCCGGTCAACAAGGTGGTCCGGGTCCAGACCACCGGCGCGGATGTCATCCATGCCTTCGCGGTGCCGGCCTTCGGCATCAAGATCGACGCCATCCCCGGCCGCCTCAACGAGACCTGGTTCAAGGCCACCAGGACCGGCATGTTCTACGGCCAGTGCTCGGAACTGTGCGGCAAGGATCACGCCTTCATGCCGATCGCGGTGCGGGTGGTGAGCGACCAGGAATTCGCGAGCTGGGTGGAA
>NZ_JBAVNZ010000157.1:0-5153 GCF_049691595.1 Bradyrhizobium sp.
AGATGCGCCTGAAAGATCGTGTCGCCATCGTCGTCGGCGCCGGACAGAGCCCCGGCGAGGGCATCGGCAACGGCCGCGCCGCCGCGCTGACCTTTGCGCGCGAAGGCGCAAAAGTGTTGTGCGTCGATCACAATCTGGCCTCCGCCCAGGAGACCGTCGACCTGATCGCCGCCAAGGACGGCACCGCGGCGGCGTTCAAGGCCGACGTCACCAAAAATGCCGACCTCAAGGCGATGATAGAGGATGCGAAAGATCGCTGGGGCCGCGTCGACATCCTGCACAACAATGTCGGCGTCAGCCTGTCCGGCGGCGATGCCGAGCTGCTCGACATCACCGAAGAAGCCTTCGACCGTTGCGTGGCGATCAACCTGAAAAGCTGCATCCTCGCTGCGAGGCACGTGATCCCGATCATGCGCCAGCAAAAGAGCGGCGCCATCATCAACATCTCCTCGATGGCTGCGATCACGACCTACCCCTACGTCGCCTACAAGGCGACCAAGTCGGCGATGATCGCCTTCACCGAACAGCTGGCCTATCAGAACGCGCAATACGGCATCCGCGCCAATGTCATCCTGCCCGGGCTGATGAACACGCCGATGGCGGTCGACACCCGCGCCCGCGAATTCAACAAGAGCCGTGCCGAGGTCGAGGCCGAGCGCGACAGCAAGGTGCCGTTGCGCCAGAAGATGGGAACCGGCTGGGACGTCGCCAATGCCGCGCTGTTTCTGGCTTCCGATGAGGCGGGCTTCATCACCGGTGTGACGCTGCCGGTGGACGGCGGCGCCAGCGTGCGGCGCGGTTAAGATTTGCTGAATGATTCGCAACAATTGAAATGTTCCAATGACACAATGATGTGACGACGCGTCGCCACAGGTCGAAATCCTGACTCGTTGCGGTCGCACGAACTTCACGAGCGCCTCGTAAGACGCGCCGCAAGAATTCCCGATATTCTTGAGGCGCCATGAACGACGAATTCGACTACGACCTCACCCACGACCAGTGGGAAGCGCTGAAGGCGTTGCGTACGCCCGTCGCGAAATATCCCAAAGCGAGCCGGTTTTCTGTCGAAGGCCTGATCGCGCTCGGGCTTGTCGCCATCCGCGACGACCTTCCCATCATCACCGCGCGTGGACGCAAGGTCCTGATCCGGGGCTCGTCGCGGCTGTTGCTCGACCTCGCGGTGTGAGTCCCCTTGGCCGTCGTCACCACATCGTCCGCCGCGCGCGTTCCGGCCATTCGCGGTCGTATTGTTCGCCGCCGACGCGGTTATCGCTCATGTCGGCGAGGATTTGGCCCGGCGTCGGCAGGCTTTTGGGATCGACCCACCGATCCGGATTCCAGAGATCGGACCGCACGATGGCGCGCGCGCACTGGAAATAAATCTCGGCTACGGTGATGACGACGACCGTTCGCGGCGCCTTGCCTTCGATCGCAAACGACGCCAGCAGCTCTGGATCGACGGAGACCTGCGCGCGTCCGTTGAGGCGCAGCGTGCTGCCGGAGCCGGGAATCAGAAACAACAGCGCAACGCGGGGGTCACGCACGATGTTGCGGAGCGAATCGACGCGGTTGTTGCCGCGGCGATCCGGCATCATCAGCGTCTTCTCGTCATGAACGCGGACCAAGCCGGGCAGCTCGCCGCGCGGCGAGCAGTCCAGTCCTTCAGGTCCGGAGGTCGCCAGGGCCGCGAACGGCGATTTCTCTATCAGGATGCGGTAGGCCGGCGTGACGCGGTCCGCGACCTTGACGGTCGAGGCCTCATTCGGCTGGCCGTAGATCGCCTCGAGCTGATCGATGGTCGCGATCACCGACATAGTCGTCTCCCGACTTAGCGATCCTCGTATTTCGTGGACCAACTAACGGCAATTGCCTTGCGGGTCGAGCGACATTTGCAGTTGACCAGAGCCGGAATCCAAAGGATATCATTCTCTAAATCGACTGAGTGGCAACTAGGGTTCCGGATGGCCGTAAGCCGTCGCCGGTCCGAGCGTTGCGGAAACCGCGGTAGCACGCGGCTGCACCCGAGGGACAAAAGCCCAGAGGAGGAGATGTCGAGATCTTGCGCGCGCCTGATGGCACGGAGGTCTCATGTCGCTGCTCCCGCTTTCCCTCGTAATCCTCGCGGCTTTCATTCACGCCACCTGGAATCTGCTTTCCAAGCGCGCCGCCGCTGCCGGCGCGGCGTTCGTCTTCGCCTACAATCTCGTCGCCTGTGTCGCTTATCTGCCGTGGGTCGGCTGGGTTCTCGTGCACAGCACGCACAGCTGGAGCCTGGCGGTCGCCAGCTGCCTTGTCTTTAGCGCTGTAATCCACCTCGCCTATAGCCTGTGTCTGCAACGCGGCTATCAGGTCGCGGATCTCTCGGTGGTTTATCCAATCGCACGGGGAACCGGTCCGATGCTGTCGTCGATCGGGGCGTTTATCCTTCTCCGGGAAACGCCCTCGCCGCAGGGCATACTCGGATTGCTTGCGGTGGTCGCCGGAATCTTCTTGATCTCCACCCAAGGCGATCTCTCCGCATTTCGCCGGCCTCGCGGCCAGGATGGGGTGCGTTGGGGGATGGCCACAGGCTCGCTGATCGCGAGCTACACCGTGATCGACGGATACGGCGTCAAGATGCTCGGCATCCATCCTGTGGTGCTCGACTGGTTTTCGAATCTGCTGCGTTTCTTCATGCTTGCGCCGGTCATCCTGTCGAACCCGGCCCGCGCGATGGAACAGATGAAGGGCCATTGGCTGCTGGCAGTGGGTGTCGGCGCACTTTCGCCGCTGTCCTACATCCTTGTCCTCAGCGCCATCGAGATGGGAGCTCCGCTCAGCCTCGTGGCGCCTGCGCGCGAAATGTCGATGATGGTGGGCGCCATGTTCGCAATGCTGATCCTGCGCGAGCCGGTTAGCGCATGGCGAGTGCTGGGTTGCCTTATCCTGGCTTCGGGTGTGATCCTTCTTGGCGCAGCCTGACCACCCGACGTCGTTGCCAATTCAAGTCCCGATCCGGAGCGACGCGCGCTGCTTGCGAAGACAGGCGATGACCGAAAGCGCGGTGATGAGCCCGGTTTTCGGATTTTCCGACGGAATGTTTTCGATCGACATCGAGAAGCGCGCGGAATCGGAATCCACCTCGATGCGGTGGGTGTTGCGCGTGATCGTCGGATCAGCCCAGATCTCGACCCGCGTCCGGTCGGGACCGATACCGGCAAGTGACAGCGCGACCGCGACATTGAGATTGGCCGGAAATCCCTTCGCGGCCTGGCGCGCCGTGCCCTCAAATACCCTGAGCGGTTCGGCGATGCCGGCGATGTCGATGTTGTTGTCGGCGAGATGAGGCGCGCCCACGAGGCCTTCGACTGGTTTGCGCGTGACCATCCGCACCGAATGGATGGTGCCGACCGCCGCCGCGGTCACGGCGTCGAGACCGATCAGCGCGCCGGTCGGCACCACGATCTGGCCGCCATTCTCCCTGGCCAGGACAATGAGATCCTCATTTTCAAGCAGCGCGCCGACGCTGAGCACGATCGCGGTCTTGCCGCGCGAAACCACCGGGGCGACGATCGACCTGACGAGCTTGCCGGGTGCGCATTCGACGACGATGTCGGCGGCTTCCGCCAGCGCCTCGATCGGCAGGACCGCGGGCTTTGTCGTCAGCCCGCCCAGCCAGGCGCGGTGCTTGTCGGGATTTTGTGACGCGACCGCCGCGAGAACCAATCCCTCAATTCCGCGGTCGAGTTCGCGCACGACCTTCGCACCGATGGATCCGAGACCCGCCACGGCGACCCGCGCCGTGGGCCCGGAGTTCTCCAAGTCCATCATCCATCAACCCTTCTTCGTTTCCCGCATCCAACTGCGAACGATCACATTGTTCATCGCGGTGGCCGACGATCACACCACCGCGTTCCTGGTGGCGGCTTCGCGGAAATACCCGGCACTGAGCTTTGGCACCCGCGCCTGCGTCTTGAAGTCGACATGGACGAGACCGAACCGGGTCGCATAGCCGTCGCTCCATTCGAAATTGTCCATCAGGCTCCAGTGAAAATATCCCTTCACGGGAATGCCTTCCCGGGTTGCCCTTTGCAGATGGGTGAGGTTGTTGCGAAGAAACATGATGCGGTCGGAATCATCGACGATACCGCGCTCGGACATCGCATCGCTGGCGCCGCAGCCGTTCTCGGCGATGTAGATTTCCTTGAGTTTCCATAGCGAATGCACCAGCCGCGGCGCCCAATACATCGCCTCGGGGCCGAGCAAATGCCAGGTCGAGAGCATCCTCGGGTGCGACTTGTTGAACGGGATCGTCCGGAATCCCGACGCCTGGTCGGACGCCACCACGTAGACGGAAGGCCGGTAGACGTTCAGGCCGACGAAATCGATCGGCGCGGCAATCGTCTCGAGGTCCTGGTCGGTGAATTTCGGCGCATCCTTGCCGTAAGCGGAGAGATATCGGTCGGTGTATTTTCCCTCGAAGATGGCGGTGAGAAAGCCGGCATTCATCTCGCGCGTCGCCATTTCCGCGGCCCTGATATTGTCCGGCGTTTCGATTGCCGGCACCGCCGTGCTGAAATTGTCCGCCGGCCCGCATCGGGTGCCGGCATGTCCGCTGGCACGAATGGCCTGAACGGACAGGCCGTGGGCGAGGATGGTGTGATGCCGGACCTGGTTCAGCTCGGCGTTCGACAGCCTGAGGCCCGGGGCGAACTCGGTTCTGATCTTCCTGCCATCGATGACGTCTTCAACGCCACGGTGGCCGATGTCGGCGATAGAGAAGAATTCGTTGATCGTGAAATAGTGTTTGACGCGATCGCCGAATTTTCCGACCACGTGACCGGCGTAGTCGGCGAAGGCTTTTGAGGTGTCGCGGGAAAGCCAGCCGCCCTTGTCCTGCAGCGCCTGGGGCAGATCCCAGTGAAACAGCGTCGGAAACGGTTCGATGCCGGATTCCAGCAGTGCGTCGACGAGGCGGCTGTAGAAGTCGAACCCTTTCGGGTTCGGCTGGCCGGTGCCTTCGGGAAAGATTCGCGGCCAGGCGATCGAGAAGCGATAGGCCTTGACGCCCATCCCCCGCATCAGATCGACGTCGCCCTGGTACCTGTTGTAATGATCGTTCGCGATATCGGCAGTATCGCCGTTTTTGATCTTGCCCGGCGTATGGGTGTAGG
>NZ_JBAVNZ010000158.1:0-2283 GCF_049691595.1 Bradyrhizobium sp.
CTCCAGAGCTGGTTCAGTCCGCGCGGAATCTTCAGCTTGGATTCCGAGCCGACGTTGCGCTCATAGACTTCGCCGTAATTGCCGATGTGGCGGATGATGCGGGCGGCCCAGTCCCTGGTCAGGCCGAGCTCCTCGCCATAAGCGCCTTCGGTGCCGACCAGCCGCATCACGTCCGGCTTCTTGGACTTCAGCGCCTCATCGATATTCTTCGAGGTAACGCCGAGCTCTTCGGCGTTGATCATCGCATACAGCGTCCACTTCACGATCATCATCCAGTCGTCGTCGCGTTGCCGCACCACGGGGGCGAGCGGCTCCTTGGAGACGACGTCGGGCAGGATGACATGGTCGTTCGGCCTGGAAAGATTGAGCCGCAGCGCATAGAGCTGGGAGACGTCAGCGGTGAAGGTGTTGCACTGGCCGGAATCATAGGCCTTGACCACCTCGTCCAGCTTGGAGAATTTCATCTCCTCGTACTTCATGTTGTTGGCGCGGAAATAATCCGCGAGGTTGAGCTGTGTGGTCGTCGCCGCCTGCACGCAGACCTTGCTGTTGTTGAGGTCGAGCGCGGAATCGATGTTGCGCGCGCGCGGCAGCATGAATCCCTGGCCGTCATAATAGGCGACTGCCGGGAAGTAGAGGTCGTAGTTGGTCTCGCGCGACATGCTCCAGGTCGAGTTGCGCGAGAGGATGTCGACCTTGCGGCTCTGCAGTTCCCTGAAGCGTTCGCTGGCGTCGAGCGGAACGAATTTCGTCTTGTTCGGATCGTCGAAGATCGCGGCCGCGACCGCGCGGCAGAAGTCGACGTCGAAGCCGCTCCAGTTGCCCTTGTCGTCGGGGATCGAGAAGCCGGGCAGGCCGGCATTGACGCCGCACAGCACCTCGCCGCGCCGGATCGTGCGCTTCAGCGTCCGCGTGTCGTATCGCTCATAGGCGATCGCGATCGCCGCGACCGCGACTGCGACCGCCAGCCCAATCAGCAGGCCGCCCCGGAATGTGCGCATGATCTTTCTCTCATCGATGGCAGGAAAATGAGCGGCCCCGAAAGGGGGCCGTCGCGGTTACAGTTCCGGCTTCTGCCGGACGATGACCTTGGTGCCGACCGGGACGCGCTCATAGAGGTCGGTCACGTCGGCATTGACCAGCCGGAAGCAGCCGGAGGAGACCGCGGTGCCGATGGTGTCCGGCCGGTTGGTGCCGTGGATGCGATAGACGGTGGTGCCGAGATACATGGCGCGGGCGCCGAGCGGGTTGCCGGGTCCGCCGGCCATGAAGCGCGGCAAATAGGGCTGGCGCGCGATCATCTCCGGCGGCGGCGTCCAGTCCGGCCACTCCGCCTTGCGGGTAATGTTCAAAAGCCCCTGCCACTGGAATCCCTCGCGGCCGACGCCGATGCCATAGCGGATGGCGCGGCCATTGCCCTGCACCAGATAGAGATGGCGCTCCGCAGTGGCGATGATGATGGTGCCCGGGGCCTCGTTGGTGCGGTAAAGCACCGCCTGCTTCCTGAATTCCGGATCCAGTTCGACGCTGTCGTCGGCCAGCAGCCCCGGCTGGTCGCCGACATCGGGCTTCTGGGCATGGCTTTGCGAGGCCGACAGCACCAGGCCGCCTGCTGCGATCATCGTCCAGATCAGGTGACGAAATTTCGTCATGCAAAGCTCTCCTTGTTGGCCCGACAGCCAAATCGTTGGGACCATCAAATCTCAGGGATCGCTTGATGGCAAGTTCAAGGCGAATGTGGCGGATAGGTCACTGAAATGTCATGAACATTCTAAGTTGCCAGGGCGGGATGAGATTAGGTTGGGCCGTGACCAAGGACCATTTTTCTTCTCGTGCCCCGGACGCAGCGCAGCAAGGCGCGGCCCACGCTACTTTGCATGGGGTTGTTTTCGCGATTTTTTGTTCAGGCCCTGCCGTGCACCGCCGAAGAGGCGCTACGCCGCGTCCGCCGCCTTATTTCGGCGCGATCCAGAGCCGCAAGCCGTAGGAGATGAGGGCGACGGTACCGACGCCGCCGAGCCAAAGCGTGGCGAACCACAGCAGGCGCTGCGTCAAGGAACGCGGATTTCGCCCAGCGGGCATCAATGATAGCCGCTGTGGGCGCCGACCTTGCCGCGGAACACCCAATACGTCCACGCGGTGTAGCCGAGAATCAGCGGTATCAGCACCGCCACGCCGAACAGCATGAAGAGCTGGCTGTTCTCGGGTGACGCCGCCTGCCAGATCGTGATGCTCTGCGGCACGATATAAGGATACATGCTGACGCCGAGCCCCACATAGGAC
>NZ_JBAVNZ010000159.1:0-10900 GCF_049691595.1 Bradyrhizobium sp.
CCTGATCGACATCACCACCGCCACGGTGCTGCACAATATGGTGGTCGGGATGCTCCTGATCGTATTGCTGCAATGGATTTTCCTCGGCGATCTCAGAAGCGCGCTGATCGTCGGCGCGACGATCCCGTTCGCGCTGTTTTTCGCCGTGATCATCCTGGTGCTGCGCGGCGAATCCGCCAACCTGCTGTCGGTCGGCGCCATCGATTTCGGTCTGATCGTCGATGCCACCGTGATCATGGTGGAAGCGATTTTCCGCCGCCTGTCGCAAACCACGGCGCTGTCGGAAGCCGAGCGCAGCCACATCTCCTTCGAGACCACGATGGGAATGAAGAGCCATGCGATCCTGTCGGCCGCGGCCGACGTATCGCGCTCGATCTTCTTTGCCGCCGCCATCATCATCGCCGCGTTCCTGCCGCTGTTCACGCTGAGCGGCGTCGAAGGCAATATCTTCGGTCCGATGGCGCGGACCTATGCCTATGCGCTGGTGGGCGGTCTGCTCGCGACCTTCACGGTGACGCCGGCGCTGAGCGCGATCATCCTGCCCGCGCATCTCGACGAGACCGAGACCTGGATCGTGAAGCGGCTGGACCGGCTCTACGTGCCGGTGCTGGACTGGGCGATCGCAAACCGCAGGATCGTGATGGCCGCCGCCGCGGGTCTTGTGATCATGACCATCGCGTTCGCGCGCCTGCTCGGCCTCGAATTCCTGCCCAAGCTCGAGGAAGGAAACTTGTGGATTCGCGCCACGCTGCCGCCGACGATTTCGCTGCAGGAGGGCAACGCTTACGTCAACGAGATGCGCAAGCTGATCCGTGCCCGCCCGGAAGTGGAATCGGTGGTATCGCAGCATGGACGCCCGGATGACGGCACCGATGCCGCCGGCCTGTTCAATGCCGAGTTCTTCGCGCCGCTGAAACCGGCGGGCGAATGGCCCGGCACCCACGACAAGGAAGAACTCACCGGCCAGCTGCTGGCGGAGCTGCAAAACAAATTCCCCGGCGTCGACTTCAACTTCTCGCAATATCTGCAGGACAACGTCTCGGAGGCGGTATCGGGCGTCAAGGGCGAGAACTCGATCAAGCTGTACGGCAACGATCTGCAGGCGCTGACCGATACCGCCAACAAGATCAAATCCGTGCTCTCCACGGTGCAGGGCATCACCGACCTCGCGGTGTTCACCTCGCTCGGCCAGCCCACCATCCAGATCGATATCGATCGCGCGCGCGCCGCGCGCTACGGCCTGTCGCCGGGCGATATCAACGCCACCATCAAGGTCGCGGTCGGCGGCGACAGCGCCGGCGATCTCTACGAGCCCGGCAGCGACCGGCATTTCCCGATCATCGTCCGCCTGGCGCCCGAATATCGCAAAAGCGCCGAAGCGATCCATAATTTGCGGATCGGCGTGGCCGGCGCGAGCGGGGGAATAACCCAGATACCGCTGAGCGAAGTGGCCTCGATCAACCTGATCTCGGGCGCGGCCTACATCTACCGCGAGCAGCAGGAACGCTATCTGCCGATCAAATTCTCGGTGCGCGAACGCGACCTCGGCAGCGCGATCCAGGAAGCCCAGCAAAAGGTCGCGAGCCAGGTCCAGCTTCCGTCGGGATCGCGGGTCGAGTGGGTCGGCGAGTTCGGCAATCTGCAGGATGCCATCAAGCGGCTGTCGATCGTGGTGCCGATCAGCCTCGCGCTGATCGCGGTGCTGTTGTTCCTCAATTTCGGTTCGATGGTCGACACGCTGCTCGCCATGAGCGTGATCCCGATGGCGATCTTCGGCGGCGTGCTGGGGCTCCTGATCTCGGGCATCCCCTTCAGCGTGTCAGCGGCGATCGGCTTCATCGCGCTGTTCGGCATCGCCGTGATGGACGGCATCATCATCCTGTCGCAGTACAATCAGCTGATCGATGAGGGTTTTGACCGGATGCGGGCGGTGCTGCGCACCGGCGAGCTGCAATTGCGGCCGGTGCTGATGACCTGCGTCGTCGCCGGCGTCGGGCTGTTGCCGGCGGCGCTGTCGGAGGGGATCGGGTCGCAGGTGCAAAAGCCGCTGGCCGTGGTGGTCGTCACCGGCATGATGCTGGCGCCGCTCGTCATCCTGGTAACGTTGCCGGTGCTGATCTCGGCGTTCTCGCGCCGGGCACGGTAGCAACGGCCGGTCAGAACCCGTAAAGCCGCGCCGGATTGTCGACCAGGATCTTCTTGCGGATGGCGGCGTCCGGCGCCCAGACCGGGAGCTGGTTGAGCAGCCGCCCGTCGTCGATCTGGAACAGCGGCGTCACGTCGGTGATCTGCCGTCCGGGCGGCGTCACCGAATCCGGATGCGGCCAGTCGGTGCCCCAGACGATGCGGTCGGCATTGGCCGTAATCAGCGCCTGCGCCAGCGGGGCCGCATCGGCATAATCGGGCCCGAGTTTGGATGCGCGGTAGGCGCCGGAGATTTTCACATGGGCCTTGCCGGATTTCACCAGTTCCAGGAGATCGGCAAACCCCGGCTGGTCGACCCCGAGCGCGGCCTGCGCGCCGCCGAAATGGTCGAACACGACCGGCACCGGGGAGGCCGCGACGAGGTCCTTGATCGCGGAAATCATCGCGAGACTCGTGAACAGCTGCACATGCCAGCCGCGCGCCTTCACCCGCTCGACTGCGGCAGCAAAGCGCGGCCGGCCGACGGTCGGATCGTTGACGCCGCCGGTGGCGAGATTAAGCCGGATGCCGCGGATGCCGGCCTGCGCCATGGCGTCGAGATCGGCCTCCGATGTCTTGTCGTCGATGACGGCAACGCCGCGCGCGGTCGCGCCGCGCGCTTTCATGCCAAACAGCGTCGCCGAATTGTCGGGACCGTAGATGCTGGGCGTCACGATCACCACGCGCTCGATGTGCAGCGCCTTGTGCAAGGCCGTCATCCCCTCGGGGGATGCCAGTTCAGGGGTGTAGACCCGCCCGGCAAAGAACGGGAATTTTGCGGGGTCCGGATGGATGTGGGTGTGGCAATCGCAGGCGCCGGCCGGGATGTCGAAATTCACCGGCGTCGAGGGCTGCGCCGCTTTGGCAAGAACGGTTTTGCTGTTCATGCTCGCTCCCGCGGCGATGGAGGCCAGCATCATACTGCGTCGCGTCAGCATTGGCGTTCTCCCTGGATTTTCACACCTGCTATTTTCTTCGTGACAGAGTAACACGTCCTGACCCGGCAACGCACGCGCCCTGCGCGGCGGAGTGCTGCTCACAAGGCCCACGCTACCCTAGCATTCTCCTCGCTTCGTCGATTGCAATCATCAAGGTCATCGGCTCGATGGGAGAGGGGCGAAAGCCGTATCTTTCATAGAAGGTCCTTGCCTGATCCGAGATGGCATGGACCAGGATTGCGCGCACGCCGACGGCATCTGCCGCGCTGATGGCGCGCAGAACTGCATTGGACAGCAGGTCTGCCCCTAACCCCCTGCCATGCCAACTCCGATCGACAGCGAGCCTGCCGAGCAGCAAGACGGGCACGGGATCCGGCATGTTGCGCCGAACCTTTCCGGTTGCCGCGCCATGCAGGATTGATCCGGCAGCGAGGCTGTAATAGCCAACGACCCGCCGGCCTGCGCAAAGCACGAATGTTCGTGATGCGCCTTCCTCTTCGTTACGCCGGGCGCGGCGCTTTAGCCATTGGTCCAGCGTCACCACGCCGGATTCGAATGCTTTCAGCTCGTGATCCGGTGCAAGTGGTTCGGGAGGGGCAAGAGCATGGGTGCCGGTTGTGCGGGGTATCATTCTTCCCAAGCGGGCTTGCGGGCAAGTAGTCTCCGCAATTTGGGATTGTTCTTGGGAGCGGCTGCGAGCGCCGCCATGAATGCATCCCAGCGTTTTTGATCAAGTTGAAACACCCGGCGGTCTGCCAAAGTATCCAGGGCCGCGTTGAGGCCGGTATCCAGCAGGAACTCTGACAATGTCTTATTGGCAACGGCGGCGGCGCGTTGCAGCGTCAGTTTGGCTGCCGGTGTCATCCGCAGGTCAACGCGCTCGGATCGTCCTTCGATAGTGTCGGCCATCGGGTCTCCTCGTTGCTCAGCACCATATCTTGCTGAACCATACCAGACCGTACATTGTCAGGACAGAGGGAAGTGGCGAAATTTGTGAGTATTTCGCCAGGTCGATCAAATCGATGCGCGTGATGTTGGCGGATAGTTCGCTGCGCACGGTGTCGCCGACCGAGAACAGGGAGCTGTTCGATCTCGATCTTTCCGTATGCCTTGAGCAGGGCTTCGGCTCACTGCCCCGACGGCGTGCGCAGGCCGTGCCAGGCGTCGCGCACCTGATGGTAGTGCACTTCCGGCAGATAATCCGGCGTATTGAGCCCGAGCGTCTTGACATCGAGCCGGCCGATCGCGCTGAGCAGGGTGTAGGAGGCGATCACGCGATCGCGCTGCGCGCCGATCAGCCGCGCCTTGGCCTGGATCAGATCCTGCTGCGAGTTGAGCACGTCGACCGTGGTGCGCTGGCCGCCGGCGGCTTCCTTCTGCACGCCCGCCAAGGCCACGGTGGCGGCACGAACCTCGGCTTCGGACGCGGCCACCGCGATCTTGGCGCCTTCATTGGCGACCCATGCGCTGACGGCCGCGGTCCGCGCCTGGTTGCGCACCTGGTCGAGCACCAGCCGGCTTTGCGCCGCCAGTTCCTTGGCCTGACGGGTCTGGGAGGCCGCGGTGCCGCCGTCATAGATCGGCTGCGTCAACTGGCCGACCACCGACGCCTGATCGGTCCTGGACGTGCCGAGCGTCTGGTCCGACTGGCTGCTGTGGCTCGCGCTGCCCTGCATCGTGATGCTCGGCAGCAGGCTGCTTTCGGCAACCCTAATCACGCTCGAGGCGACATCGACGTCGAAGGTCGCGGCCATCACCGCCGGATGTTCCCGGAAGGCGAGGTTGGTGGCGTCATCTCGGCTGCGCGGCAGATAGCGGTCCACGGTCTCCGCGGGGCGCAGCAGCGCCGGCGGGTTGCCGATCACCTGGGCATAGGTTGCCTGGCTGATCGCAAGGTTGATCTCGGCGGCGTTGAGGTCGGCGAGGCCGCGGCTGAGCCGCGCTTCGGCCTGCGCGGTATCAGTCGGCGTCACGTCGCCGGCATTGAGGCGCTTCTGGGTGATCCCCTGGGTCTCCCGCAGGAAGGCGACGTTGGCCCGCTGCGCCTCGACCAGCGACTGATTCGCCAGCACGTTGGTGTAGGTGGTGACGGCGTCCAGCAGCACGCCCTGGCCGACATTGCGCAGCGCTTCGCGGCCGGATCGCACCTGCAGTTCGGCCACGCGCACGCTGTTGGCGGTCTTGAAGCCGTTGAACAGCGTCTGCGTCACCGTCACCCCGATTTGCCAGGGTTTCAAGGTCGCCGACTGCACGGTGTTGTCAGGCAGCAGGTTGCGAACCGCCTGCAGGCCGCCGGAGAGGCTTGCCACGATCTGGGGCCGATATCCGGCCAGCGCCTGCGGTACGTTTTCGTCGGTGCCACGCTGACGCGCCCGTTCGGCATTGAGGTGCGGGTTGGTCTGATAGGCCTTGGCCAGGGCCTCCGGGAGGCTTTCCGCCCGGGCCGCGGTAGCGGCAAAACCCAGCACCGTGGCTGCGGCAAGAGCGACGCAGGTCACCACGCCAGGGCAAATGCTCGATCGAAGCAGGTGCCCTGTCACGTGGCCAACTGTAGCGGCACGCCCAACCATTTGATCTCGCAGCAACCTTTGCCGTCCGCCGACCGATGCCGTTCGACTCGTCTACCTGTTTACGGGGCGGCGGTGCCACAGGCAAATTGCCGGGCGAGAAACGCACATCAATTCGGATCCTGGCTGTTGCCGGTTCATCACAGACGAGCATCGGCTACAGATACGTTATAGCATCCGACGGCTGGTGCCCGACTGACGGGCGGTCGGCGATCCAGTCACGTCCCGGATCCCTAAACTTGATGCCAAAAATCTTCTCCGACCCCGAAGCGATCGCGGAGGACATTGTCCGCGAGGTTGGAACCAACCTCGTTGTCGGGCTGCCGCTCGGGCTCGGCAAAGCCAACCATATCGCCAATGCGCTCTATGCGCGGGCCGCCGCCGACCGCTCGATCAACCTCACCTTCCTCACCGCGCTGACACTGGAAAAGCCGAAACCTCGCAATTTGCTCCAGTGGCGCTTCATCGGTCCAGTGATCGACCGGCTGTTCGGCGCCTATCCCGACCTGGCCTACGCCGGCGCGCTGCATGCCGGCGCGTTGCCGCCCAACATCAAGGTGATGGAGTTCTTCTTCCTGGCGGGCAGGTGGCTTCACGTGCCGTTCGCCCAGCAACACTACATTGCGGCAAACTATACCCACGCGTCATCCTATCTGCTGGCGCGCGGGCTCAATGTCGTGGCCCAGCTGGTGGCCAAGCGTGTCATCGATGGCGTCACCCGCTACAGCCTGAGCTGTAACACCGATATCACGCTGGATATCCTACGGGCCCGCCGCGAGGGCGCCGCTTCGTTCAAACTGATCGCGCAGGTCAATTCCGAACTGCCGTTCATGCCGGGCCCGGGCGATCTCGCCGCGGACGAATTCAGCGCTGTGCTCGACAGCCCGGAGACCGACTTTGCGCTGTTCGCCCCGCCGGCCGAGCCGGTCAGCGACACCAAATATGCGATCGGCCTTCATGCCGCGGGACTGGTGCGCGACGGCGGCACGCTGCAGATCGGGATCGGGCAGATCGGCGACGCGCTGGCACAGGCGCTGGTCATCCGCCATCGCCACAACGCACAGTTCCTTGACATCATGAAGCGGCTCACGCCAGGCACCGAACGGCGCGCAGTGCTGGAGACCGCGGCCTTCGAGCAAGGCCTTTATGGCGTCAGCGAAATGCTGTTCGAGGCGTTTCTCGGCCTGATCGATGCCGGCGTCCTCAAGCGCGACGTCGACGGCGTGGTGCTGCACGGCGCGTTCTTTCTCGGGCCGAAATCGTTCTATCGCGCGCTGCGCGAGATGCCGCCGCAACAGCTCGCGCGCATCCGGATGATGCCGGTGTCGTTCACCAATGAACTTTACGGCGAGGAAGGCGCAAAACGGCGGGCGCGGGTCGACGCCCGCTTCGTCAACAATGTGATGATGGCGACCTTGATGGGAGCCGCGATTTCCGATGGCCTGGAAGACGGTCGGGTCGTAAGTGGCGTCGGCGGCCAGTACAATTTCGTGGCGCAGGCGTTCGCGCTTCCGGGCGCGCGGTCGATTCTGGCGTTGGAGGCGACGCGTCAGGCCGGGGCGAAGACGCGATCGAATATCCGCTGGAACTACGGCCACGAGACCATTCCGCGGCATCTGCGCGATGTCTTTGTCACGGAATACGGCGTCGCCGATACGAAAGGAAAATCCGACGCCGAGGTGATCGCGGCGATGCTGCGGATCACCGACTCCCGCTTTCAGCCGGAGCTGGCGAAAGTTGCCAAGGAAGCCGGCAAGCTGCCGAAGAATTTTGAAATACCACCGGCGCATCGCGAGAATTTCCCCGAACGGATCGCGGACGCCCTCAGGCCCGCCCGCGAGGCGGGGCTGCTGCCGTCATTTCCGTTCGGCAGCGATTTCACCGCGGTCGAGCAGCGGCTGATACCGGCACTGCAGATCTTGCAGGAGGCGCAGCCGAGACCGCTTCGGCTGCCGGGATTGCTGTGGCAGGGGTTTTTCCGCCGGCCAGACGTCGCCGACCAGGAATGCCTGGCGCGGCTCGGGCTCGATCGCCCGGTGACACTTGCGGAGCGCGCCTATCGCGCGCTGGTCAGCGGGGCGCTGGCGAGGAGCAGGGGCGCCGGCTAGGTTCGTGTCCCGGACGCGGCGCGGCACGGAGTGACGCGACGCATCCGGGGCACGAGACCTATCGGTTCTTGTTCACCGGCTTGCGCTTCTCGATGAACGCCGCCATGCCTTCGGAGCGGTCTTCCAGCGCAAAGGTCGCGTGAAACAGGTTACGCTCGACGTTCATTCCCTCCGACAGCGGCGTCTCGAAGGCGCGGTTGATGGCTTCCTTGGCCATCGCGGCCGCGGGACGCGACATCGCGGCGATCTTTTCGGCGGCCGACAACGCCTCTTCCATCAATTTGTCCGCGGGCACAACCCGGCTGACCAGGCCGGACCGTTCGGCTTCGGCGGCATCCATCATGCGCCCGGTAAGGCACAGGTCCATCGCCTTGGATTTGCCGATCGCGCGTGTCAGCCGCTGCGTTCCGCCGATGCCAGGGATGGTGCCGAGCGTGATCTCCGGCTGGCCGAATTTCGCGGTGTCGGCGGCGATGATGATGTCGCACATCATGGCGAGTTCGCAGCCGCCGCCGAGCGCATAGCCGCTGACCGCCGCGATCGTCGGCTTGCGGCATTTGGCGAGGCGGTCGCCGCCGATGGCGGCAAAGTCGCTGGCGAACATGTCGATGAAGGTCTTGGGCTGCATCTCCTTGATGTCGGCGCCGGCCGCAAAGGCCTTTTCGCTGCCGGTAATCAGGATGCAGCCGACCCTGTCGTCGGCCTCGAGGTCGTCGACCGCCATCGCGATCTCGCGAAACACGCCAAATGACAGCGCGTTGAGCATCTTCGGACGGTTCAGCGTGATGACGCCGACCGCGCCTCTGCCCTCGACAATGATGTATTCGAACGTGGCCATGACCCACCCCGGTGCCTGAATGCGCGGGCAATGTGCCCGCTGCCGGGATCGGCTTCAAGTGGGGCAACGCTGCGTCCCGCATGGCGGGCAGCGCCATCCCGGCGACACGAAGCATCGTTCGATCCGCCGCTTCGCATCGCCGGGAACCGCGCCGTATTTATGCCATCAGCATCCGCGCAGCGGAGGCCATCGTCAGCAGCGCACCGAAGCCGATGAAAATCTTTCCGATCAGCGAAGTCGGATCCGAGCCATCGTTGCCATCGGCCACAACCGGCGCGGCCCTGGCCGAGGCCATTCCCACGGTCTCGGCCGCGGGTGAGTTCTGTGGCAGGGTGCGGTCGACATTGTTGAGCTGGTCGGAGGCGACCGACAGCGTGTCAGCCGCGGGCGCTGCGTCGACCGGCTTCTCGGCCGCCGCCCACAGCATCGTGCTGGCCTTCGCGGACATCGCCGCGGCGCTGTCCGCCGGCGGAATTGCGGACGTCATCTGCGCGTTGGCGTCGGCGACCGGGCCAGCGATCGCGGGTAAGCCAGCGCTCGCGGATAAATTGAGACCCTTATTGAGACCCTTGGCGTCAGCGACGTTGGTGTCGGCTTTCCTGGTCTCGGAGGATTTCGACGTGTCGGAGGACTTCGACGCTACCCTGCCATATCGACGATGCGCGTACCGTTTCCAGTGCCGCGCGCCGTGTTTGAGGTACTTGCCGGACGTCGCGCGTTCCGATTTCGAAGTTGCCGCCGTTTCGTCTGCGCTGGCCGCGGTTGCTGGGGACGGCTCGGCAAAACAAACAAAGAGCCCGGTCGCCAGTATCAAGGCGGAGCGGCCGCTGGCGTTGATAATCATCTGGCAATCTCTCCGTTTGCCGCCCCCCGAAGCGAGAAGAGACCCCGCCGCGTGACCACAGCGGGGCAGAAAAGGGGAATCTTCGCGCTAGCCACAGGCGAAAGCAGGGCAGGCGGCCTTGAGTTTGCCTCTCTTCCGGCCATTTTCCTTTTGGTGGGGATTCCTCCCTTGGCGCGCGTCGGCGGGTGCAGGCCGGTGTAATCGATGTTATGAGCCCTCCGGTATGGAAGCCGCTGTCTCGATTCCCGAACGAGGACGCTCGATCCCGCTGCTTCAGGATTTCCGATCACGAATTCGTGATCGGAAATGTTCAGATGTAACAAATTGAAAGATCGACCGAATTGCAATGTGGGAGCGCGCGTGCGCGAAGGTGAGGACGAATGGACCGGCCTGATGCGGTCGGCCATTTCAGGCGACAATGCGGCGTATCATCGCCTGCTCAAGGCCGTCACGCCGGTGCTCCGGGCCGCGGCGCGCCGCGGTCTGGCGCGTGCCGGGCAACCGGTCGATCAATCCGAGGATATCGTGCAGGACATTCTGCTGGCGGTGCATTTGAAGCGGCATACCTGGGACGTCAGCGCCCCGTTTGCCCCATGGCTGTTTGCGATCGCCCGCAACAAGCTGATCGATGCGCTGCGACGCCGGGGAAGACGGATTTTCGTCAGTATCGACGATTTCGCCGAGACGCTGCCGGGCGAGTCCGCCACGGAGACGGCATCCGCGAGCGAGATCGCGGCCCAACTGCGGTCGCTGCCGGCTCGCCAGCGCGACGTGCTGCAGGCGATCGCGGTCGAAAGCGCCTCGATCAAGGATACGGCGGCAAGATTTTCAATGAGCGAAGGCGCGGTGCGGGTGGCGTTGCATCGGGGGCTCACCAGCCTGACGGCGAAGTTGCGGGAACAATGAGAATGGATACCGATCAGCTCATTCGAACCCTTGCCGCCGACAATGTGCCGCGCGCGCGGCCGGTCGGTCTTGTACTGATGCTGGCATTGCTCGCCGCGGCGCCGGTCGTGCTTCTGATGTTCTTCGCCGAGCTGGGCGTCAGGCCCGATGCCATGACCGCGATACATAATCCGTTCTTCGATCTGAAGTTCGCGGTGACGCTGGCGCTCGCGATCTCGGCTTGCGCCGTCAGCCTGCATCTGTCACGGCCGGAAGCTTCCCTGCGCGGCCTTGGATGGTGTCTGTTGATTCCAGCCGGCATGCTTGTCGCCGCGATCGGCAGCGAGATGATGATGCCACAGCGGCTGCCGATGATGACGCGGCTGGTTGGCCACAATTCGCGGGTCTGCATGACGGCGATTCCGGCGCTGTCGCTGCCGATCCTGGCCGGCGCGCTGATCGGCCTGCGCCACGGTGCGCCGGCGCGGCCCGCGGTTGCCGGCGCCGTTGCGGGGCTGATGTCGGCGGGACTGGCG
>NZ_JBAVNZ010000160.1:0-13458 GCF_049691595.1 Bradyrhizobium sp.
CTTCTGATGACGGCCTTTCCCGGCCTGCCGCTGGTCGTCTGCGGCACGCTCAAGATCGCCTACGACCTCGCGCTGTTGTCCTCGTTCCGGCACATCAAGCCGCCCGAGGAGGCGTCGTAACGGCCGCTGGCCCCTTAAAACGGCTGTGCACGAGGCCTATATTCACGAGTACCAAATCGCGCGAAATTCCCTGGGGCTGGCCATGCATTCCGATTCGATCGACCAATGGACCCACGAGCACGTTTTCCTGGGCGCGGGGCACGCCCGGAACGAGCGCCGCGCCTGGTTCGTGGTGGCGCTGACCGTCGTCATGATGGTGGGCGAGATCGTGGCCGGATCATTGTTCGGATCGATGGCGCTGCTCGCGGACGGCTGGCATATGGCCACCCACGCCGCCGCGCTCGGCATCGCCGCGTTCGCCTACCTGTTCGCGCGCCAGCACGCGCGCAATTCCCGTTTCACCTTCGGCACCGGCAAGTTCGGCGACCTGGCCGCGTTTGCCAGTGCCATCATGCTGGCGCTGATCGCGGTCCAGATCGCCTATGAAAGTGCGATCCGGCTCGCTTACCCCGTTCCGATTGCATACGGCGAAGCGATCTTCGTCGCAGTGCTGGGTCTTTTCGTCAACCTCGTCAGCGCGTGGCTGCTCCACAGCGGCGATGCTCACGGCCATGATCATCATCACGATCATGACCATCAGGAAGGTCATCACCACGGCCATCGCCATCACGACAACAACCTGCGCGCCGCCTATGTCCATGTGCTGGCGGACGCGGCGACCTCGGTTCTCGCCATCGTCGCGCTTGTTGTAGCGATGGTTTCGCAATGGGTCTGGGCCGATCCCGCGGTCGGAATCGTCGGCAGCCTCGTCATCGCCAGCTGGGCCTATGGGCTGATCCGCGCGTCCGGCGCGGTGCTGCTCGATGTCAACGCCGACAAAAACCTCGAAGCCGTCATCCGCGGCCGGCTTCAGACCAGGGGCGACCGCGTCACCGATCTGCATCTGTGGCAGGTCGGTCCCGGGCATCGCGCGGCGGTGATCTCGGTTGTCTCCAACCGCCCGCTGCCGCCCGCCGTCTACAAGCGCCGCCTCGGCGGCCTGCGCGGCCTCAGCCACGTGACCGTCGAAGTCGAAACCTGCCAGCACGCGCCGCCGGTGTCCGGGGCCGACTAGGCCATCAGGACGACGCCCGAGAGCAGAAGCAGTCCCAGCACGACCTTCCGGAATGCGGCCTCATCGATCCGACCAAACAGTTTGAGGCCGAGACAGGTGCCGGCGAAGAGGGCGGGTAGACCGATCAGGAACAGCTTGACCGTATCGGGCGTGATTGCACCCCTGGCGCCGATCCACAACGCGCCCATCAGGAACGTCGCGACCGCCACCGGCTGGAACACCGTGCGCTGCACCTCCCTGGGCCAGCCGCGCAGCCCGCACCAGATGGTGACGAAAATGCCGGCCAGTCCCGTGACGCCGCCGAGCATACCATTGAGGAATCCAACGCCGACGTCGGCCGCGCCGCCGCCAGCTCTGACCGGTTTGATGGCCGGCCGAAACAACGCATACAAACTGTAGACAATCAGAAAAGCACCGATGCCCATGCGCACATGCGCGGGGTTGGTCCAGGTCAGGACCGTGACGCCGACGGGTACGCCGAGCGCGGCGCCGAGCACGAATGGCCAGAGTTTTTTCCAGTCCAGCGCGCGGCGGAGCTTCCAGACCGAATAGCCCTGCACGATCAGGCCGAATGCGATGATCAGCGTCGCCGTCTGCAGCGGGTTGAGGATGTAGAGCCAGATCGAGGCGGCGACCAGGCCGAAGGCAAAGCCGGAAAGGCCCGCGACCAGCGCGCCTGCGAATGTCGCAAACAGAAAAAGTGCAAGCTCGGGAGAAAATCCATCCATGTGCTCGCTCCAGGCAAGGGCGAGCAGCGCTTGAATGGGATCGCCATTTCATGGGGAGGCTGCGATATCCCCGCCGCAGGCTATGCTGGCGCCGCTGATGAACGCAAGAAATTTGTGCGCGGTGCGATCGTATCGGCGAACCGTCATGGTGCTGACACTTGCCGCCATCTGTTCGGAGCTTGCGCAGGCCGTCCTCGCGCTCGGGCTGATCGCCGTGTTTGCCGGGATATGGATTGCGACAACGGAAGTCCTAACAGCCGCGGCCTGGCGATCGACGACAGATCGGAATACGCCGCCCTGATCGCGCTGGTCTCCGAGCAAGTTCCTGCTAATAGGAAGTCTTATAGGGAAATCCATGGTTTGGAGACGTCCGCAGGCGGTCCCGAAGCAAAAAACCAACATGCAGCTGATAGGTTACGGGCAATTCCCCATGTAAAGCAACAGCGACATATTTCGTCCCACAATAGCGAATATAGTTTCACGCAGACGGTTGGGCAGGGCTCGTGGTACACACGATCAGACCGGATTTCTCGATCTCGGTGGCGTGTGGATCGGGTATCGATCCGGCCTCAAAATATCCGTAGGGGCGGAGGCGGACACGATGTCGGAAAGTCAGCACTGGTGGATCGGCATACTTCCGCTTCTGGTCATTTGGGCGATCGCCAGTTTCGTCATGACCGACCGGGTGGAAAGCGACCTTGCCGCGCGCGCAACCGCCGCGGTGATCGCCGCTCCGATTTTGAACGCGGCGTCGGTAACGGTGGCCGGCCGCGATGCGAGGCTTGCCGGTACGGCCTTCGATGCGCAGGGCAAAGGCGACACCGTCAAACTCGCCCTCGATACGGACGGCGTGCGTCTGGTCAATGACGACATCACCACGGTGCCCTCCGCACAGCCCTACGCGTTCAACGCCAGGCGCGATGGCGACAGGCTCGTTCTTTCCGGAAATGTGCCGCGGCCCGCCGCGCGCGCGAAAATCCTGGAGGCCGCAAGATCTTCGGCGCCCGGCGCAACCGTCGTCGATCAGCTGAGCTACGCGCAAGGCGCGCCGGACGGGTTCGAAACCATCGCGGCCTACGGGCTCACCGAGGCAGGCAAGCTTGCCGGCGGAGAGGTCTCGCTGTCGAACAATGCGTATTCCATCGCCGGTCGGGCATCGACGGCGGCGATCTATCGCGCCGCCCTGGCCGCGACCCGGCAACTGCCGGCGGGAGCCACGATTGCCAGGGTCGATATCAAGTCGGACGAAATCACGCCCTACATATTCAATGCGACCAAGAGCGGCGGTGCGATCAGGCTGAGCGGCTATTATCCCGACGAGAAAACGCACCGGGAACTGCTCTCCGCGATCGGCCGACGCTTCCTTGGCGCCCGGCTGAGTGATGAACTTACCCAGGGCAAAGGCGCGCCAAAGGATTTCGCCAAAGCGGCATCCGCGATGTTGCAGCAGCTATCGCGGCTTTCCTCAGGTGCGGGCTCGATGTCGGATCTGGATATCACCGTCAAGGGTGACGCGTTCTACGCCAAGGCAGCGGCCGACATCCCCTCGGCACTTTCCGCAGCCGTGCCGCGCGGGTACAACGCCAACGCGACCATTGGCGTCGCGGCGCCGGGCGAGCCGATCGTTGCCGCAGCGTGCCAGCCGCTGTTTGCGGACATTCTCGCCCAGGGCAAGATCCTGTTCGAGATCAGCCAGGCCTCCATACAAAATGATTCTGACGCGGTGCTCGACAATCTGGCGGCGACCGCGATGCGATGCCCGGACGCGCATATTGAAATTTCCGGTCATACCGATTCGGTCGGCCGCGACGACAGCAATTTAGAACTGTCGCGGCGGCGCGCCGAGGCCGTATCCCATTATCTCATCAAAGCCGGAATCGCCCCCGAGCGTCTGACGGCGATCGGTTACGGGAAGACACGCCCCATCGCATCGAACGACACCGAAGAGGGGCGCGCTCAAAATCGCCGCATCGAATTCGACGCCAAATAGAACGGAAGACGCGTCATGCTGTACCTTCTCGCGACTTATTGGGTGTGGTCGGTTGCAGCGCTGCTGGCCGGCGGTGCTGTCGGCTACTGGTTGTCGGGGCGCCGAACCCTGGAGGAAGCTGTCGGACGTCTGGGGCGATGGTTCGCGCTGGCGTTTCTCCTGGCGCTGGCAGTAGCTGTTCTCCACTGGCTCCCGGAACGCGCAGGCCTTTATCTTGAAACGCTCCTGCTACTCGCGTTCTGCTACGCCGCCGGCGGCCTGCTGGGTCGCTGGCTGCGTAACGCAAGATCGCGCGCCATTTCCGCAAGGGCCGCTGAAGAAGCTCGACTGGCTGCGGCGGCAAAGGCCGCTGAGGCTCGTCGGTCCGCGGCGGCAAAAGCGGCTGAACAGACACGTCTGGCTCTTGCGGCAAAGGCCGCTGAAGAGGAACGTCACGCCGCGGCGGTAAAGGCCGCCGAAGAGGCGCGCCAGGCTGCGGCGGCAAAGGCTGCTGAAGAGGCACGTCAGGCCGCGGCGGCAAAGGCTGCCGAAGCCGCGGCTGCCGTAATCGAAACCCCGGCGGTCGCCGCCGTTCATGCGGGCACCAGGCCTGTGGGCATAACGGTGCCGGAAGGCGGTCAGGCCGATGATCTGAAACTCATCAAGGGGATCGGGCCAAAAAACGAGAAGAAATGCAATGCGCTCGGCATCCACTACTTTCGCCAGATCGCCGATTGGTCGCCCGATGAAGCAATTTGGGTCGGCCACCACCTGGCTTTTCCCGGGCGTATCGAGCGCGAGCACTGGATCGCGCAGGCAAGATTGCTCGCTTCCGGCGGCGACACCGATCATTCGGCGGGCGTTAAATCCGGAGCCATCATTGTCGATGATTCCGCCGATGCGCCGCTTGATGCGGCCGCCGCCGATCTGCTCGCCAAGAGCCTGCCTCAGGAGGCGGGAGCTGTCGAAGGCGAAGCCGACCACGCTGGCCGCCGGCCCCTTGGCCTTGCGGCGCCGCTTGGCGGAAAGCCCGATGACCTCAAGCGGATCCGGGGTATTGGCCCGCAAAACGAAGGTCGCCTGCATGGGCTCGGGATCTGGCACTTCGCGCAGATCGCAGCCTGGCGCGAAGAAAACGTCAAATGGGTAGGCAGCTATCTGGCGTTTCGGGGCCGCATCAATCGCGAAAAATGGATCGAGCAGGCAAGCGAGCTTGCCGCCAATCGCGAAACGGAATTCTCCAGCCGCGTTGCCGCAGGCAAGGTTGGCAGCTCGAAAGACGACGGTTCGCACGGACAAGGCAACGTCAGGACCGTCAAATAGCGTGGTTGGTCTGCCATGGATGGGCTATTCGCGTCACCGTGCCGCGATGGCCTCGATCTCGATCATGAAATCCGGACCATACAATTTCGATACCTCGACCAGCGTCACCGCGGGCGCGGCCGGCGGCGCCACCGAAGCGAAGAAACGGTTTCGCGCGTCGCGGTAGCGTCCGAGATGGTCCATGTCGGTGAGGAACACCGTGAGTTTTACCAGATTGGCCGGCGTGCATCCGCTGGCCTGCAGCGCAACCCCGAGATTTCGGAACACCTGGTCCGCTTGCGCGGCGAAGTCATTCTTGCCGACCACGTTGCCGTCGCAGTCGAGCGCGGTCTGGCCGGCGATAAAGACCACGCGGCTGGGGCCGATCTCGACGATCTGGGAATAGCCGGGCGGCGTGCCGAGTTCGGGTGGGTTGATGCGCCGGATCGACGGCGGTGCTTCGTCTGACATGATGTTCTCCCCAGTGAGAAACCGACGGTGCGCTTCAGTTGCGCGGTGCTGACATCGGCGGCGGCGACATGCCGACCGCCTTTTTCGGCTTCAGCGTCCCCGCATAAAACGACAATCCAGCCACCAGGAGCAGGCAGACGAGATAGACCGCATAGGATTGCGGCGGCGTGATTGCCCAGCGCACCAAACCTCTGCCGCCTTCTGCCGGGCCGCTCTCGTTTTCCATGCCGCGGTTGTGCGCGAAACCTGGCGCGAACGGAAGGGAAAAACGTTTATTCGGACGCCCGCGGCCGCCCGTGCACCAGGAACAGCGCCAATAAGGCCGCAAGACTGAGCGCGCTCGAGACGATCAGGATGCGGCTGCCCATGGCGTCGATCAACAGCCCGAACGCCAGCGGCGCGCCCGCCTGCGCCATCCGCGCCGGCGCGCCGATGATGCCGAGGCGATAGGCGTAGTTCTGCGGGCCAAAGATGGCGAGCGGCAGCGTGCCGCGCGCGATCGTGAGAATGCCGTTGCCGGCGCCATGGAAGATCGCGAACATGCCAGCCGCCCCGCCGCCGGCGAGCGCCACGATGATCGCGCCGAGCGGATGGGTGAGGCAGGCGAGCCGGGTCGAGACCAGCGGATGATAGCGGCTGAGCAGGCTCGCCTCGACGATACGGGCGGCGACCTGCGCCGGCCCGATCAGCGCGCCGGCCGCGATCGCCTGCACCGATGTGGCGCCCGCTGCCTCCAGGATGCGCGGGAAATGCGCCGCCATCGCGCCGGTCACGCTCCACGCCGCGGCGAAGGCGAAGGCCAGCAGCGCCATGGTGCGGTCGATCGGAATGTGCGGCTTGACGGCGTTCGCGACGGCTGCCTTCGCGCCGGCAACGGGCGGCAGCATCAGCCAGTTGATCGGCAGGCCGATCAGGATGTGCGCCGCGGCCCAGGCGAAGCAGGTGTTGCGCCATCCGATGCTCTCGAGCCCGAGCGCCGTCAGCGGCCATCCGACGGTGGAGGCAAAGCCGGCGAGCAAGGTGATGCCGGTGATCGAGCGGCGCGCCGCGTCGCCATAGATTCGCCCGAGCGTGCCGAAGGCGGCGTCGTACAGGCCGGCGCCCATGCCGATGCCGAGCAGGAGCCAGGCCGCGATCAGCAACGCAATCGAAGTGGTGAAGCCCAGCAGCGCCAGCCCCGCCGCCAGCGTCAGGTTGGAGATCGACAGCACCGACCTGCCGCCGACCAGGTCGATCTGCCGGCCGATGCGCGGGCCGAGCAGGGCGGATATCACCAGCGACGCCGAGAAGGCGGCAAACACCCAGTTCGAGGAGATGCCGAGATCGCGTCCGATCGGATCGGCCAGCACCGCCGGCAGATAGTAGCTCGAGGCCCAGGCCAATGTCTGCGTGGTGCCGAGCGCCAGAATGATCGGAAGCTGACGCTGGCTCATCACTTCGCTAAATCTGTTCCTTGGCCGCATGGTTCGCAACCGGTCCCGCCGGGTTGCCCCGGCATTTGCATCCGTTACGTCACCGACGTCAACACCCGGCGCCGTTTCCCGACCTAGGACGGATCCGGCCGATGCGCCAGCGGATGCCAAAGCAGGGCGTAGACGATCAGCGGGATGCCGATCGCGGCCGGCAGCAGCCAGTACACGAACGCCGGAAACTCCTTCCAGAGCGGCAGGCTTTTTCCGTTGTCCACGTAAAACGCGATCAGCAGCAGAACGTAGGACGCGCCCATGCCGGCGATGTGCAGCCGGACCCAATGGCTCCAGCGGTTTCGCCTGGCCTGGCGGCCCAGACAGGCTGCCGCGAACGCCAATGCGCCCAGCACGAACAAGTGGTAGTCGTGAGTCCAACGCACCGCGGCCAGGCTGGTCGCTGTCAGGAACACCCCGGCCAGGCACCAGAAATAGATGATGCCGTTGCGGGGATGGTGGCCGGCGTGCTTCCCGCTCAGCATGGCGATCGCGCCGGTGACGACGCAGGCGAGCCCGAGCAGGACGTGAACCGCCACAACGGTCAGAAACACCGGGTTGGCGGAAGGAATTTCGATCCCGGCGATAGTTGTGGTTACATCGCCCATGGCGTTTCCCGCTTTCCCGGATGGGGATATCACGACGCTGGAAGCCGGCAATCGGGTGCGCCGTTGGTTCGGGCGAAGCCCCGCTTTATTCGCCCGAAATGCGGCCGGCAGGAGGCACCATCATGCGCGTTACGATCTATCACAACCCGTCCTGCGGCACCTCCCGCAACACGCTGGCGATGATCCGGCAGAGCGGCGTGGAACCCGAAATCATCGAATATCTGAAGACCCCGCCGAGCCGCGCCCGGCTGATCGAACTGATCAAGGCGATGGGAATTTCCGTTCGCGCGCTACTGCGCGAGAAGGGCACGCCCTATGCCGAACTGGGGTTGGCCGATCCCAAATGGAGCGATGACGAGCTGATCGATTTCATGCTGGATCATCCGATCCTGATCAACCGGCCGATTGTCGTAACGGAGAAGGGCGCAAAACTGTGCCGGCCGTCGGAGCTCGTGCTTGATCTGCTCGATCGACCCGTTACATCGTTCGTCAAGGAGGACGGCGAGGTCGTGAGCAAGCGTTAGGGCGCGGCCCCCTAAATCGAGATTTTGTCGTGCAGCTTGCGCGACGTTCGCTATGACGCCGATTTGCCGCCAAACAAATTTCGCGATGGGACAACAGTCGTTCAGCCACATGGCTGCCACCGCCAGACGATAGGAGTCGCCTGTCGGCAGACGGATGGGGAACTTCTACGTCAACCGACATCCATCGGCATGATCGACGCATCTCCCCCAACGAAAGGCAGCCGATGTGGTCAACATGCGAAGAGCTTGCGTCGCTCATCGCCACCGCATGCGACTAGGCGCGCCTCCCTGAAAAGGACGAGGACAGTTCGGCACTCCAGGCGACGCGGCGAAACTAACTTTGCTGTCAGAAACTGTCGCATTTGTAAGTTGTAATCACCAGATCATTTGGGTCTCCTGATCGTCTTTCTGCGGCGGCTTCCGCCGCTGCATTCAACCACGGAGGAGGACTGGGATGAACAACAAGCTCCTTAATGGCTTCATGGTGGGGGCGCTTGCAACGACGCTTGCTCTTGCGTCACCGGCGCTCGCGCGTGGCGGCGGCGGACACGGAGGCGGCATGCATGGAGGCGGCATGGGCGGCGGCGCGCATTTCGGCGGCATGGGCGGCGCGCATTTTAGCGGCAGCCATTTCGCGGGTGCGCATTTTGCGCATTCTGGATTCTCGCCCCGGTTTTCGAGGTTTGCGGTCCACGGCGACCGATTCTTCCATCATCGCCACCATCGCTTTGCGTTCGTTGGCCTGCCCTACACCTACGCCGCCTACGACAGCTGCTGGCGCAGAGTGTGGACGTCCTATGGATTGCGGTGGGTCAACGTCTGCTACGGCGACTATTACTGATGCTGCTGAAGCGTGATCGATGTGACGCCGCCGTCATATCGACCTGGCGATTTGCTGGAACGACGCCCGGCGCGTTGGCGTCTGTACCGCGTGCCATCGCGTCGGCGTCGATCGAGAGCAAGGCACAGAGACCGCAGTGCCTGAGGCGACCTTCACGCTTATTTGCGAGTCCTCAGGCAACCTTCCAATGACGCATGGGTTGGTTCCTGACGTATATCCAGGCGCTGAGGAGTGAATTCGGCTCGTTGACCGGTGGTTCGGAGACTGAAGACCATGACGGGAGGTCACCGCCGTATTCTGGTCGTTGAGGACGACCCGGAAACCGCCGGTCATCTGGTGGATTCGCTCACCAGCAGCGGTTACCAGGTGGATTTGGCCACCACCGGTAACGAGGCGCTGAGCCGCGGCGTCACCAGCGACTATGCCGTGATCACGATCGACCGCATGCTTCCGGACATCGACGGCATCGCGGTGATGCGTCAGCTGCGCGACGACGGCATCGCCGCCCCCGTCCTGATCATCAGCGCGCTCGGAGAAGTCGACGATCGGGTGCGTGGCCTGCGTTCCGGCGGCGATGATTATCTGGTCAAGCCTTTTTCCTTCGTCGAACTGCTGGCGCGCGTCGAGGCGCTGGGACGGCGGAGCGACACCGTCGTCAAAGAGACCATCCTGCGTGTCGGCGATCTCGCGATAGACCTGATGTCGCGGACCGCCAGCCGGCGCGGCAAGGACATCGTGCTTCTGCCCAAAGAATTTCGGCTGCTGGAGTATCTGGTGCGCAACGAAGGCCGGGCGGTATCCCGGGCCATGCTGCTGCAGCACGTCTGGGATCTTCATTTCGATCCCTCGACAAACATTATCGATGTCTATGTCGGACGCGTGCGTCGCAAGGTCGACGGCCAGCAGGCCTATCCGCTGATCCACACGGTGCGCGGTATGGGGTACTGTCTCCGTGCTCCTGGCTAACACCTTAACGTCATCGACGTTCAGGCTGGCGCTGATCGCGATCGGGGCCTTCGGCGTGATCGTGTCGGCTATTTTTAGCTACGTTTACCTGTCCACCGCCTCCTACGTGCGCGGGCGATCCGACCGCGCCATCGTGGCCGAGTATTCTAATCTGCGAGCCGTTTACGAGCGATCGGGGCGTGACGGGCTGGTCGCCCTGATCCAGCAGCGCATCGCCGACAACAGCTTTATGGGCAATGCGTATTTGTTCGCCGATCCCTCGTTGGCCCCCCTGGCCGGGAATCTGAAGGCGTGGCCATCGACCGTCACGGCAACCGGGGGATGGACGGAGTTCCGCGCGCTGGAGCCGTTGCGTGACGCGACAGACCGGCCGCTGCTGCGGGCCAAGCTCGAAGCATTTCCAGGCGGCGATCGTCTGCTGGTGGGAGCAGATATCGGCGACCTCGACAGCTTTGCCGATCAGATGAAGGCGGCGGTGATCTCGGGCGTTGCATTGATATTTTTGCTTGCGGCGGTCGCGAGCATTCTGGTGACGCGGCGGACAGTCGGACGGATCGAATCGATCAACACGGCCAGCCGAGCCATCATGCTCAGCGGTCTCGACAAGCGCATCCCGCTCCGCGGCACCCATGATGAATGGGATCGCGTTGTCGAGAACCTCAACCTGATGCTGGACCGGATCGAAACTTTGATGGGAGAGGTCAAGCAGGTCAGCGACAATGTTGCGCACGATCTGCGGACGCCGCTGACGCGAATGCGCGGACGGCTGGAGAAAGCCTATCACGGTCAGCGCAATAGTGGAGACGATCAATCGCTGATCGGCGATACGATCGCCGATCTCGACGCTGTGTTGCGGATATTCTCCTCACTGACGCGGATTGCGCAAATCGAGACCCAGGAACGAAAGGGCGCGTTCCGCACGGTGAATCTGGTCGAAATCGGCAGCGAGGTTGTCGAGCTGTACGATGCCGCGGCCGAACAGGACGGTACCCGCCTAACCGTGGTGGGCGATCCGGAGGTGCTGGTGACGGGCGATCGTGACTTGATCTTTGATGCCATCGCCAATCTTGTGGACAATGCTATCAAGCACGGCCGCGTCGGAGGGCAAGTCATCGTCGCAAACCAAACCATTGACGGCAGGCCGGTGGTCTCGATCGCCGACGACGGGCCCGGAATTCCGCTCGACCAATATGAGCATGTTTTCAAGCGCTTTTACCGGCTCGAGCAGAGCCGCTACACGCCGGGAAACGGTCTCGGGCTCAGCCTGGTCGCCGCCGTCGCCCGGCTTCACGGCGCGCGGATCGAAATGCTTGATAACGCACCGGGTCTCAAGCTCATGCTCTGGTTTTCTGCGCCGGCCGGTTAGCCGCGGGTCGAAGGACCGCATCGGCGTGACCGCCAGCGGCCACATTTCCGCTTGGCCGATGTCGGTGTTCTACCAGATGTCCGCTTTGCGTCATTGCGACAGGCGGAGCCCATAGCAAGTCCAGCCATGTCAGCAATGCCTTGAAAGCGGGAGAAACTTTCGAGCACGTGGCTACCTGGATGAACCATCGACGAATTTTGGCCTGTTCCAGCCAGCTTTCGTCCGCGTCGTGTACAGGCCGATCGCCACCAGCGAAAATACCGTCAGCACGATGCCGAGCGCGAACATCGCCTCATGCGAGACGGTCGCTCCAAGCCAGACTCCGACCGCGGCCATCATCATTTGCCAGAAGCCGAGCAGCGCCGAGGCGGCGCCGGCTTTCTCGCCGAACGGCGACAGCGCCTGGGCGGAGCCGAGCGGGTTGACGATGCCCATGCCGAGCAGGAATACGCTCATGGCGCCAAGAAATGGAAAAAACGTCGGGCTGACGATCGAGACCAGCAGCATCGCGAGGCTGCCGGTGGCCGCGGCAATCAGGCCAAGCTGGATCGAGCGGTCGAGCCCGTAACGGGGCGCCAGTCTGGTCGCCAGCATGCCGGCGGCGAACACGATCATCACGGTGCCGGCGAAGAACAGGCCGAGCTCGATCGGCGAAAAATCCAGCGCTTCGATCAGCACCCGGGGCGCGGCCGAAAACATCGCGAACAGCCCGCCCATGATCAGGCTGACGGTCACGGCCGGAACCAGGAAACGGCAATCGGTGATCAGGCCAAGATAGCTTTGGGCGATCGCGCGCGGATGGAGCGGGGTCCGCGTCGCGTGATGGGTTTCGCCGAACACGCTGCCATAGGCGAGGGCGCCGAGGCCGGCAAAGGCCGCGACCAGCGCGAATTCGGAACGCCAGCCGAAATAATGCTCGAGCGCGCCGCCGACGAGTGGGGAAAAACCCGGCGCCGCTGCCATCGCGATCATGATCAGTGCCATCGCGCGCGCCAGCGCCGCGCCCGAGAACATGTCGCGGGCGATCGCGCGGGACAAAACCGAAGTCGCGCAGGCGCCCGCGGCCTGGATGACGCGGCCGATCAAAAGGCTCGGCAGATCATTGGCGAGGCCGCACCAGACGCTGCCGGCGAAGAATACCGCAAAGCCTGTCAGCACCGGCCAGCGCCGGCCGTAACGATCCGAGATCGGCCCGACCACGAGCTGGCCGAGCGCGAACACCGCGAGGAAGACCGTGATGGCGGACGTGACCGCCGCGCTCGAAACCCGCAGCGACGCCGCCATCTGCGGCAGCGAGGGCAACAGGATGTTGGTGGCGAGCGTCCCGGTTGCCGCGAGCGCCGCCAGCACCGCGATCTGCCGGACGGTGGAGGAAGTCTCAGGACGCGGGGCGGCGTCGATCGCTGCGGTCTGGTCGGCCATGGAAGCTCCCGATGTGTTGTGGGATGATGTATATCATATGAAAGGAGATGGGAAAGCCGGAACGAACGCTGGCAGAGAATTTGGAAGAAGATAGCCGCAAAAGCCGTCATTGCGAGCCAACGGGTCGCGCGAATGCGCGCCCGATGACAGGCTCCGCGAAGCAATCCATGGCCCAGCAAAGATGGATTGCTTCGTCGCTTCGCTCCTCGCAATGACGATTGCGGCCAGCGTCTCAGCAGGCCCGCAGCACCTTGGGACCGTCACCGACCATGTCCGGCTGCCGCGCCAGTAAGACCGCGGGCGACGTCAGGATCACCAGCGCCTGTGCGCCGAAGATCGCAACCGCCAGATAAAGGCAGGCTTCCGCGCCGTAGAGCCCGCCGATGATGGCGCCGAGCGCGGAGCCGAGCGGACGCGCGCCATAGCTCATGATGTTGATGGCGGAGACCCGTCCCAGCAGCGACGGCGGCGTCACCGATTGCCGCAAGGTGGTGGTCGAGATCACCCACAGGATCGGGCCGGCGCCGAGCAGGAAAAAGCTCAAGGCCGCGAGCCACGGCATCGGAACCAGTGTGGTCAGCGCCATCACCGCGGCGGCAACAAAACCGGTCACCGGCCCAAGCC
>NZ_JBAVNZ010000161.1:0-1781 GCF_049691595.1 Bradyrhizobium sp.
GCGCAAGGCGCGCAGCCGGCCGCCGCCGCGGGTGAAGGCGGCGAGGGCGCCAAGCCCGAACAACGGCAGCGGCACGGACGGCGCGACCGCCACCGCGATTTCCGAAAACCCCGTGAGGGTGCGCCCGCCGAAGCCACAGCGGTACCTGCGGTCGAAGGCGCGCCGGCCGCTGAAGCGCGTGAGGCCCGCCCGCCGCGCGAGCGTTTTGAAGGCAAGGGCAAGGACAGGGAGCGCGACAACGAGCCGCGCCGCGATAAATTCCAGGGCGACCGTAAAGGTGACCGCAAGGGCGGCCGCGACAAGGGCCGCGAATTCGGCGGCCGCGACAAAGGCGGCCGCGACAAGGGACGCGAGAGCGGGCCGTCGCATCGCCAGTATGCGACCAGTGCATCGCCCCGCGAGCGCGATCGCCCGGTCGATCCCAATTCGCCGTTCGCCAAACTGGCGGCGCTGAAAGAGCAGCTCGCCGGCAACCGCAAGGATTAAAGCGTTTTCAAGCGAAGTGGGTACCGGTTCGCGTGAAGAAAACGCGGCAATAGAAAAGCGTCTTTCCACAGCAGGGCTGTTTGGAGCGCCAGCGTCTCGATAAATGGTTGTGGCACGCGCGGGTGGTGAAGGCGCGCACCTCGGCGGCCGCGCTGGTCGAGGCCGGTCATGTCCGGATCAACGGCGTGCGCGAAAAAGCCCCCGGCCATACCGTGAAGCTTGGCGACGTGTTGACGATCGGGCTCGATCGCAGCGTGCGGATCCTGAAAGTCACGGGATTTTCCGAGCGTCGGGGCGATGCGAGTGCCGCGCGCGTGCTGTACGAGGATTTGCGGGATCGCGAACAATAGTTATCTGGATTCGCGCCGGCAAATGGCCGTTTCCGGCGTCCGGCTTCCCTTGCGGCAGCGCATTTCCTGCGCTACGCAAACCCTGAAAAATGACCGTTTCG
Source organism: Bradyrhizobium sp. (assembly GCF_049691595.1). Taxonomy (GTDB): domain Bacteria; phylum Pseudomonadota; class Alphaproteobacteria; order Rhizobiales; family Xanthobacteraceae; genus Bradyrhizobium. The sequence continues at coordinate 938 of NZ_JBAVNZ010000161.1, forward strand.
GAGCCTTGGATGACTTACGTCGTCACTGAAGCCTGCATCAAATGCAAATATACCGACTGCGTTGAGGTCTGCCCCGTCGATTGCTTCTACGAGGGCGAGAACATGCTGGTCATCCATCCGGACGAATGCATAGACTGCGGCGTTTGCGAACCCGAATGTCCCGCCGACGCCATCAAGCCCGACACCGAACCGGGCCTGGAGAAGTGGCTGGAGGTCAATACCGAATACGCCAAGAGCTGGCCGAACATCACCCAGAAGAAGGAATCCCCGCCCGAAGCGAAGGATTTTGAGGGGATGGATGGCAAGTTCGAGAAATATTTTTCTCCGAACCCCGGGACCGGCGACTGATTGCCGGCCCGGCCTGCCCCGCCGGGGACGGCCAAATCCGGCCCGGCGATTTAACCCTAATGGCGGACTTATAATCAAAAGGTCGCCGTCAGCCCCGGAACAGGGTGTAAATCATTGATTTTTGCGGAAAATGTGCTATATTGCGCAAATTCGAGCCGAACCCGGCCATGTGTTTCTTTTGGCCCCTATCGGTTTCCGTAAAACCATCGAACAGGGGCGTGGTAGTTCCGCGCGCAGGCTGTGTCACAGAAAACGCGTAAAAAGAGTGCGTCCAAGACCTCGAAGAAAGCCGCTGTGGCCCGATCCGGCGCGATCAAAGGCCGTGCCAATACTTCGGTAAAGGAAAAGGCGTCTGCAAAGACTGCCCGAAAGGCCTCGGCCACAAAGTCCTCAAAAAACAAAAGAAGCTCAATGCCAAACAAGACTGCAAGAACCGCCGCGAAAGCGACGGGTTCGAAGACCAATGCTTCGAAGGTCGCTGCCAAGACTGCCTCCA
>NZ_JBAVNZ010000162.1:0-2053 GCF_049691595.1 Bradyrhizobium sp.
GACCGATGCCGCGCCGAGGCGCCGCGCCGACGCCGCGCATGATCCACGCGCACGCGATGAAGCGGAGCAGCGGCTTGCGGAAATGCTGTCGCGGCTGGCGAAGAGTGCCTCGGCGTGAGTTTGCCCGGCACTTGACGCGTTTTCCCTGCGCGCACCGGTGTCCGCCCCGCTATCCCGGTGCGGGCAGCTTTCGCTCGAAGACGCTATTCCGGGGCTATCTTTCGAGTTGGCGCTGCAAGCCGCGAACGAACTCGGTCAGGCCGGTACGGCGCTCGCGCTTGAGCCGTTCCGCCTTGAGGATCGACTGCACTTCGGCAAACGCGTCATCGACGTTCTGGTTGACGACGATGTAGTCGTATTCCGCCCAATGGCTCAGCTCGTGGGTGGCGCGGTTCATGCGCCCGCGGATGACCTCGTCGGAATCCTGCGCGCGGGTGTGCAGCCGCTTCTCGAGGTCGGCCGCTGACGGCGGCAGGATGAACACGCTGACGACGTCGGCGCGCGCCTTCTCCCGCAACTGCTGGGTGCCCTGCCAGTCGATATCGAACAGCACGTCCTGTCCGGCGGACAGGGCCTTCTGCACCGGCGCGCGCGGCGTGCCATAGCGGTTGTCGAATACGGTGGCCCATTCGAGCAATTCGCCCTGGCTCGCCATCGCTTCAAATCTCGATTTGTCGACGAAGAAATAATCGCGGCCGTCGACTTCGCCGGGCCGCATCGGCCGCGTGGTCGCCGATACCGACATTTTCAGGTCCGGCATCCGTTCGATCAACAGCCGCGACAGCGTCGTCTTGCCGGCGCCCGACGGCGACGACAGCACGAACATCAGTCCGCGCCGCTCAACCCCGTCGAAACCCTGGCCCGCCGTCATGCCTCACTCCAGATTCTGGACCTGCTCGCGGAACTGCTCGACCACGTTCTTCATCTCGAGCCCGGTATTGGTCAGCTCCAGATCGTTCGATTTCGAGCAGCAGGTATTGACCTCGCGGTTGAACTCCTGCGCCAGGAAATCGAGCCGCCGTCCGACCGGTCCGCCCTTGCCGATCATCTCGCGCGCCTGCGCGACGTGCGAGGCGATGCGGTCGAGCTCCTCGCGGATATCGGCTTTCGCCGCGATCAGGATCGCTTCCTGGCTCAGCCGATCGGAATCGAACCGATCGGAGGCCTCGAGCAGCGCCGCGATCTGTTCGGCCAGCCGTGCCTTGATCGCGTCGGGCTTGCGGCCGGGAGCGGCCTCGGCCCTTCTGGCGAGGCGCTCGATTTCGTCCATCCGCTGGATCAGGATTTGCCCGAGCGTGACGCCCTCGCGGCGGCGCATCTCGACGAGATGGGCAAGCGCCTGCTCGAAGGCCGCCGCCGCGGCTTGCTTGGCCGCGGCGTCTTCCGCTTCGTTGCTTTCGGGCTCGACGACTTCGATGACGCCCTTGATTCCGAGCAGGCCGTCGATGCTCGGCGCCACGGCGTCGATCTTGCCGGCGAGCGTGCCGGCCGCCTTCACGATCGAGGCAAGCACGTCCTCATTGATGCGGATCGTCGAGACCGCGTCGGTGCGCTTGACGTTGAGATTGGCGTACACCGTTCCCCGCGACAGCACTTCGCCGGCACGCTTCTTGGCGAAGGCCTCGAGTTCGTCCCATCCCTGCGGCAGCCGCAACCGCAGGTCAAAGCCTTTGGCGTTGACCGATTTCAGTTCCCATTCGAACGCGTAGGGACCGCTCGCGCCATGGCTTCGGGCAAAACCGGTCATGCTCGACAGCGCCATCGCGTAAAACTCTCTGGCCGGAAGGGATGGGAGACTCGTTCGAAACAGCGCGACCTTAAAACGATTTCCGCGAAAGTGGAATTGCGTTCCGGCCAGAGCGGGATCAAGTCGGGGGCAGGCTTCGCTCGAAAACGCTCGGGCTAGCGCTAGCGCTGAACCACCGGCGGCGTTGTGGTTGATTGCACCGCACCCTGTCTGGCCGGCGCCGGAGCCGCGGCAGGAGCCGGAGCCGGACGCGCCGGCTTTTTCGGCGCAGCCGGCCTGGTCGCCGCGGTCGGATTAGTGTCCGCC
>NZ_JBAVNZ010000163.1:0-27766 GCF_049691595.1 Bradyrhizobium sp.
ACCTCGCGCCCGACGCTGCCGTCGATATCGAGCTTATCGCCCCTGACATCGCCGGGATCGGGCGTGCCGGACGGGAAATAGACGCGGCCGGCGTTCGCCGTATGCTGGCCCATTTCACCAAGCACGAACGCGCCGTCGCTGGAAAGCAGCGCGCCCATCCCGAACCCGTTGAACACGTCCTTGTCCGGAAAACCCCAGTCGCGCCACGCCAGAAAACTGGCGAAATCGGTCTCGAAATAGCTGGCGCTGAAACGTTCGCCGGAAAACACCGGATGGCGTCCCAACAGGACGCGGCCGTTCCACATTTTCGGCCTCTCACGCTGCTGCGACGCGAAATGCGCATCGATCTCCGCGCGCCTGGTCGCGGCGAACGGCCACGCCCATGGCTGCACCGCCAGATCGAACGAGGTGACGCGATGAATGAGCGGCGGCGTCATGCCATTCATCGCGATACGCTACTTTGCATTCAACCCCGTGGTCTTCCTGGCCTGGTCGACATATCTGTTGGTCCAGGTCTTGCTGACATCGATGTTGGCCTTGGCGACTTCCGGCGAGCTTTCGCTGAACACGGCCAGCACTGCGTCGGCGCCTCTGGGATCCATCTTCCCGGTCTCCGAATACATCGGGATCGTGTTCTTCAGCGCCGCCAGATAAAGCTCCTTGTTCTTGCCGACCGTTTCCTCCGGCATCTTCGCCATGATCTCCTCGGGCGAATGCGAATGAATCCAGGCCAGCGTGTTCACGATCGCATTAGCCAGCGCCTGCACTTCCTTTTCATGCGAGGTGACCCATGCCATGGTGCTGTACAGCGAACCGCCCGGATACTCGCCGCCGAACACCGCGAGCGTGTCCTTCTGGGTGCGGGTGTCGCTGAGGATCTTCAGGTCGGGATGGCTGCCCTGCAGCACCGTGACCGACGGATCGAGCATGACGGCGGCGTCGATCTGACCCTGCTCCATCGCCGCGACCGCGGTGCCGCCGAGGCCGACGCCGATGACGGCGGCGCTGGTCGGATCGAGGCCATTTTTCTTCAGGAGATATTTCAGGAAGAAATCGGTCGAGGAACCCGGCGCGCTGACGCCGACCTTCTTTCCGGCGAGATCCTTGATCGAGTTGATCTCGCTGGTGTGCGAGGGCGATACCACCAGCACGAGGCCAGGATAGCGGTCATAGACCACGAAGGAGACCAGCTCCTGCTTCCTGGCGGCGAGATTGACGCAATGGTCGAAATAGCCGGACACCACGTCGGCACTGCCGCCAAGCACGGCCTTGAGCGCGTCCGAGCCGCCCTTGAGATCGACCAGTTCGACGGCAAGGCCGGCCTTGTCGTATTCGCCGAGCTGCCTGGCCAGCACCGTCGGCAAATAGCACAGGCAGGAACCGCCGCCGACCGCGATCGTGACCTTGCTTTGCGCCGCGGCAAGACCTGACGTGAGCGCCAGGGCCAGCAGCGTGCCGGCCAGCCTGCCGAACAACTTCTTCATGATTATCTCCATTCCGTTGCCGGCAAGATAAAGCAGCACGCGTGCGTTGAGAAGGCGAGTTTTCCGGGACTCTTCGCCGTCATTGCGAGGAGCGCGGCGACGAAGCAATCCAGTCTTTCTTTGCGTGGCGGCATGGATTGCTTCGCTTGCGCTCGCAATGACGGCTGAGAGTTCTATCCCCTGCCCTCCGCCGCGGCCGGCCGCCAGATCAAAAGCCGCCGCTCCACGACCGTCACCGCCATGTCGATCAGGATCACGAAGGCCGACAGCACGAACATGCCGGCGAAAACCGCGGCGACGTCGAACACCCCTTCGGCCTGCTGGATCAGGTAACCGAGTCCCGCCGCCGAGCCCAGATACTCGCCGACCACGGCGCCGACCACGGCGAAGCCGACCGACGTATGCAGCGACGAGAACATCCACGACAGCGCCGATGGCCAGTAAACGTGCCGTGTCAATTGCCGCTCGCTCATGCCGAGCATGCGGCCGTTGTCCAGCACCGTGGGGCTTACTTCCTTGACGCCCTGATAGACATTGAAGAACACAATGAAGAACACCAGGGTGACGCCGAGCGCGACCTTGGACCAGATGCCGAGCCCGAGCCAGAGCGTGAAGATCGGCGCCAGCACCACGCGCGGCAGCGCGTTGACCATCTTCACATAGGGATCGAATACCGCGGCGACGCGCGGCTGGCGCGCGAACCAGAAGCCGACCATGACGCCGCCGAGCGAGCCGATGACGAAGGCCAGGACCGACTCCCACAGCGTGATCAGAAGATGCTTCCAGATCACGCCGCTATAAAACCAGTCGACGATCTGGCTGCCGACGTCGACCGGATTGGAGAAGAAGAACGGCGGCAGCAGCACGCGGCCGAACACCGGCACGGTGGCAAGCAGCTGCCAGAGCGCCAGCGCGACGACCGCGACCAGCAATTGCAGCAACAGAAGCGTCGGACGCGACATCAGTCGGCCCTCGCCACCTGGGACGACTGCGCGTAGCCCTTCATCACCTCGTCCTTCAGCACGCCCCAGATTTCCCGGTGCAGCTCATGAAACTCCTTTTCCATGCGGACTTCCGAACTATCGCGCGGCCGGGCGAGCTCCACCTTCCAGTCCCCGATGATGCGCGCGGCTGGCCCGGCCGACATGATCACCACGCGGTCGGCCAGCGCAATCGCCTCTTCCAGATCATGGGTGACGAACAGCACCGCCTTGCGGTCGGCGCTCCACAGCTGAAGCAGCAGATTGCCCATGATCTGCCGGGTCTGGGCGTCGAGCGGCCCGAACGGCTCGTCCATCAGCAGGATTTTTGGATCGCGGATCAGGACCTGCGCCAACCCGACGCGCTTGCGCTGCCCGCCCGAGAGCATATGCGGATAACGGTTGGCGAAGGCGCCAAGGCCCACGGAAGTGAGCCAGCCCCGCGCGCGTTCCAGCGCCTGCGCGCGCGGCGCGCCCTTGATCTCGAGCCCGATCGCGACATTGTCGATCGCGGTCTTCCAGGGGAAAAGCGCGTCGGCCTGGAACAGATAGCCGGCATCGCGGTTCAGGCCGGTCAGCGGAGCATCGAATATCCTGACCGATCCCGATGCCGGCCTGAGCAGGCCGGCGGCGACGTTGAGCAGCGTGGATTTTCCGCATCCCGTGGGGCCGACAATGGCGACGAACTCGCCATGCTCGACGGCAAGCCGGGCCTTCTCGACCGCGGTGTAGAGGCGCGCATCGGCCAGCCGAAACGCCACCGTCGCGTCGTCCAGCGCGACCGCCATCGGCTTTGCCGTGTCCACCGTGTTCCCTCCCGCCTTGGATCATGCCTTAGCGGTTGCCAGGGATAAGTTCAACGCGGCGCTGTGGCGTGGTTGTTGATCTCTCGCCTCCCCTGGAGAGGGAAGCTCGGAAAGCATCGCGCCAGGCAGGATGCCCTTACGGGATGGACGATCTCACCGATCACGCCTCCCCAACCCGGACAATCGCCTCGCAACGGATCAGAATACCAGGACTCTATCGGCTTCGACTGTTGCCCCGGCGAGTTCGTCCATCGAGCTACGGCGTGCACCGTCGATCAATTCGGTTTCACTCATGCCGCGCGCGTCCATGCACGTGCCGCACAAAAGCACCACGCCTTTGCTGCCGACAACGCGCTTCAGCATCCGCTCGATGTTGTAATAGCCGTCGGGCGTTTTCTGCTGAGCCTTACCCGCGAGCACGGCATCCGCCATCAAAAAGATCGTCACCTGCATCGATGGCTCTCTTTTCACGAGAGCGTGCGCAAGCCTCAGGGCATTATATACGCGCTCTGTACCATAGGGCGGATCATTGACAATAAACAGGCTCTTCATCGCAGCCACGAGTCACGATTCGGGGGCGCCGCGTGGACAAACCATTTTCGGTAGCGATTGACCCGAAGCGTCCGTTGCAGCGTGACCAGCGACGGCGTCACGCTGCCAATCTCGATACCGGATAGGGCAAGCCTTCTTCGATCGGCAGCGACGGATCGCGAGACCATTCATTCCACGAGCCGAAGTAGATGCCAACATTCCTGATGCCGGCCTCTTCCAGCGCAACGAAGGTGTTCGATGCCCGCGCGCCCTTGAAACAGTAGATGATGACGGGCGTGTCCGGCGTGATGCCCACGGTAGCGCACTCCGCGAGAATTTCCGCCGGCGATTTGAACATGGGGCCAACGGGAGTAGGCTTCATCATTCTGTACCATTCGATCCACACCGAACCCGGGATCCTCCCCTTGCGCGGGCAGAAATCTTTCCCGTAGGGCGATGAGCTCTCGCCAATCCATTCATCGACATCACGGACATCCAGCTTGATGATCCGCGAGTCCCTGACCGCCGACCTCATCGCATCCAGATCGACGAGAATCCGGGTCTCCCTGGGATCAACGGGAAAGGTCTTTTCGGCTGGTGCAGGAACCGCCGGGGTGCTTGGCAATCCCGCGGCCATCCATGCGGCATACCCGCCATGAAGCACGCTGATCCTGGGATAACCCAGGGAACGCAGCAGCACGTATCCGCGGCACGACTGGCCAAATCCCGTACTCATCGACTGTTCATAGATCACGGCGGTTTCGCCGCCGCCGAGGCCGGCCTTGCCGAAGGCGGTGGCAAAGGTTTCTCTCAGCGCCTTCACGCCCTCCGGCGTTGACGTCGCCAGATATGTGAAGACTTCGCGTAAATTGACGGCGCCCGGGATGTGCGCTTCGGCATAAATCGTCGGGTCGCGGGTGTCGATGAGAACCGCCGATTCGGTTTTCAGCATATCGGACAGTTCGTTCGCTGAAACGAGGACCTTGCCGCGCATGCTGTACTCCTGGCGGAAATTGTTTTGAGGTTTAGTCAATCCGGGTGTGATCTCCTTGATCCAGATCAACGGCAGCCAGCATCGCAGCCTTTCCTGGTGGGATGTCGCCTATTGCGGAGATTTGCGGAGCTTCGTCCATTCGCGGAGTTCGGCCGGCATAACAGGCGCTCAGCTCGCAACCGGCCGATTTATCGGCTATCACTATGCCCGCCGGGGAGAGTTAAGAGCCGAGGCCACACCGAATGCCGTCCACGCCGCTGATCGCCTATGCGCATGTCGGCAAGAGCTTTGACGGCGGCCGCGGCGCGGCGCGCGTGGTGGCGGTCGACGACGTCTCGCTCGCGGTCGCCGCGGGCGAGTTCCTCGCCATCGTCGGCGGCTCGGGCTCGGGCAAGACCACGCTGCTGCGGCTTGCCAACCGGCTGATCGAGGCCGACAGCGGCGCCATCACGGTCGAGGGCGAAGACGTGCGGCAGGTCGATCCGATTCTGCTGCGCCGGCGCATCGGCTATGTGTTCCAGAGCGGCGGGCTGTTTCCGCATCTCAGCGTCGCCGGCAATATCGGCGTCACCCCAAGGCTGCTCGGCGCGCCTTCGGCCGAGATTTCCGCGCGGGTGGACGAGCTGCTCGATCTGGTGCGGCTCGACCGCGCCCAACATCGCGAGCGGCTGCCGCATGAACTCTCCGGCGGCCAGCGCCTGCGCGTCGGCGTCGTCCGTGCGCTGGCGGCGAAACCGCGCATCGTGCTGATGGACGAGCCGTTCGGCGCGCTCGATCCCCTGACCCGCGACGCGCTCGGCGACGACTATCGTGCGCTGCATCGCAAGCTCGGACTGACGACCATCATGATCACCCATGACATGACCGAGGCGATCCTGCTCGCCGACCGCGTCGCGGTGATGCGCGGCGGGCGGCTGCTCGCGCAGGGCACGCCGGCCGAACTCTCCGACAGCGGCGATCCCTACGTCGGCGAATTGCTGCGCACGCCACGACGACAGGCCGAACGGCTCGCAGCATTATTGCCGCGGGAAGGCACCGCATGAGCCTGTTCTCCGATCCGCGCTGGAGCGAGGCGTTGGCGCATTTGCCGGACTATCTCGGCAATCATGTGCGGGTCAGCGTCGCGGCGCTGGCGCTCGGCCTCCTCGTCAGCCTTCCGCTCGCGATCATCGCGCGCAACCGGCCGCTGCTGCGCGGCGCGCTGCTCGGGCTTGCCTCTATCGTGCAGACGGTGCCGGGGCTGGCCCTGCTCGCGCTGTTCTACCCGCTGCTGCTGGCGCTCGCGGCGCTGTCGCTGTCGTGGTTCGGGTTCGGCTTTTCCGCCTTCGGATTCCTGCCCGCCGTGCTGGCGCTGGCGCTCTATTCCATGCTGCCGGTGCTGCGCAACACCATCACCGGGCTTGCCGGCGTCGACGCCGCGATCCTGGAAGCAGCCCAAGGCGTCGGCATGACACCGCGCCAGTCGCTGTTCACCGTCGAATTGCCGCTGGCATTGCCGGTGATGATGGCGGGCATCCGCACCGCGGCGGTCTGGGTGATCGGCACCGCGACGCTGTCGACGCCGATCGGCCAGACCAGCCTCGGCAATTATATTTTCGCCGGCCTGCAAACCCAGAACTGGGTATTCGTGCTGTTCGGCTGCCTCGCCGCCGCCGCGCTGGCGCTCGCGGTCGATCAGTTGCTGGCGCTGATCGAAATCGGCCTGCGCAACCGCAGCCGCGTTCGCACCGCGCTCGGCGGCATCGGCATCGCGGCCCTGGTCGCGGCCACGCTGGTGCCGGCCGTGTCGCGCTCCTCGACAAGCTATATTGTCGGCGCAAAAACCTTCACCGAGCAATATGTGCTGTCGGCGCTGATCGCGCAGCGGCTGAAGGCGGCCGGATTATCCGCCACTGCGCGCGAGGGCCTCGGCTCCAACGTGATTTTCGACGCGCTCGCCTCCAACGACGTCGACGTCTATGTCGATTATTCCGGCACGCTCTGGCTCAACCAGTTTCGCCACAGCGATATCCCGCCGCGCGCGGCATTGCTTGCCGGGTTGCAGGCGACGCTGGCGCAGCAGAACATCACCCTGCTCGGGCAGCTCGGCTTCGAGAACGCCTATGCGCTGGTGATGCCGCGCAAGCGCGCCGAAGCGCTCGGCATCCGCTCGATCGCCGATCTCGTCCCGCATGCGGCAACGATGTCGATGGCGGCGGACTATGAATTCTTCTCGCGCCCGGAATGGGCGGGCTTGCGGAAAAGCTACGGGCTGTCGTTTCGCGCGCAGCGGCAGATGCAGCCGGATTTCATGTACGCCGCGGTCGCCTCCGGCGAGGTCGACGTGATCGCCGGCTACACCAGCGACGGGCTGATCGCTAAATACGATCTGGTGGTGCTCGACGACGTCAGGCACGCGATCCCGCCCTACGACGCCATCGTGCTGCTGGCGCCGCGGCGGGCCGCCGATCAGGCGCTGCGCACGGCGCTGCAATCGCTGCTCGGCAGCATCAATATCGCCATCATGCGCGAGGCCAATTTGCGCGCGGCAGGCAACGACGCCGCGTCGTCGCCGGATGCGGTGGCGCGCTGGCTGTGGGAGAAGGTCGGAAAGTAGCAGATGCCTTTTCTCGTCATTGCGATCGAGGCGAAGATTCCATAGTGCCGCGAGGAAAGACTGGATTGCTACGTCGCTTCCGCCTTCGCTCGTTGAGCTACGGCGGACAAGTTGCTCCTCGCAAGGACGAATCCTACAATCCCTTGATCATCCCGGCATCGATCAAGAGCCGGTTGAAGCGGCGGGCCTCGGCGCCATTCCCGCAGTCGTAGAACAGGCCGTTACAGCGCAGCATGATGCTCTTCTGCTCCTCGAACGAGGGATCGAGCGGGATGCCGGCGGCCTCCTGGATCACCAGCGGCAGATAGGCCGCGTCGATCGTGTCCATCACGGCGGGGCTTTTCACCGGCTCGAAGTTGACGGCATCGATCGCGTAATAGGTCGCGTAATAGCGCGGATCGTAATTCATCAGCTTCTTGCCGATTCCGGCCTCGTCGAGTTCCGGATCGAGAATGTGCGGCGAGAATTCCGGCTGATGATCGCCGTAACGGACGATCAGGAACGGCTGGTCTGCGAATTTCTTCTTCAGCCCGGCGATGAAGGCGGCGTAGTGCTCGGCGCTCATCGCCTGCCGGCGCAGATATTCGTCGACCGACGGATCGTTGCCGGGCTTGCGCCAGAACGGCATCAGGTCCGGCCGGAACCGCGTCTCCCACGGAAAATGGTTGGCGGCGAGATAGACGAAGGCGAACAGCGGCGTGCCCGGCGCCTGCGCCGATATCAGTTGCAGCGCCTTGTCGTAGAAGAAACTGTCGGGCTCCACGTCCCTCGCGCCGAGATCATGGGCGTCATAGAAGCGCTGGATGCCGGTCGTGGTCTGGAAACCCCGCGCGCCCATGAACGCGCCATAGGCCGGATACAGCGAGACCGTCTGGTAGCCGCAGCGGCGCAGCGCCAGCGGCAGGCCGCGCTCGACCCGCCCCGATGCGATGCGGGTCACGAAGTAGGAAAACCGGCCGAACGAGCGCGAGGAAAGGCCGGCGAGCACGTTGTATTCGGTGAACCAGCTCGGCCCGCCATTGCTCTCCGCCAGGAACTTCCGCGCCTTGCCGTCGAACGACTTGAAATGGCTGCCATAGCCCGGCGGCACCTTGATGCCCCGGGCCTCGCGAATATCGAAGCTCGACTCGTCATGGACCATGATGATGTTCGGCCGCCGCCCGGCCGGATGGCAGGAATCCACCAGCGGCACCTTGAGATGCCCGGTGGCAACCGCGTCCGATTCCATGAAGCCGTAGTTGATGAAGTCGGATACCGCGGTGACGCCGGAGCGGGCAAATTTCGACAGATAGCCGTCGTCGTAATAGCCGCGCCAGGCCTCATCCGGCCATGCGAAGGAGTATCCGACCAGGGCGGCCAGGCACGTCAGCTTGCAGGTCAGAGCCGGCAGCCGGCGGATCCGGAACGGATCCAGCCACCACAACGCGTACATCAGGGGGATGGTGACGAGAGCCGCCGAGATCACCGACCAGCGCAGATTGGGGAAGATCGTGAACAGGAACGCCGCGGTGTCGCGATCGATCACCATCAGATCGACGAAGTTGGCGGTCATCTGCACGACGTCGTGCTTGAGCCGCGACAGCAGCACCAGCACCACCACCAGCGTCAGCGACAGCGCCCCCGACAGCGCCGGGCGCCGCAGCAGCGTGATGAACAGGAAGTTCAGAATGCCCCAAGCCAGGGCGAAGCAGGTGCGCGCGCCGAAGTCGGCTTCGGTCTGAACCATGATCGCCAGCGCCGCCAGATGCGGCGCGGCAACGGCCAACAGCCGCCAGACGGCGAGCGAGGCGATGCCGCCGGCGACGGCGGTAGCGGACGGACCGGGATCGGGCGCGGGCGCCATGGGCTGGACGCAACACTATCCGGCGTGATGCCAAAGCCTTGGCTGGCGACGACCAGGAGACGCACGACGCCGCCGGAACCGGCACCGTGTCATAAAAACGTAATGTAAATGTCATGAACGCGCAATGAATTTGCCTCGCATGTGGGGCCGCGCGCGTTGTCGAGGGCCAAGACTCCGTGCCGCGCCCTGGTCGCCGGCGATCGCGAAGGACGCCAGCATGGAAATCGAAATGACCCCGCCGCATCGGACGGCTCAAGCCGGCGGCATCAGCCCGAGGCGCCTGGCGAAAATCCGGTCGACCATCCGCTTGGGCAGGACCGCCGCCACCAGGTGCCGCATCGGATCCGGCGTGATCTGGTAGCGCACCCTCGGATGGGACGACGTCAGCGCCTCGGCGATGGTCGCGGCGATCTTCCCCGCCGGCAATCCGTTTTCGCCGAGTTGCATCATGAACTTGCGAATCCGTTGCAGCGCCGGAAAAAACGGCGAGCTGCGGTAGGCGGAAATGTCCACCTCGTCGGCCTTGCTCCAGATCGGCGTCTTCACCGCGCCGGGGGCAACGATGATGACGTCGATGCCGAACAGCATCATTTCGCGGCGCAGGCTCTCGGACAATCCCTCGACCGCATGCTTCGACGCCGAATAGGCCGACATCAGCGGATTGCCGTTCCTGCCGGCGAGCGAACTGACCATCACGATGCGACCCTTTGGTCCCTTCAACGACGGATCGGAACCGAGCAGCGGACCGAACGCCTGGGTGGCGATGATCGGCCCAATGACGTTGACGTTCATCTGGCGGCGGAACTCGTCGGCGGCGAGCTCGAGCACCGGGCCGGCCACCGCGATGCCGGCATTGTTGACCAGACCCGCCAGCGTCTCGCCGTTCAGCGCGGCGCGGACCTCGCGTGCCGCCGCCAGCACCGCGGCCTCGTCGGTGACGTCAAACAACAGCGGCGTGAAATTTCCGCCGAACTCGCCCTTGAGGCGATCGGCGTCGGCCTGCTTGCGCACGCTGCCGAACACGCGAAATCCGCGATCGAGCAGCAGTTTCGCGGTGGCCCAGCCGATGCCGGTCGACGCGCCGGTGATGACGACCGATTTCATGAATGGCTTGCCCCCGATGACGCCGGGCTCATGTAATCTGGATGGCGTGAAGCGCAATGAGTATGGCGAGACACGGCAACGGTGGGCTCCCTCTCCACGTTGCTACGGGGAGAGGGTAAAAGATCATCTATTCCGCGTGTCCGTCGATCACCGGGCCGAACAACTGCCATTTCTCGCCGGTGAATTTCATCATCTGGACCTGTTCGATCGGATAGAAATCCGTCGGCGAGGTCTTGATGCGGATACCGGGGATATAGGTGTCGATCACGAAATCCAGGTTCGCAACCACCTTCATGACATGCTCGCGCGTGAGATTGTCGCCGCAGCGCTTCAGCACCTCGACCAGCGCCGTCGATAGATTATAACCGGTAAGGGGCCCGCTCTCGGACTTGTCGGCTTCCGGATAATATTTTGCCATGAACGCCCGGAATTTCTGCATGCCGGGATGGGAATCCCATTGCGGATCGGTGACGTCCATCTGGTAGCCGGCGCTCAGGATGCCGGTGGCGTTGTCGAGGCCGGCGGGCTTCAGCACCGCGCCGACCGAGGCCGACACGTTGGTCATGATGTGGATCGGATGCCAGCCGAGTTCGGCAATCTTCTTGATCGCCTGCGCCGCGAATTTCGGCGTGCCGATATTGACGAAGATATCGGGGTTGGCACTCTTGATCGCCACCACCTGCGAATCCACCGTCGGCATGCTGATTTCGTAGGGTATGCTGGCGACGATCATGCCGTCGTACTTGTCGCGCAGCACGTCCTTCAGACCCAGCACGTAGTCCTTGCCGAAATCGTCGTTCTGGTAGAGTACCCCGATTTTGGCGTTGGGATGATGCTGCAGAACGTAGGTCGCATAGATCCGCGCCTCGGCGCGGTAGTTCGGCTGCCAGCCGATGGTCCAGGGAAAGTGTTCGGGATCGCCCCAGCGCGAGGCGCCGGTCGCGACGAACAGTTGCGGCACCCTCATCGTGTTCATGTATTTCTGGATCGCCGCGTTGCTGGCGGTGCCGAGCGGCGCGAAAATCAGGAACACCTCGTCGCTCTCGACCAGCTTGCGCGCCTGCTCCACCGTCTTCGGCGGGCTGTAGGCGTCGTCATAGCTGATGAAATTGATCTTGCGGCCGTTGACGCCGCCATTGTCGTTGATCATCCGGAAATAGGCGCTCATCGTCTTGCCGATGATGCCGTAGGCCGATGCCGGCCCGCTGTACGGCATGATGTTGCCGATCTTGATTTCCGTGTCGGTCACGCCGGTATCGTATTTTTTCTGCGCGACGGCCGACACGGTGGCCGCGGCCACGATCAGTCCGGAAAGTCCAAGCGTCGTGAACAAGTGCTTAGCGCTGCGCGTCATGAAATGCCTCCTCTGGTGCGGGCCAGGCGTGGCGGCTTTCGCCGGACAGTTTCCTCTTCGAGTTTTTTCTGGAGCGGCGGGAGGATAGCAGCCGGCCCCCGTTACCGGAAGCTGGCGCTGCGATTTGCGATTGTTACAGGCCATTGGTCGCGCGCCGCCGGTGGAGTCGCAGCGCAACAGGAAGGCCAAGGTCACCGCAAATCTTGTCGCGGAATTAACCATCGTCTCGTGCGCCCGCGCGCGAAAAACGAATGAATACAGTTGCCTAACCTCACGCCCGGTAATTCTACGGGGCCCGGCTTAACGCGAGCGAAAGGCAGCCCCGTTACGATCCGGTTCCGGACTTTGGAATGCCCAGGACTGTCCAACATGCTGCAACAGCCGGCCAACTCGATCATCGCCGAACTGGAAGACGCGGTCAGGAGCGGCTCGCCGGAGAAACGCGTCGGCACGCTTCGGCAGGTGACCGATCTTTTCCTCCATGACGGGGAACGCCTCAGCGAAGACCAGGTCAAGGTCTTCGACGACGTATTGTGTCTTCTCGTCTCCCGCGTCGAGAGCCGGGCCAGGGCCGAACTCGGCGCGCGTCTGGCGCCGCTCGACTACGCGCCATTCGAAGTCATTCAGCACCTCGCACGGGACAACGACATCGCGGTGGCCGGAAATGTGCTGACCAGCTCCAGCCGGCTGCGGACCTCCGACCTCGTGGAGATCGCCAGCAGCAAAGGGCAGGACCACCTGCTGGCGATTTCAGGCCGGACGAGCCTCCCGGAAGCCGTAACCGACGTGATCGTCGACCGCGGCGAACGCAACGTCATTCGAAAGCTTGCCAACAACTCCGGCGCGCGCTTTTCCGAAACCGGCTATTCCAAGATCGTCGCGCGCTCGGAAGCGGACGCCGAACTGATCGAGATCCTCGGACTTCGGGTCGACCTGCCGCTCAAATTCCTGCGCGAGCTGTTGCGGCGCGCGACCGACGCCGTGCGCGCGCGGCTGGCGGCGGTGGCCCCGCCCGAACTCCAGGAAGAGATCAAGCGGATCCTGAAGGCCATTGCCGGCGCGGTGCGGGAGAACGCACGCGATTTCAGTGCCGCCGAGGCGCTGGTCAAGCTGCTCAGGGAAAACAACGAACTGGACGGAGCCGCCATCATCAAGTTCCTCGAAGCCAGCAAGTTCGACGAGGTGGCCGCCTCGCTCGCCCTGCTCGGCAATGCGCCGACCGAAATGATGGCCCGGCTGCTGGAGGGACCGCGGTCCGACCTCATCCTCATCCCCTGCAAGGCCGCCGGCCTGGATTGGGCGGCAGTCGAAGCGATCCTTTGCAAACGGCCGGTCCGGCACCCGATCGACGAACGAACGCTGAAGCTTGCTTTGCAGGACTACAACAAACTGTCCCTGGAAACCGCCCGGCGCACGCTGCGTTTCTGGCAGGTTCATAATCGGCTCGAGAAGTAGGGCTCCGCCACTTCGCCGGCTGGTCGGAGAGAGCGTCGCTCAAGAATCTGGATCAAATCTCAGTTCTTGGTGCCAGACCGTAATCGGGCCTTTGTCCTGGTTCGCCCAGATGCACGATTACAGATGAAGTAACGGCGCTTTGAATCTGAAAAATCACGCATTCTCGTCTCAAGAATTCACTTGAGCTGCATCAAGCGAAGAATACATCTGAGACATCAGTTCTTTGTTCCGTCTGGCGGGGGTGCTGGCAATCTCGCCGGACCGGCAGTGGTCAAGAATATGAATTAAGTGGCTGTGTTTCGGTCAACAAAAAAGCGAGACCGCTTCCGCGATCTCGCCTTGATCATGCCGGCGCAGGTTTAATTTTCCGTTGTTCCGACAGAGGCTTAGTTCCTGGTCTTGTCCACCAGGGCGCCCTTCTTGATCCACGGCATCATGTCGCGGAGCTTGACGCCGACTTCCTCGATCGGATGCGTGGCGAGCTTGGCGCGGGTCGCCTTGAACGAGGTCTGGTTGACCTTGTTCTCCAGCATCCAGTCGCGCGCGAACCTGCCGGACTGGATGTCGGCGAGAACGCGCTTCATCTCTGCCTTGGTCTCCGCGGTGACGATGCGCGGGCCGGTGACATATTCGCCATATTCGGCGGTGTTGGAGATCGAGTAGTTCATGTTGGCGATGCCGCCTTCATAGATCAGGTCGACGATCAGCTTCACCTCGTGCAGGCATTCGAAATAGGCCATCTCCGGCGCGTAGCCGGCTTCCACCAGCGTCTCGAAGCCGCCCTTGATCAGTTCGACCAGGCCGCCGCACAGCACCACCTGCTCGCCGAACAGATCGGTCTCGCATTCTTCCTTGAACGAGGTCTCGATGATGCCGGCGCGGCCGCCGCCGATCGCCGAGGCGTAGCTTAAGCCCAGATCATGGGCATTGCCGGAGACATCCTTGGCGATCGCGATCAGGCAGGGCACGCCGCCGCCGCGCTGATATTCCGAGCGCACGGTGTGGCCGGGACCTTTCGGCGCGATCATCAGCACGTCAAGATCGGCGCGCGGGTCGAGCAGGTTGAAATGCACGTTGAGACCATGCGCGAACACCAGGGCTGCGCCCTTCTTCATGTTGTCGTGCAGGTGCTCGCGATAGATATCCCCCTGCAATTCGTCCGGGGTGAGCATCATCACGAGGTCCGCCCATTTGGCGGCTTCGGCGACTTCCAGCACCTTGAAGCCGGCGGCTTCCGCCTTTTTGGCCGAGGCAGAGCCCTTGCGCAGCGCGATGGCGACATCCTTGACGCCGGAATCCTTCAGGTTCAGCGCATGGGCGTGGCCTTGGCTGCCATAGCCGACGATGACAACCTTCTTGCCCTTGATCAGGTTCAGGTCGGCGTCGCGATCGTAATAAACACGCATGGTCGTTTCCTCATGGGTGGCCAAAATCGGCCGGTTAATCAGGCTGTTAGGTGGGTAGGACCGCCGGTCGCCCGCGAATTTCCGGCGTTGTCTAGAGCATTTTTCGCCCAAGGGGAAACCCGTTTCTGCATGGCGCGCTGCGGCATCAGCAGCGATTGCGCCATCTCGGCCTCAGGCGATCTTGGGCAATACTTGTCTTGATGAGTCTTGCGAACGTGTCGACAGCAGCATGAAGGCGATGCCGCCGACCACCGCGATCATGCCGGCCAGCCGCAGCGGTCCAAAAGTCTCGCCGAACAAGACGCTTGACGCCGCCGAGCCGACGAACGGCACCAGCAGCGCGAACGGCACCACCTGCGCCGCCGGATAATCGCGCAGCAGCCGGCCCCACAGCCAATAGGCGATGCTGGTGGAGACGCCGCCGAGGCAGAGCACGCAGACAAGGCCGGTCAGCGACATCTGCGACAGCGCCTGCCAGGTCGGCCGCGGCCCGTTGCTGAGGAGCGTCAGCGCCGACAGCGGGACCGCGGCGGCGAGGCACAGCCAGGCGAACAGGTCGAACATCCGCACGCCCGGCGCCCGCCGCAGCAACAGGTTGCCGATCGCAAAGCTGACCGGGCAGATCATCAGCACGGCGAAGGCACCGAGGCTGAAATCAAGGCCGACGGTGCCGCAGATCATCAGCAGGCCGGCCGTGGCGATGCCGATGCCGATGGTCTGCATCCGCGTCGGCAATTCGCCGAACAGGATCGCGGCGAAGGCAATGGTGAACAACGCCTGACTCTGCACGATCACGCTGGACAGCCCGACCGGCACGCCATGGGCGATGGCAAAGGCCTGCGCCAGGAACTGGCCGAGAAACAGCGTGAAACTGATCGCGATCAGGAGCGGCCACGACACCTCGGGCTTGCGCAGGAACAGGCACGGCAATGCGGCGATGGCAAAGCGCAGCGTCGTCATCAGCTCCGGCGAGAATTCGTCGAGCGCGATCCGGCTGGCGACGAAGGCAAGTCCCCAGATCACCGCCACCGTGAAGGCGATACAGACGTCGGCCGGTTTCATTTTTTCCAGCTCTGCCGGTCCGGCTTCGGTTTGCGCAACAGATATGTGCCGTGCAGCGGCGCGTGATAATTGACCGAGACCAAAGTGAAGCCGACGTCCGTCAGCATGCGCTCGATCACCCAGCCGAAAGTCGAGTATTCGTCGCGCATATGGGTGACGACGCTGTCACGCTCGAAATCGTGGTTCTTGATGGAAAAATCGGCCCACGCCTCGATGTCGCGCTCCACGCCATCGGGCACGCTGACGAAGACGATATCGCGCAAATAGAAATTCGCGCCGGGCTTCAGCGCATTGTAGATCCGCGACAGCGCCACCGCCTTCCAGAAATCCGGCAGATGATGCAGCGTGAATTCGCTGACGATCAGATCATAGGAATTCGGCTGATAGGCGAAGCTCAACAATCCCGCCGACTGGGTGCGGATCGCGACCTTGCGGTCCCGGGCATAGATATTGGCCAGCGCCAGCATCGCCGGCGAAATATCGACCGCGTCGACCTCAGCGCCCATCAGCGCCGCCTCGCAGGCCAGAACGCCGTTGCCGCAGCCGATATCGGCCACCCGCCAGCCGCGCTGCACCCCCAGCATGGTCAGCGCCGCGCGGGCGCGGATGTCGCTGTCGTCATGCCGGTCGTAGATCGAGGCGACGGCGGAATCGAGCCCGGGCCGCCGCCGTTGAGTGTAATACCAGTCGCGCGCCAGCATCGCTCACATCCCTTCAGGCCCCCGCCCGATCGCGGCAACCCCGGTGCGCGACACCTCGACAAGGCCGAGCGGGCGCATCAGGTCGATGAATTGGCTGATCTTGGCGGAATTGCCCGTGATCTCGAACACAAAGCTCTCGGTGGTGGCGTCGATCACGCGGGCACGGAAGGCGTCCGCCAGCTGCAGCGCCTCGACGCGGTTGTCGCCGCGGCCGCGCAACTTCACCATCGCGAGCTCGCGCTCGATCGAGCGGCCGGTGAGCGTCATGTCGACGACCCGGTAGACCGGGATCATGCGATCGAGCTGGTGCTTGATCTGCTCGATCACCATCGGCGTGCCTGTGGTGACGATGGTGATGCGGGAGAGATGTTTCTGGCTCTCGGTCTCCGAGACCGTGAGACTCTCGATATTGTAGCCGCGCCCGGAGAACAATCCGATCACGCGCGCAAGCACACCCGGCTCGTTCTGCACGAGCACCGAGAGCGTGTGCGACTCGGTCGGGTCGTGGCGCTCTTCCAGGAAATAGGCGGATGCGGGCTGGTTCATCTTGGATCCCTCTTCATTTTCTTCGTCATGCCCGCCAACGGGTCGGCGCATCGCGCCGCCCGATGACAAGCTCCAGCGGGCATCCAGTAACCGCCGGCGCCTGAAACAAAACAGGCAGGCCGCGGCGTACTGGATCGTCCGGTCAAGCCGGACGATGACAGCAAAACTTGCGGGAGCGCTGCCATCGTCACACCGCTATCCTGTCTACAGCGGCTGCTTCCGGCATGATCCAGCGGCGAAACAGCTCGAAATCGATGTTGCCGCCGCTCAGGATCAGGCCGACGCGCCGGCCTTGAAGTTTCTTCTTCTCCTGCGAGGCGGCCGCGAGCGCGGCGGCGCCGGCGCCCTCTGCGAGATTGTGGGTGTCGGTCCAGTAGGCGCGGATGGCGGCGCCGACTTCATCGTCGGTGACCTGCACGATGCGCGAGGCGCCCTCGCGGATGATGGCAAGCGCATCCGAATCGGGGATGCGTGTGGCCATGCCGTCGGCAAGCGTGTTGCAGGTCTCGGTGGTCACGACGTGGCCTGCCGCAAACGACAGCGCATAGGACGGCGCCTCGGTCGATTGCACGCCGACGATTTCCGTTCTCAAGCCGAGCAGATCGCGCGCCAGGATGCAGCCGCAAATGCCGGAACCCTGCCCGATCGGCACATAGAGAATGTCGAGATCCGGCGCTGTTCCGAACAGTTCGAGCGCGTAGGTCGCGACCCCCAGAACCAGGTCGGGATGGAACGACGGCACCATGTGAAGTCCCGCGATACCGGCCCGGCGAACCGCTTCCTCGCGCGCCTCCTGGAAATCGTCGCCGTGCTCGACCAGATCGGCACCGAATGCCCGCATGGCGCGGTTCTTCTCGACCGAATTGCCGCGCGGCACGTAGATCGTGACCGGCAGGCCGTGGCGGCGCGCCGCGAACGCCAGGCTCTGCCCGTGATTGCCGCGCGTCGCCGAGATCAGCCCGGCAATGCCAGGCCGTTCGCGCTTCAGGCGATCGACGTAAACCAGCCCGCCGCGCACCTTGAAGGCCCCAATCGGCGTATGGTTTTCGTGTTTGACCACGACATCGGCACCGAGCCGCTCGGCCAGCAGCGGCCACGCATGCACGGGCGTCGGCGACATCGCCCGACCGACGATCTGGTGCGCGCGCTCGAGCTGTCCGAGGTCAAACATCGGATCCTCCCATCTCACACCAGCGCCTTGCCGCCGGCAAAGGCCGACGCGGTGGCCTCGTCGGTGGCTTCCGCCGGCAGCAGCATTTCATTGTGCGCCTTGCCGGACGGGATCATCGGAAAACAGTTTTCCAGCGCCGCGACCCGGCAATCGAACAGCACCGGACGCTTGACCGAGATCATCTCCTTGATCGCGCCGTCGAGGTCGCCGGGCTTGACCGCCCGCAGACCGACACAGCCGAAGGCGTCGGCGAGCTTGACAAAATCCGGCAACGCTTCCGAGTAGGAATGCGACAGCCGGTTGCCGTGCAGGAGCTGCTGCCACTGCCGCACCATGCCCATGTACTGGTTGTTCAGGATGAAGATCTTGATCGGCAATTCGTACTGAATGGCCGTCGACATCTCCTGCATCGTCATCTGCACCGAGGCGTCGCCGGCGATGTCGATGACGAGGCTGTTCGGGTGCGCAACCTGGACGCCCAGCGCCGCGGGCAGGCCGTAGCCCATGGTGCCGAGGCCGCCCGAGGTCATCCAGCGGTGCGGCTCCTCGAAACCGAAGAACTGCGCCGCCCACATCTGATGCTGCCCGACCTCGGTCGTGATGTAGGTGTCGCGCCCGCGCGTCGCCTCGAACAGGCACTCGATCGCGAATTGCGGCAGGATGATATCGTTGTTCTTCTTGTAGGCCAGCGAATGGCGCGCGCGCCATTTGGCGATCTCCTGCCACCACGGCTTGATGTCCGACTTCTTCGCCTCCGCCCTGAACACCTGCAGCAGGTCGCCCAGCACGTTGCCGGCGTCGCCGATGATCGGGACGTCAATGCGGATGTTCTTGTTGATCGAGGACGGATCGATATCGATGTGGATCTTCTTCGAGCCCGGCGAGAACGCGTCGATCCGGCCGGTGATGCGGTCGTCGAAACGCGCGCCGACGCACAGCATGACGTCGCAATCATGCATCGCCATATTGGCCTCAAAGGTGCCGTGCATGCCGAGCATGCCGAGCCAATTTTTTCCCGATGCCGGATAAGCGCCAAGGCACATCAGGGTCGAGGTGATCGGGAATCCCGTCACTTCGACCAGTTCGCGCAGCAGTCTTGAGGCGTCCAGCCCCGAATTGATGACGCCGCCGCCGGAATAGATCACCGGGCGCCTCGCGGCGGCGAGCAGCTCCACCGCCTTGCGAATCTGCGTCGCATCGCCCTTGATCCGCGGCGAATAGGAGACATGCACGTCCGACTTGCGCGGCGGGTGGTAGGTGCCGGTCGCGAACTGCACGTCCTTGGGCACATCGACCACGACCGGGCCTGGACGGCCCGTGGTCGCGACGTAGAACGCCTCATGCAGCACTTTTGCGAGGTCGTTGACGTCGCGCACCAGCCAGTTGTGCTTGGTGCTGGGCCGGGTGATGCCGACGGTGTCGCATTCCTGGAACGCGTCATTGCCGATCAGATGGGTCGGAACCTGGCCGGTGATGCACACCAGCGGGATCGAGTCCATCAGCGCGTCCGTCAACGGCGTCACCATGTTGGTGGCGCCGGGACCCGAGGTCACCAGCACCACGCCCGGCTTGCCGGTCGAGCGCGCGTAACCCTCGGCGGCGTGGCCGGCGCCCTGTTCATGCCGCACCAGGATATGCTCGACCTCGCTCTGCTGGAAAATTTCGTCATAGATCGGAAGCACCGCGCCGCCGGGATAGCCGAAGATATGCTGGACACCATGATCGATCAGCGCGCGAACGATCATCGCGGCGCCGGTCATCTGGTTCGGATCGTGGCTGTTGTCGGTCATGGCTTGCTCCGGATGCGCTGGTCCTTGCGCGGCTTCGTCAGTTCTGGTTTCGGCAAATAAAAAAGGGCCCGAGAGGCCCCATGCACACCGCCCGACTGTGGATGGCGTTCAGCCACCCCCGGCGGTGCGCCTGGGTACGACGACGATAAGAAGTTTAGTAATAATATTACGCATTTGGCGGCTCAAGGTTCCCGAAGGTTGCGCGGGTTATAGCTACCGACCCCCGGAAGTCAAGGCAGGGCGGCATTTGGCGCGATTTGGGTCAATGTAACGGTGTTTCGGGCGTTCGGCGAGTGGGAATTTGCGCAGAAGGGCGCTCAAACCTGCCGGTAATGTCATTCCGGGATGGCTCGAAGAGCCAGACCCGGAATCTCGAGATTCTCCGATGTGCAATTGCACATCGTAGTTCGCTCGTTTTACGAGCGCCCCGGAATGACTCCCGAAATCCATCCCCTCGCCGCTTCCGGCCTCACCCATTCAAATTCCGGCAATTGGTGCCGGAACCAGGTGAATTGCCGTTTGGCATAATGTCGGGTGTCGGCCTGACCGATTTTCGCCGCCTCTTCCCGCGTGATCTCGCCGTTGAGATAGCGGATCAGCGCCGGCACGCCGTGAGCCTTCATCGCCGGCAGCAAGGGATCGAGTCTTCGGGCGGCCAGCGCGGCGACTTCTTGCAATGCGCCGGCGTCCAGCATCGCATCGAACCGGGCATCGATCCGCGCTGAGAGCTGATCGCGCTCGGGCGCGAGAAACAGCGCGCTGAACGTTCCGGGCGGCAGCTGCGGCGGCAGTCCCTCGCGGTGCCAGTCGCCGAGCGCGCGCCCGGTCGCCTCGATCACCTCCAGCGCCCGCGCGATCCGGGTGCGGTCGCGCGGCTTCAGGCGTTCGGCCGATACGGCATCGCGCCACGCCAGTTCGGCATGCAGCGCTTCGACACCGTCGCGCGCGAGCCTTTCCCGCACGCTTTCGCGCACGTCGGCCGGGATCGGCGGCACCGCCGACAGACCGCGGGTCAGCACCTTGAAATAAAGCCCGGAACCGCCGACGAAAATCGGCAGTCGCCTCGACGCGCGCGCCTCCTCCAGCACCTTCGCCGCGTCCGCCACCCAGGCGCCGGCGGAAAAATTCACGGCGGCGTCGACATGGCCATAGAGCCGGTGCGGCGCCAATGCCTCTTCTGCCGCCGTCGGCCGCGCCGTGATGATGCGCAGATCGCGATAGACCTGCATGGAATCGGCGTTGACGATCATGCCGCCGGTTTCTTGCGCAAGCTCGAGCGCGAGCGCCGACTTGCCGCTGGCGGTCGGCCCTGCGATAAGCACGGCCTTGCCCTCAGCCCGCGAATTCGCCCGCATGTCCCTGGTCGCCACGCTCATCTGCAATCCCGCCAACCCCGCACTCGACTCCACGATCGTCGACGGCGCGCGCGCCGTGCTCCCTTCGCCCGGATCAGCGCAATGGCTGTTCGACGAAGTGGCGGTCGACATCCCCTTCGAAGGCCAGATTCCCGTCGACGGCCGCGACATCCGCGCCGTCGAGACCCGTCTCCGCCAGGCGCGCGGCGACCTGCCGATCGACATTGTCGTGCAGCCTGCCGCGGCCCGGCGCAAGAAGCTTTTTCTCGCCGACATGGATTCAACCATGATCGGCCAGGAATGCATCGACGAGCTCGCCGACTTCGCCGGGCTGAAGGCCCATGTCGCAGGCATCACCGAGCGCGCGATGCGCGGCGAGATCGAGTTCGAGCCGGCGCTGCGCGAACGCGTCGCGCTGCTCAAGGACATGCCGGTCGGGGTGGTCGATGAAGTCCTGAACAAGCGCATCAAGCCTACGCCGGGCGGCCGCGAACTGGTCATGACCATGCGCGCGCACGGCGCCTGGACCTGCCTGATCTCGGGCGGTTTTACCCTGTTCACCAGCGCGGTCGCCGCAAGAATCGGATTCCAGGAAAACCGCGCCAACCAATTGAAAGTCCTAAACGGCAAGCTGACCGGCGAGGTCGCCGAACCCATTCTCGGCCGCGCCGCCAAGCTCGCGACGCTGGTCGAACTCACCGAATCCTTCGATCTCGACGCCATCGACACGCTGGTGGCCGGCGACGGCGCCAACGATCTCGGCATGATCGCGGCGGCGGGGCTGGGCGTGGCCTATCATGCCAAACCGGCGGTTGCGGCGGCCGCCGCCGCCCGGATCGACTATGGCGACCTCACCGCGCTACTGTACGCGCAGGGGTATCGGCGCGAGGAGTTTGTGGAGGGATAGGCTCAGCGCCTTCGCGCCGTCATGCCCGGACTTGATCCGGGCACCCATCGACCTTGAAAGAGTCTCGCGAAGCAGATGGATTGCCGGGTCAAGCCCGGCAATGACCAGACGATAGTTTCGTGCCTTCCTACTGCACGCTCAGCGCCACGAAGCGCAATTCGCCCTCGCCGTTGGAGACCAGGAGCAGCACCGACTTCTTGCCGTCCTTCTTGAGCTGGTCGACCCGCTTCTTGATGTCGGCGGCGCTTCCGACCGCTTCCTGCGCCACCTCGACGATGACGTCGCCGGTGGAGAGCCGCTTCTCGGCGGCGTCCGATGAGCCATCGACGCCGGTGATGATGACGCCCTTGACGCTGTCCTTGATCTTGTACTTGGTGCGCAGATCCTTGCTCAAGGTCGCCAGATCGAGGCCGAGCGCCTTTTGCGTCACCGGTTTTTCGGCCGGCTCGTCCTTGGTCTTGGCGGCGGCCTGCTGCACCTTGTCGTTGTCCTCGAGCCGCCCGAGCGTCACCTTGCGGGTCTCTTCGTTGCCCTTGCGGATGATGACGACGTCGACCTCCTTGCCGACCGCGGTGTCGGCCACCACGCGCGACAGGTCCTTCGGATCCTTGACATCCTTGCCGTCGAACTTGACGACGACGTCGCCGGGCTCGATGCCCGCGGGCTTGGCCGGGCCCTTGTCGTCGACGCCCGCGACCAGCGCGCCGCGCGCCGGCTTGATGCTGAGGCTTTCGGCGATCTCGTCGGTGACCTGCTGGATGCGGACGCCGAGCCAGCCGCGGCGCAGCTCGCCGAACTGCCGGAGCTGATCGACCACGCCGACGACCGTCTTCGAGGGCACCGCGAAGCCGAGCCCGATCGAGCCGCCGGTCGGCGAGATGATCAGCGTGTTGACGCCGACCACTTCACCATCGAGGTTGAACAGCGGCCCGCCGGAATTGCCGCGGTTGATCGACGCATCGGTCTGGATGTAGTTGTCGTACGGACCCTGGCTGATGTCGCGGTTGCGCGCCGACACGATGCCGGCGGTGACCGAGCCGCCGAGGCTGAACGGGTTTCCGATCGCGATCACCCACTCGCCGAGACGCAGCTTGTCGGAATCGCCGAACTTGACCGCGACCAGCGGCTTCACCGGCTTGAACTTGAGCACGGCCAGATCGGTCTTCTTGTCGACGCCGACCAGCTCGGCCCGGATCTTGGTGCCGTCGTTCATGATGACGTTGATTTCGTCGGCGTCGGCGATGACGTGATTGTTGGTCACCACGATGCCGGAAGTATCGACGATGAAACCGGAGCCGAGCGAATTGGTCCTGCGCGGCTGCGCCTCGCCGCCCTTGTCGCCACCCTTGGAACCGGGGGCCCGGCGGTTCTTGAAGAAGTCGTCAAAGAATTCCTCGAACGGCGAGCCCGGCGGCAATTGCGGCATCACGCCCCGGTCGCCGCCGCCCCTGGCCTCGACGGTCTGAGAGGTCGAAATGTTGACGACGGCGTCGATCACCTTCTCGGCGACGTCGGCGATGCCGTCCGGCCCCCGCGCGAAAGCCGGCGCCGCCGCAACAGCGCCCGCGACGCCGATCGAAATCGCGGCTCCCATGATGCGCAGGCGGCGGCTCAGGGCTGATCTGGCAGCGGTCATATCGCGTTGTCTCCAGGCAAAACAATCGAAACTGAAGACCCACACTGCGCCCGAACCGGGTTATGGCGCAAGCATTCAGGCCGGATATTCCTGCGAAAAGCCACCCGCCAGCGAGTCACGATCGCGTTGATTGCGCGGGTGATTTGAACCACACTTGCTCCGTCATTCCGGGATGGTCCGAAGGACCGGACCCGGAATCTCGAAATTCCGGGTTCGATGCGTCACGTCTCCCCGGAATGACGTTACCTTCGCACCAGCCAGATCAGGATGAGGCCGGCGACCGCCGATCCGATGCCGACGCCGCGCAGGATATAGTCCGGCGTCACCATCGCGCTCTTCATGGCCCGGCGCATCCAGGCCGGGCTCGCCGCGAACATCAGGCCTTCCAGCACGAACAGGATTCCCACACCGATGAGGAAGTCGGCGAACGCTATGGACCTCATCGGACGGCACCCTCCCGCTGGACGTCTTGGCTTTTTATTGTCGGCGAAGCGGACCCCGCTTCGCCATTGCCTTGTCGTCTTGTCGCTTACGGCTTTGCCGCCGCCGGCGCGGCCGCCGCGGGCGGATGGCCGGACGAATTGCTGAAGAACTTGAAGAAGTCCGAATCCGGCCGCAGCAGGAAGCGGGTGTCGCTGCTCTTCAGCCCGTTTTCATACGCCGTCATCGAACGGTAGAAGGCGAAGAAATCGGGGTCTTTGCCGTAAGCTTCCGCAAACAGCCGATTACGCTCGGCGTCGCCGGCACCGCGGGTTTGCTCCGCCGTCGAATTGGCCTCGGCGATAATGACGGTGGCCTCGCGGTCGGCTCTCGAGCGGATCTCCTGCGCCTTCTGGCCGCCCTGGGCACGGAATTCCGCGGCCTCGCGCTGCCGCTCGGTCTGCATGCGCTGGTATACTGCCTGACTGTTCTGCTCCGGCAGATCGGCGCGACGGATCCGCACGTCGACCACCTGGATGCCGTAACCGTCGGCTTCCTTGTCGAGCTGCTCGCGGATCCGCGCCATCAGCGCTTCGCGCTCGTCGCGCACCACCTTGATGAAGGTCACCTCGCCGAGCACCCGGCGCAGCGAGGCGTTCAAGAGCGTCGTCAACTGGATGTTGGCGGCCTGGATCGAGCCGACGCTCTGATAGAACCGCAGCGCGTTCTTGATGCGATAGCGGGCAAAGGCGTCGACCACCAGCCGCTTCTGGTCCGACGCAATGACCTCCTGCGAGGGGTTTTCCAGATCGAGGATGCGCTTGTCGATCGAGATCACGGTATCGACGAACGGTGCCTTGAAATTCAGGCCGGGCTCGGTGACGACGCGGACCGGCTCGCCGAGCCGAACCACCAGCGCCTGTTCGGTCTGCGACACGGTGAAGACCGAGCTGTAGCCGATGATCAGGACGACAAACAGCAGGATCAGGAAGGCGATGCCTGTGACGGGAGATCTCATCGTGTGGCTCCACCCTGCTGCGGCTGGCCGGTCGTGGCCGGCGCCGCCTGTCGCTTCGGTGTCAGTTCGCTGAGCGGCAGATACGGCACGATGCCCTGCCCCGACGCCGAACCGCCGCCGTCATAGACGAGCTTTTCGGAACCGCCGAGGACGCGTTCCATGGTCTCGAGATAGATGCGCTGTCGCGTGACGTCCGGCGCCTTTTTGTATTCGTCATAGACCTTCAGGAAGCGCGCGCTCTGGCCTTTTGCTTCCGCGACGGCCTGTTGCTGATAGCCCTCGGCGACCTGCAGGATTTGCGCGGCACGGCCGCGCGCGTCGGGGATGACGCGGTTGGCGTAGGTCTGCGCCTCGTTCTGCAGGCGCTCGAGGTCGGCGCGAGCCGCCTGCACGTCGCGGAACGCGTCGATCACCTGCGCCGGCGGATCGACCTTCTGCATCTGCACCTGGGTCACGTGAATGCCCGAGCCATAGCTGTCCAGCGTCCTCTGCATCAGGTCCTGCACGCCGGCCTCGGTGGTGGTGCGGGCGCCGGTGAGGATCGGCTGGATGTTGGAACGGCCGATCACCTCGCGCATCGCGCTTTCGGCGACCGCCTTCACGGTGCCTTCGGGGTTCTGGATGTTGAACAGGTAATTGCCGACGCCGTCCGGCTTGATCCGCCACAGCACGGTGAAATCCACATCGACGATATTCTCGTCGCCGGTCAGCATCAGGCTCTCCTCGGGCACGTCGCGCATGGTGCGGCCACGACGCGCCGGATCCTCGATCAGGGTCATGCCGATGTTGATGGTGGAGACGCGCAGCGCTTTCGGCAACAGCACGCTCTCGACCGGATACGGCAGGTGATAGTTCAGGCCGGGCTGCACGGTGCGGACATGCTTGCCGAAGCGCAGCACCACGCCGAGTTCTTCGGACTGGACCCGAAAAAATCCGGACAGTCCCCAGATCGCCAGCGCGCCAATCAGGACCAGCGCGATGCCCGTGCCGCTGAAATGACCGCCGGGCAGCAGCTGCTGCAGCCGGTCCTGGCCACGGCGCAGAAGGTCTTCAAGATCGGGCGGCCTTGGCCCGACCGATTGCGGACCCGAGCCCCACGGCCCTTTCGGACCCGAGCCCCAGGGGCCCCCGCCTTGATTCTTCCACGGCATCGACAATCTCCTCCGCAGGGCCCGGGTCCGCCGATCTGGCAAGATGCCCGGCCGCGCAACTCTGCCCGGCTTTATAGGGGACCGTTCAGGCCCTTACAACGCAAGCTTGCTCACCGGACGAGCTATGCCTGAAGCCATAATTGTCAATGCAAACATTGGTTAGCGAGGTTAACGCGGATTGCGCCGACGATATGTCACATAGGAAAAGTCGGCACTATCGTCCGGCCCGGCCGGGTTTCGCACCCGCGCCACCTCTTCCCAGTCCCTGGTGTCGATTGCGGGGAAACGCGTATCGCCCGCAGGCCGGGCATGCACTTCGGTGATTTCGAGGCGATCGGCGCAGCCCATCCAATGCGCGTAGATTTCCGCGCCGCCGATGATCGCGATCTCAGTGGTGAAACGCCGCCGCGCGTCGCCCTTGGCAATCGCGCAGGCATCGGCCAGGGAATTGGTCACCACCACGCCCGCGGCGCGAAAAAGGCGGTCGCGGGTAACGACGATATTGGTCCGTCCCGGCAGCGGCCGGCCGATCGAGGCGAAGGTCTTGCGGCCCATCACCACCGGCCTGCCCACCGTCAGCGCCCTGAGGCGCTGCATGTCGGATTTCAGCCGCCACGGCATAGCGCCGCCGGAGCCGATCACGCCGTTCTCGGCGACGGCGGCGATGAGGACGGTTTCGATGGCGTAATTCACAGGCAAGTATTACGCAGCAAGTCGATATATTAGAGCATCATCAATCAGAACGCCATTGATCACGTTGCGGGTGAAGCGGATGGTCGAATTGCCATCCACTCTGACGACGCTGCCCATAGCGGCAAGCATCTTGTCTTTCGGTGGAACAAGCTTGACTCGAGACAAGTCGAGCCTCTTTCGCAAATCCCCTCGCTGGTCCAGCGAGACCGCCAATTCAAGCAAAGCTTGCTGAAGATTTGTCTCAGCCTTCGGCGTGCGAATTACCAATCGCCATTCCTCAATATCAGGAAAAAAAATCCAGGCGGCGGCCGTAACAGGAAATTCGATCTCGTCGAGAATCCGTAGAAGCTCGCGACCCATCTCCACATCAGCATCTACCAGAACTGCCGCAGCCATCTCATAACTCCATATTGCGGGCTTTCGATAGCATCTCGCATTGCAGCCGCTGTAACGGCGTCAATCATATCATAGCGAGACTCAACCGACCACTCGCTCACAATCGACCAACGGACGTCAAATTCAGCATTGTCCCGTTCCGCCTTGAGCAACTCGGACAAACCCGCCAAACCTACCAATTTTCCTATCTCGTGGTCCAAAAAACCCCGCAAGACTGCCTTGTCAGGAACTGTCTCCGCGATCATTTGGCGGGCTATGCAAGCCTTTAAGCCGAGCTCAATTCCATAGCCATACAAATAATATGAATTGGAATAGCGCTGGTTCTCAAACAAAAGTCGAGCGTCTTCGACCTTTGCAGCAGCCAGAC
>NZ_JBAVNZ010000164.1:0-2322 GCF_049691595.1 Bradyrhizobium sp.
GCCTTAGTTTGGCGTGGAGTTGGGGGCTGCTGGGCATAATAAATTGGCACGAGACGGCCGGTGGGAGACGAATGGCGCGCGGTCAACTCTGGCCGTGACGGTGTCGCCGAACACTTCAAGGACGCGATTCTTTTGATGCTGACAAAACTCCGGACACCAGAGGCGGTCTGCTTCGCGCTGGCAGTGCTTTTCGTTGCCATCCTCAATTTGCCGTTTTGGCGCATGATGCACCGGGTTGTCGAACCGCGGACCGCGTTCGAATGGCTTTTCATCGGCGCAACGTTTCTGTCCATTTTACTGTTGACCTATCTTCTCCTTCTTCTCATCGCCGTGCGGCCGCTGCTGCGTCCGGTTGTCGGGGTTCTGCTGCCGCTCACGGCCGCCGCGAGCTACTTCATGCTCGAGTACGGCGTCGTCATCGACGTCAACATGGTGCGCAACCTTTTCGAGACAAACACCGCCGAAGCGGGTGATCTCGTGTCGAGCAAGATGATCCTCTATATCGCGCTGCTCGGCGTTCTGCCTGCATTGGCTCTGTGGCGCGTGCCGATCGACTGGCCGCCCCATTGGCATGGCTTCAAACGCACGTCCGTGTCCGCTGCGGTGATCCTTCCGCTGTGTGCCGCGTTGCTCTTCCCGTTTTTCTCGAACGTGACGTCGGTGTTCCGGGAGAACCGGGCGCTCCGGTTGACGTTGACGCCCTCGAACTTTGTCAGTGCGCTCAACAAGTATGTGCGGTCGAAATCAGTGGCCATGCATCCCGACGTCAAGCCCTTCGCCGAGGATGCCGTCCGGGTGCAGTCTGCCAGCAGTAAGCCGCGCAAGTCGCTTTTCGTCGTGGCTATCGGTGAGACAGCGCGCGCTGATCACTTCGCGTTGAATGGCTACGCGCGGGCCACGACTCCCGAATTGACGAAAATTGATGGCCTCATCAATTTCCCAAAGGCGTATTCGTGCGGTACAGACACGGCGCAATCCGTGCCATGCATGTTCTCGGGATTGGGCCAGAAGGACTTCACCAATGCCAAGGCGTCCGGGCAGCAGAATTTGCTCGATATTCTGAAACGCGCCGGGCTCGACGTTGTCTGGCGCGAAAATCAAGCCGGGTGCAAGGGCGTCTGCGACCGGGTGACGACAGAAGTTCTGACCGGCCTCAAGCATCCGGTATTTTATGCCTACAGCGAGAACCACGATGAGATTCTGCTGGATGGGCTTGCAGACCGCATCAAAGGGCTGACGCAAGACACGGTCATCATCATGCACATGATGGGCAGTCACGGACCGGCCTATTGGAAGCGATACCCGGAGCGCTTCGAGACGTTCAAGCCCGTGTGCCAGGAGAGCCAGTTCAGCCGTTGCACGAACGCCGAGATCGTCAACGCGTACGATAATACAATCCTCTACTCCGATTATGTACTCGGGCGTCTCGTGTCGATCTTGACTGACGCGGCGGGGGCGGGCAATGCGGACACGGGCATGATCTACATGTCCGATCACGGTGAAAGCCTGGGCGAGAACAACATGTATCTTCATGGCATGCCCTATGCCATTGCGCCGGAGGCTCAAAAGCATGTGCCGGCCGTGCTTTGGCTATCGCGAGGGTTGAGTGAGACTAGTCGCACCGACACGGCGTGTCTGGCCAAGACTGCCGCCGGGCCGGTTAGCCACGACAATCTGTTTCACTCGGTGCTGGGTCTTTTTGATATCCGCACCGCCGTCTACGATGCAGCGCTGGATCTCTTCGCAGCTTGCCGCCACGCCACCGCGCTCGGGGCCTCACCCCCCGGCAGTGATACGCGACTGCAATAGCTAGGAAATCTTTGGCGCATTGTGCCGCTGGTAACAAACGGGCAACGCGAACTCCGGTACCTTGCGAATCACCCCGCGCAATTGGAGTTTGCCATGACACCCCAAACGACGACTAAGACGCCAGAACCGGCGCTTTCCTACCGCAGCGCAATCGCAACGGCGGTGTTTCTTGCCTTGACCATACTCGGCGCCTCGCCAGCCGGAGCGGTAAGCGCACGCGTAAAATTGTCCTGTGCGAGCGACTATTTTGCCTACTGCAGCGCCCATGCCGTCGGCAGTCCAGAATTAAGACAATGCATGAGAGATGCTGGCCCAAGGCTCTCCAAACGCTGCATTAGTGCGTTGGTCGCCGCTGGCGAAGTCTCGGAATCAGAAGTTGGCCGCCGGGCGGCTGAAGCCCGCCAATAACGCGTCTGGTGTCTTTCGAGTGGCGGCGCGGCGGACTACAGTCCGTCCGGCGCCAGGCTCTAAAGATACGGTTGCAATGCACCCAATTGTCCAGCTCGGGAAACT
>NZ_JBAVNZ010000165.1:0-11562 GCF_049691595.1 Bradyrhizobium sp.
GGCCTGCCGGCCGCTGATCGCGCGCCAGGGCTTGAGCGCGGTTCTGGTCGAGCCCGCGGTCAAGTTGCTGCGGGACAAGGGCGCCACCGTCCAGTTCGGTCATGAGCTGCGCGGGTTCGGCATGTCGGCCGGCCATGTCGGCGAGCTGAAATTCGGCGGCGACACGATCGTGCTCGCGCCCGATGACGTCGTGGTGTTGGCGGTGCCGCCGCGGCCTGCCGCATCGCTGCTGCCGGGCCTCAAGACGCCAAACAAATTCCGCGCGATCGTGAACGCGCATTTCCGCGTCGATCCGCCCAGGGATGCGCCGGCGATTCTTGGCGTCGTCGGCGGGCTGGTGGAATGGCTGTTCGCGTTCCCGCAGCGCCTGTCGGTCACCATCAGCAATGGCGACCGGCTGGTGGATATGCCGCGTGAGGAACTCGCGCAGGCGATCTGGCGGGATGTCTGCAAGGCCGCCGGGGTAGAGGGGGAATTGCCGCCCTGGCAGATCGTGCGGGAGCGGCGCGCCACATTTGAGGCAACCCCGGAGCAGAACGCGCTGCGTCCGGGCACCTCGACCGCCTGGAAAAACCTGTTTCTTGCCGGCGACTGGACTGATACGGGGTTGCCGGCCACCATCGAGGGATCGGTGCGGTCGGGAGACCGCGCCGCCGATCTGGTGCTCGCCAGGCGCCCGGCCTGATCGGAAGCAGCGAAACCGGTGTCGGGTCAGCCGGTCGCGAACCAGGGGATGTCGCGTAAATGCTTTCCCGCGATCAAACCGCAGCCGTCGATCCGCTCGCGCTGGAGCAAAGCATCTCGGCGGCGACAGAGGCGCTGCTCGGCTACCGGCAACCCGACGGACATTGGGTGTTCGAACTGGAAGCCGACAGCACCATCCCTGCGGAATATGTGCTGCTGCGCCACTATCTGGCCGAGCCGGTCGACGCCGTGCTGGAAGGAAAGATTGCCAATTACCTGCGCCGCGTCCAGGGCGACCATGGCGGCTGGCCGCTGGTCCATGACGGCCCGCTCGACATCAGCGCCAGCGTCAAATGCTATTTCGCGCTGAAGATGATCGGCGATTCCGTCGATGCGCCGCATATGGTGCGGGCCAGCGAAGCCATCCGCTCGCGCGGCGGCGCCATCCACAGCAATGTTTTCACCCGCTTCATGCTGGCGATGTTCGGCGTGCTGACATGGCGCAGCGTGCCGGTGCTGCCGGTCGAGATCATGCTGCTGCCGATGTGGTCGCCGTTTCACATCAACAAGATTTCGTACTGGGCGCGCACCACCATCGTACCGCTGATGGTGCTGGCGGCGCTGAAGCCGCGGGCGAAGAATCCAAAGGGCGTCGGCATCGACGAGTTGTTCCTGCAGGCGCCGCATTCGATCGGAATGACCGCGAAGGCGCCGCATCAAAGCTGGGGCTGGTTTATGCTGTTTCGCGCGCTCGACAGCGTGTTGCGGCTGCTCGAACCGCTATTCCCGAAAAAACTGCGCGCCCGCGCGATCGACCGCGCGGTGGCGTTCATCGAGGAGCGGCTGAACGGCGAAGACGGTCTCGGCGCGATCTATCCGCCGATGGCCAATGCCGTCATGATGTATGAAGCGTTCGGCAAACCCGCGGACTATCCGCCCCGCGCGATCACGCGACGGGGTCTCGACAAGCTACTGGTGATCGGCGAGCACGAGGCCTATTGCCAGCCCTGCGTCTCGCCGGTGTGGGACACCGCGCTGACCTGTCACGCGCTGCTGGAGGCGGGTGGCGAGGAGGCGTTGCCGAAGGCGAAGCAGGGCCTCGACTGGCTGAAGTCGAAACAGGTGCTGGACCTCAAAGGCGACTGGGCCGTCAAGCGCCCCGACGTTCGGCCGGGCGGCTGGGCGTTCCAGTACAACAATGCCTATTACCCCGACCTCGACGACACCGCCGTCGTGGTGATGGCGATGGATCGCGTACGGCGCCAGTCGGCGAGCGCCGAATATGACACCGCGATCGCGCGCGGCTGCGAATGGATCGAGGGCATGCAGAGCCGCGATGGCGGCTGGGCCGCCTTCGACGTCAACAACCTCGAATATTACCTCAACAATATTCCGTTCTCCGATCACGGCGCGCTGCTCGATCCGCCGACCGAGGACGTCACCGCGCGCTGCATTTCGATGCTGGCGCAGCTCGGCCAGACCGCCAGGACCAGCAAGCCGGTCAAGGACGGGATCGCCTATCTGCGCCGGACCCAGTTGGCGGAGGGGTCGTGGTACGGCCGCTGGGGGTTGAACTACATCTATGGCACCTGGTCGGTGCTCTGCGCCCTCAATGCCGTTGGCGTCGACCACCAGGACCCGATGATCCGCAAGGCGGTGAGTTGGCTGGCCTCGATCCAGAACAGGGACGGTGGCTGGGGCGAGGACGCCGTCAGCTATCGGCTGGACTACAGGGGATTCGAGGATGCGCCCTCGACCTCCTCGCAAACGGCATGGGCCTTGCTTGGGTTGATGGCGGCGGGGGAGGTTGGTCACCCGGCCGTGGCCCGTGGGGTGGGATACCTAAAGGCCACACAGACCGAAAAAGGGCTCTGGGACGAGGCGCACTACACCGCGACGGGCTTTCCGAGGGTGTTTTATTTGCGTTATCATGGCTACTGCAAGTTCTTTCCGCTCTGGGCGCTGGCGCGGTATCGGAATTTGCGAAGCACCAATAGCAGGGTGGTGGGGGCAGGAATGTGAGCTTGGGGGCGGGGGCCGCCGCGACCGTGGACAATTCGATTGATTGCAATTCGATTGATTGCAATCCAATTGATCGCAACCCAATTGATCCACGTCCGGTCTTGATCGTGACAGGTTTGGTGCAGGAGGCCCGCATCGCGGCCGGCCCAGGCATGATCGTGATCTGCAGCAGCAGCGATCCCCGGCAATTGCGCGCGCTGCTGGCGACGCTGGATTCGTCGTCATTCAGGGGTGTCATCAGCTTCGGCGTCGCCGGCGGGCTCGATCCGTCGCTGAGGTCGGGCGATGTGGTGGTGGCGACCGAGGTTCTGGCCGGCGATACCCGCTTTCTGGCGGGGCTTGCGCTGAACGAGGAAATGATCGCCAAGGCGGCGCTGCGACGCCGGCGCGTGGTCAGGGGCGGGCTCGCGGGCGTCGAGCAGGTGGTCGCCGCCCGGGCCTGCAAGGCCGCGCTGCGTTCGGAGACCGGGGCCGCGGCCGTGGACATGGAGAGCCATGTCGCGGCCGCCTATGCGGCCGCGGCGGGCCTTCCGTTCGCGGCGCTGCGGGTGATCAGCGATCCGGCCGGCCGTGCTTTGCCGGAACTGGCGAAGACCGCGCTCAAGCCGAATGGCGATATCGACCTGCGCAAGATATTGCGCGGCATCGTGCGCAACCCGACGACGCTGCGCGCGCTGGTCTCGACCGGCATCGATTTCAATCGCGCGCTGCGCAGCCTGCGCGGCTGTCGAGGTTTTCTGCTCGGCGGCGAGCGCCTCGTCACGGCGGATATCTGACAGGCAACAACGCAAAATGCTCTGAAATTATTTCCGATTTCCGGGCACAGTGGACATGGCCGGACTGCAGAATTTGGTCGCAATCGGGGGCGCGGCGGACATCGAGCAAGTCGCGCCAATCAAGCTCGATTTATGAGTACGCGCCCTGGCTCACCGCACAGACAAATCCGATCGGCCGCCGTTCTCGCGCGACGAGGGCAAACTCGTCGCGCTTCCGGCCGGCCTCGGTTCAGGCGGCTGTGGAGGTTTTTTGTTGCTGCTTGGCGGCAGCGGCGAGCGCCTCGTCACGGCGGATATCTGACAGCCGCTTCTGCACTTCGGCCGAGAAGATGTACTGGGCCGGACGCTGCCGATCGAGGCTGATTTCGGGCGCCATCGGGCCCGAGGTCCGGATGCCGCGCAGCGCTACCCACATCGCCTTCAGCGGATTGGCCAGCGCGGCGTTGGCCGCGGTCGGCTCGTAGCCGCAATGCGCCATGCAGTCGGCGCACTTCTCGTACTTGCCGGTGCCGTAGGTTTCCCAGTCGGTGGTTTCCATCAGTTCCTTGAAGGTCCTGGTGTAGCCTTCGCCGAGCAGATAGCAGGGCTTCTGCCAGCCGAAAATGTTGCGCGCCGGCATGCCCCAGGGCGTGCATTCGTAAGACTGGTTGCCGGCGAGGAAGTCGAGGAACAGGCCGGAATGCATGAAATTCCACTTCTTGCCCTTGCCGAGCGCAAAGACGTCGCGGAACAGTTTCTTGGTCTTGGTGCGGTTGAGGAAGTGCGCCTGGTCGGGCGCGCGCTCGTAGGCGTAGCCGGGCGACATCGAGACGCCGACGCCGAGTTCGGTGGTGAAATCGAGGAATTTGGCGATGTCTTCCGCCGCATGCCCGTCGAAGATCGTGGCATTGACGTTGACGGTGAAGCCGCGGGCTTTCGCGGCCTTGATCGCCGACACCGCGCGATCGAACACGCCCTTCTGCGACACCGCCTTGTCGTGGTGCTCCTTCAGGCCGTCGAGATGCACCGAAAAGAACAGGTACGGCGAGGGCTCGAACAGATCGAGCTTCTTTTCCAGGAGCAGCGCGTTGGTGCACAGCGAGACGAATTTCTTGCGCGCCACGAGGCCGCGCACGATCTCGCCGATCTCCTTGTGGATCAGCGGTTCGCCGCCGGGGATCGCCACCATCGGCGCGCCGCATTCGTCGGCCGCGTCCCAGCATTCCTGCGCCGACATGCGGCGGTTGAGGATGGCGTCGGGATAGTCGATCTTGCCGCAGCCGACGCAGGCGAGGTTGCAGCGGAACAACGGCTCCAGCATCAGCACCAGCGGATAGCGTTTTCGGCCAAGCAGCTTCTGCCTGATGAGATAGCCGCCGATACGCAGCTCCTTGAAGAACGGTATAGCCATTGAGAGATTTCTTTCTGGACTTGGATAGAGAAGTGGATCAGCTCGCAGTCAGTTCGGCGGGAAGCCTGAATTCGATATTTTCTTCGCGGCCGGAAAGCACCGACACCTTCACAGGTCCGATACGCCTCAAAGCCTCGATCACGTCGTCGACCAGAACTTCGGGCGCCGAGGCGCCCGCCGTGATGCCGACGGCTTTCGCGTCCTTGAGCCAATCGGGGTTCAGCTCGTTGCCATCGGCAATCAGATAGCTCGCGACCCCGACCTCGGTGCCGATTTCGCGAAGCCTGTTTGAGTTGGAACTATTGGCGGCCCCCACCACCAGGATGACGTCGACCAGCTTGCTCAGGTCCCTTACCGCGGATTGGCGGTTCTGTGTCGCATAGCAGATATCCCGGATGTCCGGGCCTTGAATATCTGTAAATCGCGCCTGAAGGGCGGCGATGATGTCCCTTGTGTCGTCCACGCTGAGCGTGGTCTGGGTGATATAGGCCACCGGGGCGTCGACCGGCAGCGTCAGGGCTGCCACATCGTCCACGTTCTGGACCAGCAGCACCGGGCCGGGAACCTGACCCATGGTTCCCTCGACCTCGGGGTGGCCGGCGTGACCGATCAGGATCAGGGCCCGGCCTTTCGACATATAGCGCTTGCCCTGGTTATGGACCTTGGTCACCAGCGGGCAGGTGGCATTGAGCACCGGCAGGCCGCGGGCGGCGGCCTCCTCCTCGACGCTGCGCGCCACGCCATGGGCGCTGAATACGGTGACGGCGAGCGGAGGCACCTCCGACAGGTCCTCGACGAAGATCGCGCCCTTGTTTTTCAGGCTTTCGACCACGTATTTATTGTGGACGATCTCGTGGCGCACATAGACCGGCGGGCCATACTTCTCGAGCGCGCGCTCGACGATCTCGATGGCGCGCACGACGCCCGCGCAAAATCCGCGCGGCTGCGCAAGATATACTTCCATGGGACGCCCGTTACGCAAGTTGCACCAATTTCATTCAAAAAACTCCATACAGCCGCGACCTGCCGAAGCCACAGCTCTGGTAGGCGGATATCAGCAATATCCGCGCCACGACCAGTTCCTTCACTTGATCCCCATTCGTAAAGGCATGGAAGCACAGGGCTTTGTGTCAAAAAACCGGTGGTTAGAAAAGGAAGATCACGAAATCGTCCCCAGCGACACATAATTGGTATTATAGTACGGTATCGACAAGCTCTCTGACCGTCCCGGCGCTTTGCCGGCCTCGTCACTTTTTCGTCCGCCGCGGCGGTCTATACCAGCCGCTCGGTTCCGGTTCGGCCCGCTTGGCCGCCCTCCCGGGTTCCCCGGAGACCAAAACAACGTTAGATCGGCACCTGGAACTCCGCTAGACAACGGGCGTTTTCGCAAGCCCCTTCAATGAGCAAGCCCCTTCAATGAAAGAAACGATGTGCTGACAAGTATTGTTGTCTCGATTGTTAGAACTTGCACACGGTTTGCCACTCCCGTCGTCGTCATCTCCCTGATCCTGGCGATCGGCGCGGGCGTCTATGCCGCCCGCAACTTTTCCATCAACACCGACATCAATACGCTGATTTCGCCTGACCTCGACTGGCGCAAGCGCGACAACCAGTTCGAACATGCCTTCGAGCGGGAGAAATTGATCCTCGCGGTCGTCGACGCGCCGACACCGGAGCTGACCAGTTCCGCCAGCAAGGCGCTTGCCGGCAAGCTGTCCGGCGACAAGAAGCATTTCGAGGCGGTGACGCCGCTCGGATCCGGCGAGTTCTTTGAAAAGAACGGGCTGTTGTTTCTCCCGGTCGACCAGGTCGGCAAGCTCACCGGTCAGCTCGAGGCGGCAGCGCCCCTGATCGAGATCATGGCCGGCGATCCCTCGATCCGCGGCCTGACCGGGGCGCTGGATACCGGACTTGCCGGCGTCAAGCGCGGGCAGGTCAAGCTGGACAATGCCGAACGGACTTTCAACCTGATCGCGCAGACGGTCGAGGACGTGCTGAACAAGGGCAACGCCACCTTCTCCTGGCGTGAACTGGTGAGCGACAAGCCTTTGACCGATTCCGTTCGGCGCGCGTTCATCGAGTTCAAGCCGATCCTCGACTACAATTCGCTCGAGCCGGGCAGGGATGCCACCGACGCGATCCGACAGGCGGCGAGGGATCTCAATTTCGAAGGCCAATATGGTGCGCGGGTGCGGCTGACCGGGCCGGTTCCGATTGCCAACGAGGAATATGCGACGGTGCAGGACGGCGCGATCCTCAACGGCATCGGCACCACGCTGATCGTGCTGCTGATTCTGTGGATGGCCCTGCGTTCGTCGAAAATCATCTTCGCGGTGTTCGTCAATTTGTTGGTCGGCCTTTCCATCACCACGGCGGCCGGCCTGAAGATGGTGGGTTCGCTTAACCTGCTTTCGGTCGCGTTCGCCGTGCTGTTCATCGGGTTGGGCGTGGATTTCGGCATCCAGTTCAGCGTCCGCTACCGCTCGGAGCGCTTCAAGAAGGATGATTTGCGGCTCGCGCTGGCGAGCGCGGCGCGCCGATCCTCAGTCCCGCTGTCGCTGGCGGCAATGGCCACCGCGGCCGGTTTCCTGTGTTTCCTGCCGACCGATTACAAAGGCATTTCGGAGCTCGGCAAGATCGCCGGCGCGGGCATGCTGGTCGCGTTTTTGACCAGCATCACGCTGCTGCCGGCGCTATTGACCTTGCTCAATCCTCCCGGGGAAAAAGAACCGGTCGGCTATGCCTTCCTCGCGCCGGTCGATCGTTTCCTCGAAAGGCACCGCGTCGTCATCATCGTCGGTACGCTTCTGATCGCGGTGGCCGGTCTGCCGCTGCTCTATTTCATGAAGTTCGACTTCAACCCGATCAATCTGCGCAATTCGAAGGTGGAGTCGATCGCGACCTTCCTTGATTTGAGGAAGGACCCGAACACCGGCGCCAATGCCATCAACGTGATGACGAATTCGGAGGCTGACGCGAAGAAGATCGAGGCGCGGCTCGAGCAGGTGCCGGAAGTGCTTCGCGTGATGTCGCTCGAGAGTTTCGTTCCGGAAGATCAGCCGGTGAAACTGAAACTGATCGCGCAAGCGGCGAAGATCCTCAATCCCGCGCTGAACCCGGACTCGGTCGATGCGGCGCCCTCCGATCAGGAGAATGCCGAAGCCTTGAAGGGATCGGTCGAGAGCCTGCGCAGGACCGCGGGCGATGCCAGGGGACCGGGCGCGGTGGCGGCGCGGCGCCTTGCCGATGCGCTGGCGAAACTCGCCTTGTCCAGTCAGGCGACGCGGGACAAGGCCCAGAACATTTTCGTCGCACCGTTGAAGGTGGTGCTCGAGCAACTCAGGAACACCATGCAGGCCCAGCCGGTCAGCCTGAAAACGCTGCCGGCCGAGCTGGTGAAGGGCTGGAAGTCCAGGGATGGGCTGATGCGCGTCGAGGCGCTGCCGCGCGGCGATCCCAATGACAACGAAACGCTGCGCAAATTCGCCAGCGCGGTCCTCGAGGCCGAGCCGAATGCGATCGGCGGACCGGTTTCGATTCTCAAATCAGGCGACACCGTGGTCAGGGCGTTCATTCAAGCCGGCATCTGGGCGCTGGTCGTGATCAGCCTGCTGCTCTGGCTGGCGCTGCGGCGTGTCACCGACGTGCTGCTGACGCTGGTTCCGCTGCTGGTGGCAGGCGCCGTCACGCTGGAAATCTGCGTGCTGATCGGGCTGCCGCTCAACTTCGCCAATATCGTCGCGTTGCCGCTGTTGCTCGGCGTCGGCGTCGCGTTCAAGATTTACTATGTGACGGCGTGGCGGTCGGGCCGGACGAATTTGCTGCAGACCAGCCTGACGCGGGCGATATTTTTCAGCGCACTGACGACCGCCACCGCGTTCGGAAGCCTGTGGCTATCGAGTCATCCCGGCACCGCCAGCATGGGCAAGCTGCTGGCGCTCTCGCTTCTCACCACGCTCGCCGCCGTGCTGTTGTTCCAACCGGCGTTAATGGGCAAACCGCGCGATATCCGGGAGGAGACAGATGTCACCAACTGAGTCCGTCGCCGCCTGACCGGCTGCCTGCCTTTGACCGGGCGGCTTGGGAGCCGGGTTCGCTGCGCCGGTGGTCTTCGGCACCGCCTGCGCGGGCGGCGCCGGTGCCGCTACTGCCGGGGTCGCCGTCCTGGGCAACGCCGTGGCGGCCTTCGGCGCGCCCTTGGCCATGCTGTTGACGGGGCTTGAGGGGATCGGTGGGGCGACCCGGGTCCAGGTCTCGCCGCCGCACAGGAAACCCAGCATGCAACCTTGAATCTCCAGCTGGTCGGAACCAATTGGCTTGATGGTCGAACTGTAGGTTTGTCCGTCCTGGGCGTTATAGACCTGGCCTTCCCACTGATCGATGCCGGCCTTCTTCTTCATGTCGAGCAGGATCGGCATTCCGAGCGTCGGCCTGCCCTGCTTTGAGGCATCCGGATTATGCGAATCCTTGCCGCCCGGCGTTTTCTCCCACGCAACCACACCCCACATGCTGCCGTTGCACTGTGCGACCCGGATGTTGGCGACACCATCGGCGACCCTCCAGTCACCGGTGGGGTCCGCCGCCAGCGCAGTGGCAAGGCCGCTGGCAAAAAATAATCCAGAACAGACTATTCTGCGCGCGATCGTTCTTGGGCAGTGCAACATGGTTCAAACCTATGCTTAAGTAGATGATCCAATCGAGGTTAAAACGCCGCAATGTTCGTTTTCAGTTGACGAAATGGTCATCAACCGAAGTATGTAGCGAATGCTCAGTTCAAATCTAGACGTTTCCGAGATGTTTGTGGCGCGGCAGGCGCAGCGCAGTTCCATGCATGCGCGCTATATGAACGAGCAACTGGTACGGGTGCTCAAGACCATCGGTTACGATGTCGGTTTTCAGAAGGGTCAAGGTCAATATCTCTTCGATCGGGACGGGGCACGTTATCTCGATCTACTGAGCGGTTTTGGCGTTTTTGCGATTGGCCGCAATCATCCGGCGCTGCGCCATGCGCTGAAGGGCGTGCTCGACAGCGACCTTCCCAATCTGGTTCAACTCGATGTCTCGACGCTCGCCGGCGTGCTGGCGGAGCGCTTGATCGAATGTGTCCCATATCTGGACAAGGTGTTCTTTGCCAATTCGGGCGCGGAATGCGTCGAAGCCGCGATCAAGTTCGCGCGCGCCGCGAGCGGCCGCCCCGGAATCGTCTACTGCGCCCATGCCTATCACGGACTGACCTACGGCGCGCTGTCGCTGACCGACGATCCCAACTTTCGCGGCGGCTTCGAACCGCTGCTGCCGGGATGCACCTCGGTTCCCTTCAACGATCTCGCAGCCCTCGAGCAGGCATTGTCGTCGCGCCAGGTCGCCGCCTTCATCGTCGAGCCGATCCAGGGCAAGGGCGTCAATATGCCCACGGACGAATTTTTGCCGGGCGCTGCCGCGCTGTGCCGCAAATATGGCTCGATGTTGATCGCCGACGAAATCCAGACCGGGATCGGCCGCACCGGAAAATTCCTCGCGGTCGAGCACTGGAATGTCGAGCCCGACATGGTGCTGTTGGCGAAGGCGTTGTCCGGCGGTCATGTCCCGGTCGGCGCGCTGTTGACCCGCAAGAGCATCTTCAACAAGATCTTCAATCAAATGGACCGCGCCGTCGTGCACGGCTCGACATTTGCGAAAAACGATCTGGCGATGGCGGCCGGTATCGCCACGCTGGAAGTGATCAAGTCCGAAAAACTGGTCGAGGCGGCCGCCAAACGCGGCGCCGAGCTTCGGCTGGCGCTGA
The DNA here is from genome assembly GCF_049691595.1 of Bradyrhizobium sp. Lineage (GTDB taxonomy): Bacteria > Pseudomonadota > Alphaproteobacteria > Rhizobiales > Xanthobacteraceae > Bradyrhizobium. The sequence continues at coordinate 10,658 of NZ_JBAVNZ010000165.1, forward strand.
CCCGGATGGTCCCCGGCTATGAATTGATGAAGGAAGTGCGCGGCAAGGGGCTGATGATCGGCGTCGAGTTCGGCCCGCCCAAATCGCTGCCGCTGAAAGCGTCGTGGAACCTGCTCGAGAGCGCCAACAAGGGCCTGTTCTGCCAGCTCATCACGGTGCCGCTGTTCAAGGATCACAAGATCCTGACCCAGGTCTCCGGCCACGGCAGCCACACCATCAAGCTGCTGCCGCCGCTCGTGATATCGGAGCAGGACTGCGACTGGATCGAGCAGGCGTTCGATGCCGTGATCGCCTCCAGCCACAAGGTCCCCGGCGCGATCTGGTCGCTCGGCAAGACCCTGGTGGACAACGCCGTGCGCAAGTCGGCGTAGATATGCCAAACTACCCCTCCGCATTCGTCCGCATCGCGGCTTCGAACCTGTCGCCGAAATCGGCCAGTTCATCGGCGCCGAGATCGCTGACTGCCCAGTAGTTCAAGCCCCGATCGCTCCAGCGCCGGATATTGAAGCCCTGCAGCGCCGTGATCCTGGCCGCGTGGCGTTCGGTGTTCGCGGTCTGCGCCACGAACAGATTGATCACATGCGCACGGCGGCGATAGACAACGGCGCCGATGGCACGGGCATCGACGTAATCGAGACGGCCGCCGATCAGCGTAAAACCCTGCGCGGCAAGATCGACCACCGGCGGCGCCACGTCGAGCTTGCCGTTGAACCACGGTTTCACCGTGTGCCGGTCGGTGGAGATCACGTCGGTAAGATGTCCGGCCTGTAGCGAGCGCAGATGCGCCGAGACCATTTCGGACTGGATCCGCGCCTCGTCGTCGTGGCGCAGCACGATCGCGACAAGGCCCGTCGCCGCCAGCGCCGACACCGCCGACCCAAGCGCAAAGCCGCGCAGCACCGCGC
>NZ_JBAVNZ010000166.1:0-4268 GCF_049691595.1 Bradyrhizobium sp.
ACGAGAACACCGCCGACGTGCTGATCGAATCGGCGCTGTGGAACGAGATCAACATCGCGCAGACCGGCCGCAAGCTCGGCATCAATTCGGATGCGCGCTATCGCTTCGAGCGCGGCGTCGATCCGGCCTTCATGGTGCCGGGTCTCGAGCTTGCAACCAAGCTGGTGCTGGAGCTGTGCGGCGGTTCGCCGTCGGAGAACGTCGTCGTCGGCAACCCCTTTGGCGCCGATCGCGTGATCGATTTTCCGCTCGCCGAGGTCAAGCGGCTCGCGGGGATCGAGGTGCCGCTGGTCGAGGCGAGGCGCATCCTCAGCCATCTCGGCTTCATGGTGGCCGGCAGCGGCCCCATTGTGAAGGTCGCGGTGCCGTCCTGGCGCATCGACGTGCACGGCAAGGCCGACATCGTCGAGGAAATCGTCCGCATCGTCGGCGTCGACAAGGTGCCGATGACGCCGTTCGAGCGCGGCGAGGAACCGCGTCAGCCGATCCTCACGCCGATCCAGCTTCGCACCCGCCGCGCCAAGCGCGCGCTCGCCGCGCGCGGCATGGTCGAGGCGGTGACCTGGTCGTTCATTTCAAAACCCGCGGCCGAACTGTTCGGCGGCGGGCAGGCCGAGCTCGCGCTCGCCAACCCGATCGCGTCCGATCTCTCGGACATGCGGCCGAGCCTGTTGCCGGGTCTCGTTGCCGCCGTCCAGGCGAACGCCAATCGCGGCTCGTCGGACGTCGCGCTGTTCGAAGTCGGCCAGGTGTTTCGCGGCGACAGACCGGAAGATCAACTGGTCGCGGCGTCGGGCGTCCGCCACGGTTTTGCGTCCTCGAAAGGCATCGGACGGCACTGGTCCGGCGCGGCTGCCGCCGACGCGCTCGACGCCAAGGCCGATGCATTCGCGGTGCTTGCGGCCGCGGGCGCGCCGATGCAGGCGCTGCAGATCGTGTCCGGTGGCCCCAACTGGCTGCATCCTGGCCGTTCCGGCACCATCCAGATCGGTCCGCAAAACGTGCTCGGCTACTTCGGCGAGCTGCATCCCCGCGCATTGGAGGCGCTCGGCGCCGACGGCCCGCTGATCGCGTTCGAAGTGATCCTCGACCGCATTCCCGACGCCAGGCAGAGGCCGACCCGCGCCAGGCCGGTGCTTGAACTGTCCGCGTTCCAGCCGGTGTCACGCGACTTTGCCTTCATCGTCGATCGCACCGTCAAGGCCGGCGATATCGTGCGGTCGGCGCTAGGCGCGGAAAGGAAACTGATCGCGGATGTCACGGTGTTCGACGTCTACGAGGGCAAGGGCATCGGCGACAGCCAGAAATCGATCGCCATTGCGGTGACGATCCAGCCGCGCGAGAAGACCCTTACCGATCAGGAGATCGACGCGATCGCCGCGAAGATCGTGGCTGAAGTGACGAAGAGGACCGGTGGCGTGCTGCGCGCATGATGCCGAAACCAGCAAGGCGGCTTTCGGACAACATCATGCTCAAGATGTAGAGGATGAGTCCCTTTGGCCTGATCCCGGCGGACCTCGGCATCCATGCCGCGATCGCGATCTGCGCGATCGCCCTGGTGTCGGGAACCGCGCGGGGGTTTTCCGGCTTCGGCTCGGCGCTGATCTTCATGCCGCTGGCGAGCAGCATCGCGCCTCCCCGGCTCGTCGCGGCGCTGCTTCTGATCATCGATTTCGTCGCGGCCGCGCCGCTGGTTCCGAATGCCTGGAAGCAGGCGGACCGCAAAGCCACCGCGGTCATGGTGCTCGGCGCGCTGATCGGCGTGCCGATCGGAACGTACTTTCTCAGCCGGCTCGATCCCGTGACCACACGCTGGATCATTTCAGGGTTCGTGCTGGCGCTGTTGATGCTGCTGCTCTCGGGCTGGCGCTACCGGGGAAAGGACCACGCGGCGATTTCCGTCGGCATCGGCGGCTTGTCCGGCTTTTGCAGCGGGCTGGCGCAGACCGGCGGGCCGCCGATCGTCGGCTACTGGCTCGGCCGGCCGATCGCTTCCCCGATCGCACGCGCAAATATATTGCTGTTTTTCGGCGCGTCGGATTTCTTTTCCGTGGTGAGCTATTGGTTCACCGGGCTCATTACGGTAGATGCGATCAAGTTTTCGCTGGTCGTGGGTCCGGTCTATGCGGTCGGCGTCTGGTTCGGCGCCCGACTGTACGGCCACGCCAGCGAGACGTTATTTCGTTCGATCTGCTACGCATTGATCGCTGCGGCAGTGATCATCGGCTTGCCCGCGCTCGATGGCCTGCTGCGTTGAATTTTGAATGTTGCCGGACCTAACCCTCGCTCCCGGCTCGCGCGGAGCACGTCATCGGGCGCGCATTCGCGCGACCCGTTGGCTTGAACCCGACCACAGCACTTATCCCATCATCAAATCGCAATACCCATAGCCATCCCGCTCGACCCGCTCGCCGGTGGTCACCGCAAGCCGGCAGGCAAACATTGGTCCGGCCACCACGCAGGTGTGAAACTCACCGTTCTCCCCGCAGGGATCGACGCTGTCGGGCAAATCGGCCAGCAGTTGCGAATCAAACTTGCGACCCGCAAAAGCCGCCGGCAGCTTCTTGAGATCGACGGTCGCAAGGCGAGCCTCCAGCCCGCTTGCGATCATCGCCTGCGCCAGTTCGCGCGTCGGGCGCTGCCACAGCGGAAACACCGGCGTGATGCCCGACCCCGCGAGCTTCTGTTCGCGATAGGCGCGGATATCCGAAAGGAAAAGATCGCCGAAGATCATGTGGGTAATGCCGTCACCGACGGCTTGCGCGACGGCCTCGCCCATCCGCGCTTCGTAGATCCCGTTCGGACAGGGATAGGGAATCGGCACGATCCGCAGCGGCAGGCCGGCGGCTTCACACTGTGCCCGCAGGATCTCCTGCCGCACGCCATGGATCGACACCCGGCCGAATGTCTCGGTCACCGTCGTCAGGGCGCCCACCACCTCGAGCTCACCCGCCCGACGGATTTCATGCAGCGCAAAGGCGCTGTCCTTGCCGCTCGACCAGGAGATCAGCGCCCTCGGCGGTGACATTAGCGGATCGGGGACGCAGGCGTGGCCGACCTTGGCGGCGCGACGCGGCGCCGTTGTGGCGGCGCCTCGACCGGTGCCGCATCCTTCAAGGCGCCGATCCGCCGCAACGCCGCTTCCGCCGCGCGCTCGCCACTCTCCCACGCGCCGTCGACCGTTCCCCACAGCGTTTCATGGCTGGCCTCGCCGGCGAGATACAGGCAGCCGATCGGCTCGGCCAGGATTTTTCGCGACGGCTGCCCGCCTGGCACGGCCGATGACATCGCGCCGAGCACGAAAGGCGACGCGTTCCAGCGCGTCGCGCTCGATTTCTTCACGGCCGCGGCGGCATCGCTGCCGAACAGCCTGGTCAGCCATTCGAGCGCGAACGCGACCATCGCCTGTTCGCCCTGCGCGGAGAGATCGCGGCCGAACGAGCCCGCGACATCGATCGAGCAAAGGGACGAACCGCCGATATTGGCGAACAGCAGGCCGGTCCTGGTCGAATTGCTCCGCTCGATGATGACATCGTCTCGCGCCAGGCCAAGCGGATTGCCCGGCATCTGCAGGGCAATGCGATCACAGCTGCCGAGGCTCAATTTCGCGGCGGCGTCCAGCGTGCGCTTGGGAATATCGGGCGCGAATTTGATGCTGCCCATGGCCAGCACATTGCTCGATACCGTGATGACGGCTGCGCGGGCGGCGATCTTGCCGGCCGGCGTCTCCACGCTGACATCCCGGTTGCTCCAGGAGATGCGGTTGGCCGGCGTCGATAGCGCCAGCGGTACCTGCTCGCCAAGCGTTGCGATCAGCGCGCCCAATCCCTGACGGCAGGCGAATGCGGAATTGCGTTCCTGCGCGCGCGCCTTGTCGATCGCGGAGAGCTCCTTCAGGTCCCTGCCCGCGAAATTGGCTCCGAGCACGAATTCGACCGTCCCCGCCCAGTCGCCGAGATCCTTTGGCAGGGCCGAAGCGCACGGCACGTCGGCCTTGCGCGAGGCATCGTCGACGGCGCGGTTCGCGCGCAACAGCGCAGCCAAAAACTCTTCGGTCTCGCCGGCCCGCGCATTGCGGCGGCCGATACGGATTTTCTGGGCCGACGGCGCGGCCGTGATCTCCTGTCCCGCGGCGCGCGCGAGCCTCACAATCGGGTTGGTCTCCGGATTGTACAGCCAGCGCGCGCCACGATCGAACGGCACCTCGAAGGTGGCAAGATCGGTCTGGCAGCGGCCGCCGATCTGGCTGGCTGCCTCCACCACGATCA
>NZ_JBAVNZ010000167.1:0-4961 GCF_049691595.1 Bradyrhizobium sp.
CCCTCGCCGACGATCCTGCCGCAATCGTCGATCAGCCCGTTGACCCGGTAGACGGTGGCGCCCTGCAGCTCGATCTCGCTGACATTCACTTCCGGCGTGTCGGCCGGGCAGAAGATCGTGGTCTTGATGCCGCACGATGTCGCATAGGCGGCGAGTGCCGCCCCCGCATTGCCGTTGGTCGGCATCGCCATGTGTTTGACACCGAGCGCCTTGCCCATCGACACCGCCATCACCAGGCCGCGCGCCTTGAAGGAGCCGGTCGGCAGCCGCCCCTCGTCCTTGACGATGATCTCGCCGCCGCCCAGCTTCTTCGCAAGTTTCGGCAGGCGGATCAGCGGCGTCATGACTTCACCGAGGCTGACGATGTCCGCGCATTGGCGCACCGGCAGCATCTCGCGGTAGCGCCACATGTCGGCGGGACGCTGCGCCAACGCGTCTTTTGTCAAAGCCTTTTTGACGCCGGCGAGATCGTAGCGCACCAGCAGCGGCTTGCCGGCCTTGGAGAGGTTATGGATCTGGTCGGCGGGATAGCGATCGCCTTCCATCGCGCATTCGAGATGGGTCACGAACGTCGGACGTTCGATCGTCAGATTGTCGTTGTCTTTCACGGATTGCGGTCTCTTTTGGTTTGTCGTTGGGCATGAGTGAGATCATGCCCTGTATTCCTATATATTCAGCACGCGCCCATAGGCATCCAGCACCGCTTCCTTCATCATCTCCGACAGCGTCGGATGCGGGAATACGGTGTGCATCAGCTCTTCCTCGGTGGTCTCCAGATTCATGGCAACCACATAGCCCTGGATCAGTTCGGTGACTTCGGCGCCGATCATGTGCGCGCCGAGCAACTGCCCGGTCTTCTTGTCGAAGATCACCTTGACGAGGCCCTGGTCCTCGCCCAGTGCGATCGCCTTGCCATTGCCGACGAACGGGAAGCGGCCGACGCGGATGTCGCGGCCGCCCTCTTTCGCCAGCGCCTCGGTCAGGCCGACCGACGCGATCTGCGGGTGGCAATAGGTGCAGCCGGGAATGAGGTTCTTGTCCATGGCATGCGGGTGCAGGCCCTTGATGGCCTCGACGCACACCACGCCTTCGTGCTCGGCCTTGTGCGCCAGCATCGGCGGCCCCGCGACGTCGCCAACCGCGTAGATGCCGGGAACATTGGTCTTGCCGTAGCCGTCGATCACGATACAGCCGCGCTCGGTCTTGACCCCGAGTTTTTCCAGCCCGAGGTTTTCGGTGTTGCCGACCACGCCGACCGCCGAGATCACCCGCTCGAACTCGACCGTCACGGGCTTCTTGCCGTCGTCGATGGTGGCGACCACGCTGTCGCCCTTCTTCTCGAGCTTTGTCACCCTGGTATTGCTGAGAATCCTGATGCCCTGCTTCTCGAAGCGCTTGCGCGCCAGCGCGGCGATCTCGGCATCCTCGACGGGAAGGATTTGCGGCAGCACCTCGACCACGGTGACCTCAGTGCCCATGGTGTGAAAGAACGATGCGAACTCGATGCCGATCGCGCCCGACCCGACCACCAACAGCGATTTTGGCATCTTCTCCGGCACCATCGCCTCGAAATAGGTCCAGACCAGCTTCTTGTCGGGCTCCAGCCCCGGCAGCACCCGCGGCCGCGCGCCGGTGGCGATGATGATGTGCTTGCCCTGGTAAGCCCCCTCGCCCAGCGCACCCTTCGGCGCCTCCACGTTGGACTTCTTCACCATCACCTTGCCGGGCGCATCGATGACCGCTTCGCCCCAGATCACCGTGACCTTGTTCTTCTTCATCAGAAAACCGACGCCGTCATTGAGGCGTTTTGAGACGCCGCGCGAGCGCTGCACCACGGCTTTCGGGTCATAGGCGACGTTGTCGGCCGACAGGCCGTAGTCTTTCGCGTGCTGCATGTAGTGATAGATTTCAGCCGACCGCAGCAGCGCTTTCGTCGGGATGCAGCCCCAGTTCAGGCAGATGCCGCCAAGGTACGACTTCTCGACGATCGCGGTCTTGAAGCCGAGCTGCGCCGCGCGGATCGCCGTGACATAGCCGCCGGGACCGGAGCCGATGATGATGATGTCGAAGGAGGTGTCGGCCATGGCTGCTCGCTCATTGTCATCGTGCGACCGGATTGAAGTTCGTTCCCGTCATTGCGAGGAGCATTTGCGACGAAGCAATCCAGCCTGCCGCCGGTGCAATGGATTGCTTCGCTGCGCTCGCAATGACGGCATGCACCACCAGCTTGTCACGCCATCATCATCACGGGATTTTCGATCAGCATCTTGAAGGCGCCGATCAGTTCGGCCCCAAGCGCGCCGTCGACCGCGCGGTGATCACAGGACAGGGTGACGGTCATGATATGCGCGGCCTCGATCCGGCCGCCGCGCACCACCGCGCGCTCCTCGCTGGTGCCGACCGCCAGGATCGTCGCATGCGGCGGGTTGATCACGGCGGTAAAATCCTTGATGCCGTACATGCCGAGATTGGAGACCGCCGTGGTGCCGCCCTGATATTCCTCGGGCTTGAGTTTGCGGGCGCGGGCGCGGGCGGCGAAATCCTTCATCTCGGCCGAGATCATCGACAGCGACTTGGTCTCGGCCTTGCGGATGATCGGCGTGATCAACCCGCCCGGCATCGCGACCGCGACGCCGATGTCGGAATGTTTGTGCTTGAGCATGCCGCCTTCGGTCCAGCTCACGTTGCAATCGGGGACCCGCTGCAAGGCAATCGCCATCGCCTTGATGACGAAATCATTGACCGAGAGCTTGTACAGCGGCTTCTTCTCCTTGTCCTTCGGCGCCGCGGCGTTGATCTCCTCGCGCGCCGCGAGCAGCTTGCCGATGTCGCAGTCCATCGTCAGGTAGAAATGCGGAATGGTCTGCACCGATGCGGTGAGCCGTTGCGCAATCGTGCGCCGCATGCCGTCATGCGGCACCACCTCGTAGCTGCCCGCTTCGAACAGCGCGAGGATCTGCTTGTCCGACATCGACGGGGCGATCGAAGGTGCGCCGGCCGGCGCTGCCGCCGGCGCCTTCAGCCCCTTGCCGGATCGGGCTTGCTCGACGTCGCGGGCGACGATGCGGCCATGCGGGCCTGAGCCGTTGATGCGCGCGAGCTCGATGCCGGCTTCCCTGGCGAGGCGACGGGCCAGCGGTGACGAGAAGACGCGGGCATGGCCATTGGCTTGCTGACACGGTCCAGCCGCGTGAGGCGCAGACGCCGGAGCAGCAGCAGGCAGTGCAGCTTTGGGAGCAGGTGCAGCGGCGGGTGCCGAAGCGGCGGCGAGCCTGGGAGCCGGCGCGGCGGCCGCTCCTGCCGATTTCACATCCTCGCCATCGCCGGCCATGACCGCGATGACGTCGTTGACTGGCACATCCTGGGTGCCCTCCGGCACCAGGATTTTTGCGATCGTGCCCTCGTCGACCGCCTCGACTTCCATCGTCGCCTTGTCGGTCTCGATCTCCGCGATCACGTCGCCGGACTTGACCTTGTCGCCCTCCTTCTTGAGCCATTTGGCGAGGTTGCCCTTTTCCATGGTGGGCGACAGCGCGGGCATCAGAATGTTGATCGGCATTGTCAGTGACCTTGTTGCGACCGCGGTGTGGTGGTGCCCTTGTCGGTCGGCCGCGCGATTTCGGCTTCGAACATGTCGACGATGCGCGCCAGCGCTTCGTCCTCGGTAAAGGCGCTCTCGCGCGCATAGGCCCGCGCGGCATGGCGCGCGACGTCAACCAGAAGCAGGCCCCACATATCCGGCTCCTCGAAGGCGCGCGCGAACGCGATGGACAATCCGCCATCGACCACGAATGCGCGCAACACCTCGGTGGCATCGGCGCGGCCCATGACGTCTGGCGGCAATGGCTGCTCCTTGGGACCAACCATGCGTCACCGATACGCGACGGCCTTGGCGGCTTCCACCACCTCGGCCACGGAGGGCAATGCGAGCTTTTCGAGGTTCGCCGCGTACGGCATCGGCACGTCCTTGCCCGACACCCGCATCACCGGCGCATCCAGATAATCGAACGCGTGCTCCGTGATGCGGGCGGCGATTTCGGCGCCGACGCCGCTCTGCTGCCAGCCTTCCTCCACCGTCACCGCACGGCCGGTCTTTTTCACGGACGCGATGATGGTATCGGTATCCATCGGGCGCAGCGTGCGCAGGTCGACCACCTCGGCTTCGATGCCTTCCTTGGCCAGTTCGTCGGCGGCCTTCAGCGCGTAGGTCATGCCGTTCGACCAGGATATGATGGTGACATGGCTGCCGGTGCGGACCACGCGCGCCTTGCCGATCGGCACCACATAGTCGTCGAGCTTCGGCACCTCGCCGGTGTGGCCGTACAGCACCTCGTTTTCCAGGAAGATCACCGGATTGGGGTCGCGGATCGCGGCCTTCAGGAGGCCCTTGTAGTCGGCGGCGGAGAACGGCGCGATCACCTTCAGGCCCGGGATCTGCGAGTACCAGGCCGAGTAATCCTGGCTGTGCTGGGCGGCGACGCGCGCCGCCGCGCCGTTCGGGCCGCGGAACACGATTGCGCAGCCCATCTGCCCGCCGGACATATACAGCGTCTTGGCCGCGGAGTTGATGATCTGGTCGATCGCCTGCATCGCAAAATTGAAGGTCATGAACTCGACGATCGGCTTCAGGCCGGCCATCGCCGCGCCGACGCCGATGCCGGCAAAGCCATGCTCGGTGATCGGGGTGTCGATCACGCGCCTGGCGCCGAATTCCTGCAGCAGGCCCTGGGTCACCTTGTAGGCGCCCTGATATTCGGCCACCTCTTCGCCCATGACGAAGACGTCGGGATCGCGCCGCATCTCCTCGGCCATCGCGTCGCGCAGCGCCTCGCGGATGGTCATGGTGACCATTTCGGTACCCGCGGGCACTTCCGGATCGGGTTCGGCGGCGGGCGCCGGTCCGGGCGCCGTCTTCGGCGCATGGATCATCGGCCTGCCTTCGCCGACCGGCGAACGAGACT
>NZ_JBAVNZ010000168.1:0-24004 GCF_049691595.1 Bradyrhizobium sp.
GGGGCAGGGGCCGCCGCAGCTGCCGGAACTGCCTGCGGCGCGGCGGCCTGCGGCGCCGTGCCCTTGGCTGGAGGGGTCTGCGACCATGCCGTGCCCGACAACAGCAGCGAAACCGCGCCCGCAAAAATCAAACCTGCCGAAATGCGCATGGTATCTTCCCTGAACTGATCCCGTGGCGGCTCTCACCGTCGCCCGAGCCGCCCGCTGCCCCGACGAATAATACCCTAGTTGGACCGGCGTAGCCAAGGCAACGGCCGTCGTCGCGGGCGCCCGATTTGTAACGAACAGGTTAATTCCGGGGAATATTCTGTCGTTCTGACACGGTTTGTCAGGCGTCCGCCAGAGCCCGCGCGATAGCCGTCTGCACCCGCGTATCCCGTGGTTCCACGAATTCCGGGAAGACGTCCGCGATATGGCCGTCACGGCCGATCAGGTATTTGTGAAAATTCCAGCGCGGCACATTCTTGGGCCGCGCTTCCGCCGCCCATTTGTAGAACGGATGCGCGTTCGGACCCTTCACGATCACCCTTGCCGCGATCGGGAAAGTGACGCCGTATTGATGCTGCGCGGTCTCGGCGATTTCGGTCGCGCCGCCCGGCTCCTGTCCACCGAAATCGTTGGAGGGAATGCCGATGATCACTAAGCCACGGTCGTGAAACCGGGTCCATAATTCCTGCAATCCCGCATATTGCGGCGTGAACCCGCAGAGCGAGGCGGTGTTGACGACCAGCAGGGGATGACCGGCATAGTCGGCCAGCCGGATATCGCCGCCGGCGAGCGCGGGAAACGAAAACGCAAAGGCGGTGATCCGGCTGATGTTGGCCTGCGCCAGGGCCCGCCTGTCCGGGGCCGCCCCTGTAAAGGCGGCCCGCCAAACCCCACCGCCAGCCCGTCAATGACAGACGATCAAAGGCGTCGTTGGTGGCGGCGCTTCGCTGCTCGCTTGCGGAGGCCGGTGCGAGAGGTCGATCCATGGCGGCAAAACCCAGCGCATCCTCGGCGGCAAAGCGTCGGGAGTTGATCGACCGGGCTCGCCGGGGCCGGGCTAGCGCAGCGGGACGATGAAATCGGTGCCCTGGCCGGTCTCGCCCTGATGGATGCCCTGGTCGGATACGACGATCGATCCGCCCGAGGTCAGCGCTTCGGCGATGCGGGCCATCGCATCGGGGGGAATGGTGATGCGGTCCAGCGCCTCGGTCGGGCCGTCCGTTCCGGGCAGCAGCGTGATCTCGGCAGGTGCGGCCGCCATCTTCCGCCGCCGCGAGCGGCGGTCGTCATTGCCGTTGCGCGCGACGTTGCGGGCGGTCACCGGCAGCGAGACGACGGACCAGCGCAGCACATTGGCATCGCTGCTGTCGGCCTCGGCCGTGAACACATGGGTGCCGAGCGGCCGGTCGCTCGGCACGATCGTCACGGGGACGTCGAACAGCGGCGCGAAATTCTGCCGCACATAGAGCTTGGAGTCCTTGCGGCTGATGAACACGGCGATCTGGCCGGTCCGCTTGGGCGGTTCAGGCTTTGCGACGCCGGGCAGACGCGCCGGATCCTTCTTTACATCGGGAGCGGCGGCGGGCGCATCCGTGGCGACCTTGGCGGGCTGGGCCGGTTTTTCGGCGGGCTTCGGCTCGCTGGCCTTCGCGGCATCGGCCTTCGCAGTATCCGGCCTTGCGGTATCCGCGTTGGCGCTATCCGCCTGGCGCACCTCGGCCTTGGGCGCTTCGATCTTGGGCGCTTCGGTCCTGACCCCTTCGGCTCTGGCGTCAGCCATGGCTTCGGCGGGCTTCTCTTCGACCTTCGCGCCCGCAGTGGCCGTCACTTCGGCGTTTGCGGCATCGGCGTCGACTGGTGCGGGAGCCGGGGCTTCGCTGGTCCTGGTTTCCGGCTGGCCGGCCGCCTCGGCTGACCTCGCTTCGCCGATGGTGTTGTCGGCTGATTTGGCCTCAGTCGGCTTGTTCGCCGTCTCCGACTTCGCATCCGGACGGGATGTATCGTCCGCTTTGGCGGAAGCCGTGTCGCCCGCAGCCGACGTGGTGGATGACGCCGCGTCCGACATCGTGACCGGAGAGTTCTTTGCGGGCAGCCACCCGCTGGCGTCAGCGGTGCGGGTTTGCTCGCGCAGCACGGCCGTGGAATCGGCGTGGCCGACGGTCGGCCTCAGGTCGACGGCAGTCTCCGATGTCGCGGGCCTGGCGGTCGCGCCGGCGTCGGCGCCCTTGTCGCTCTTCACGCCAAGCGGTGCATCCACTTTCGGCTGTTCGGCTGCGACCGGTTGCGGCGCGACCTTCTGCGTGACGAGGAGCGGATGCGAGAAACTGGCGGGCGTCATCTCGTCGGGCGTGACGATCACGCGCGCGCCCATCCTGGTCCAGTTCCACATCTTCATGGCGAAGGCCATCGGCATGCGGATGCAGCCATGCGAAGCCGGATAGCCCGGCAGGACGCCGGCATGCATCGCGACCCCCGACCATGTGATCCGCTGCATGTACGGCATCGGCGCGCCGCTATAGATGTTGGAATGGTGGAACCTGTGCTTCTGGACGATGCTGAAGACCCCCATCGGGGTCGAATGACCGGGCATGCCGGTGGAGACCGGACTTTCCGCGAAGAATCCGTTGGCGTCGTAGACCCGCACCTTCTGCTTTTGGATCGACACCGCGATGATCAGCGCGCCCTGCGGCTTGCCGCCAGTCTGCTTTGCCGCGGCCTCGTCCTTTTTCGCCTGATGGCGCCGCGCCTTGTGCCGCCGGGGTTGAAACGCCGGCCCGGAGCGATAATAGGAGGGGTCAGCGTCTTGCCAGTAATAGAGCGCTGCGTCAGCCTGTGAGGTGGCGCCGATGGCGCCGGCAGCCGTCAAGAGCCCAATTTTCCAAAAACGCCGGGTTGCAACGTCGGCAATAGAAATCAGATGCCCGGCCACGCGCATATTCTTCGAATCCCAACTCTTGATATTCATTCGTTGTCGCAGACGGGAAACGCGTTCACCACCGTAAGGCCTCTAACCCCCGCGTGCTACCAGCGTTTTTCGTCCCGAGCGTAACAAAAAAGCCTCACAATCGGTTAAACCGCGCCGGTCCCTGGCTACCGGCAGCCTTTCTGGTGGCCTTTCCAGCACTACATAGGCGGCGAGCCAAACCAGCGGAGACATCCATGCCATCGAACGCCATGCGCCCATTTACCTTCAAGTGGAGGTCTCTGGTTTTGCTGCTTTTGGTTGTAGCGCTGACGCAGGCTTCTCCAGCCGTCGCGGCCGACGAGCCGGACCTGATCTTCCGCCGCTCGACCGTGTTCAAGTGGGTCAGCCCGAACGACAAGCTCGCGACCTATGGCGTCGATGACCCCGAGGTCGACGGGGTCGCCTGTCACTTCACGGTGCCGGAGAAGGGCGGTTTCAAGGGCTGGCTGGGGCTCGCCGAGGAGGTGTCGGATATTTCGCTGGCCTGCCGGCAGATCGGCCCGATCCATTTCAAGGACAAGATGGCGCAGGGCGACGATATGTTCCGCCAGCGCCGCTCGCTGTTCTTCAAGAAGATGCAGATCGTGCGCGGCTGCGACGCCAAGCGGAACGTGCTGGTCTACATGGTGTATTCGGACAAGCTGATCGAGGGCTCGCCGAAAAATTCCACCTCCTCGGTCCCGATCATGCCCTGGGGCGGCGGCGATGCCACGGTGCAGAAATGCGGCGAGTTCATCCAGTAGGGCGCGAGGCAGCGAACCTGGCGCTTCGTTTGCGGGTCGCGGTTGGTTTCTAACATCGATGTTGCCATTGGCCACGACTGCCATCCTTCATTGGAATTGTTACAACGCACAATCATCCACAAAGGTTGCATGCTGTTCGATTGGGTTGGGCAAACCGACGTTTCGGCTCGCCGCCGGCTTTGTTTCGTCGCGGCCCGGCCGGTGAAACAATTCTCGCCGCGACGAAACCATTTTCCGTCCTGGCGCAGATCGCCGGAAACACCGGCGCGTTATCAGTTGCGGACGAAACGGCCGACAGAGTCGGCACCGAGATCGCCGGTAAAGGGCCCCGCATGTTCCTTCGCATCTGTTCCACAGCGATCGCAGCTACGTTCATTCTGGCCGGTTCCGCGCCAGCGCAGGTCCCGCAGATCAAAGCCCAGACACAGCAGTTCCGATCGCTGCTCAAGGTCCCGGATCCGCGCGGAGAGTTCGTGCGTCTATGCGCCGCCCATATGGTGGGCCGCTGGGCGCATCCTGAACCCATTTGCGGATGCCTGCACGACTATGTCGCGGCCAAGGTCGAGGACCCGGACCTGCGCGAAGCCCTGCTGCGCGGCATCAGCGAGACCGGCGTGCCGACCATCGAAGCCGGTTGGGTGCCGCCGTCCAAGCAATCCGAGATCGGCCCGACTTTCACCAAAATCGCCAGGCCGACATTGCAATGCCTGTTCGAGCCGGCGAACTGATCGGCACGCGACCCGGACGTTGGCAAGTCGCGTCGACGCGGCGAGGGCTACCTTTTCCTGGTGCCCAGCCGCGGAATGCATTTGCTGGCGCGGACAATGCCATCCGCCGTCATTTGGGCGCCCCAAACTTCCTTGATCTGCCCGGCGGGGCATGATCCGTCGTCGACCAGAACCCGCTGACCCAATCGCAGACTGACGATGTCCTGCTCGCGCGACACCTGGTCCGCGACGGCAGCGGTCGCGAATCCCCACAGCGCAAGGTGGCCGAGCAGCGCAGCGATCATCAGGTATAGGACGTTGCGATTGCCGGGCATCCCGTTCTCCGCGCGTGAGCAGCTTCGGGTCGATTGTATAGGGACGCGGGCGCGATTCTGAAAGCGATCTAAACTGCTGGAGTTCCAGACAAAGTATGCTTTGATTGCTGCCTGGAAATGACCGGTAACGGGGACGCAATGAACGCCAGCGACAATAAACAAAAAGTCCTTGACGCCGTCGACGCCGGCTTCGACGCCCAGCTTGCGACCACAAGGGATTTTGTGGCGATCCCCTCGACACGCGGCGCCGAGGGGCCATGCCAGGACATGATCGGCGATCTCCTGCGCCAGCGCGGCTACGAGGTCGACGACTGGCATATCGAGGTCGACGCGCTGAAGGATTTGCGCGGCTTCGGTCCGATCGCGCATGATTTTTCGAAGGCCCGTACGGTGGTCGGCACCTACCGGCCGTCGCGCATTTCAGGTAAATCGCTGATCCTGCAGGGGCACTGCGACGTGGTGCCGGCCGGACCGCTCGAGATGTGGGAGACGCCGCCGTTCTCGCCCGCGGTCAGGGACGGCAGGATGTATGGCCGCGGCGCCTGCGACATGAAGTCCGGCACCATCGGCGCGCTCTATGCGCTGGATGCGATCAGGGCGGCGGGCCTGAAGCCGACTGCGCGGATTCATTTTCAGTCGGTGATCGAGGAGGAAAGCACCGGTGTCGGCGCGCTCTCCACCTTGCAGCGCGGCTATCGCGCCGACGCCTGTTTCATTCCGGAGCCGACCGGCGGCAGAATGGTGCGTTCGCAGGTCGGCGTGATCTGGTTTCGCCTGAAGGTGCGCGGCTTTCCGGTGCATGTGTTCGAGGCCGGCTCCGGCTCCAACGCGATCACGGCGGCCTATCATCTGATCCAGGCGCTCGAAAAACTCGAGGCCGAATGGAACGCGCGCGCCGGGGCCGATCGACATTTCAAGGCGCTGACGCATCCGATCAACTTCAATCCCGGCATCATCAAGGGCGGCGACTGGGCCTCCAGCGTGCCGGCATGGTGCGACGTCGATTGCCGCATTGCGATTCTGCCGGGCTGGTCGGTCGCCGATTGCCAGAACGAGATTTTGGCCTGCGTGTCGTCAGCCGCGCGCGACCATCGCTTTCTCTCCAACCATCCGCCCGAGGTGCAGTGGTCCGGCTTCCTGTCGGAAGGATATGAGCTCAAGGATGCCGCCGAGCCCGAAGCCGCCTTCGGCAGGGCTTTTGCGGCGGTCTATGGCGGCGAAGTGCAGGACCTCGTGTTCACGGCGCTCACCGACACGCGGTTCTATGGGCTGAACTACAACATTCCGAGCCTGTGCTTCGGCGCCAGTGGTGCGGCGATGCACGGCTTCAACGAATATGTCGATCTGGAGTCGCTTCGTAAATCCACCAAAGCGACCGCGCTTTTCATCGCCGAATGGTGCGGGGTGGAGAAGGTGTAGGTGAAGCCGATGGCCCCCACCACGTCATTGCGAGTTCTGTACCGACCTGACGGCCGACCCTGGTGGATGAAACGACGAACCGCGGGGTGGATTTCACGTTTTTCCGGAACCAATAAAATCAGTAACTTAGCTTCCAGCCTCAAAATATGGAAAACAACCCCATGCAAAGGAGCAGCCTGAGAGTTCAGGACTGTCCCGGCCATAGTGCTTTCACGATCGCGTCCAACCCGTCGGTCAGCGCCGCCGGCCCGGGCTGCAGGATCAGCGGCGACTTGATCTCGACGATGCGATCGTTGTGCACCGCCGGAATCCCGCTCCAGCCCGGCCGTTTCCGGATCCTGTCGGCAACGACCTTCTTGCCGCACCATGAGGCCAGGATCACGTCCGGCGCGGTGTCGCGAACGGTGTCGGGCGAAATGATGCGATCCCGGGCGGCCTGCTGAAACCGCAATTTTGGCAGCACGTCCTCGCCGCCGGCGATCTCGATCAGTTCGGAAACCCAGCCGATGCCGCTGATCAGGGGATCGTCCCATTCCTCGAAATAGACTTTTGGCCTCGGTGCGGGACGCGGCGTCGACGCGATGCTTGCAAGACGCCGCTCAAAATTTGTGGCGAGTTGGTCGGCGCGCTCAGTGGCGCCGACGATCGCGCCGAGCGTGCGGATCATCGCCAAGATGCCGGCGAGGTCGCGCTGGTTGAAGACATGGATGGCGACGCCGGCGCGCACGAGATCGGCGACGATATCGGCCTGAAGGTCGGAGAAGGCGAGCACGAGGTCCGGCTGTAGCGCCAGGATTTTTGGAATGTCCGCCGAGATGAACGCCGAAACCCGCGGCTTCTCGCGCCGCACCCGCGGCGGCCGCACCGCGTAGCCCGAGACACCGACGATACGGTCCTGCTCGCCGAGCAGATACAGCGTCTCGACGGTCTCCTCGGTGAGGCAGACAATCCGGCGGGGCGGGAAGTGGCGCATGGCTGCGGGTATGCAGAATTAGCGGCGCGTTGTCACCGTCGCATTACCCATAGGGTCATTGCCGGGCTTGACCCGGCAATCCATCATTTCGGAAAACGCTTTGACGAAGACCGATGGATACGCGGGTCAAGCCCGCGTATCACGACTTAGGAAAGACGGAGGGTTCATGACGCCACTTGAGAAAATCCAGTCGATGAAGATGCCGTTCGCCGAACTGAAGGGCGTGACCTTCGTCGAGGCCGAGCGCGACCGCGTGGTGGCGCGGATGCTGGTGCGGCCGGAACTCTGCACGCTGCGGCATACGATCCACGGCGGCGCGATCATGGCATTGGCGGACTCGGTCGGCGCCGCCGCCACATTCGTCAATCTGCCGGAAGACGCCAAAGGCACCACCACGATCGAAAGCAAGACCAATTTCATCGGCGGCGCCGCGGAGGGCGCCACGGTGATTGCGACGGCGACGCCGGTGCACCGGGGACGGCGGACGCAAGTGTGGCAGACACGGCTGGAGACCGAGGACGGCAAACTCGTTGCGATCGTCACGCAGACGCAGATGGTGCTCTGACAGGCGGTAACGATTGATTGACCGCGCGTTCGACGCCGTTACTTGAGGTAAATGCCGGCCTTGAAATCCATGGTGCAGTGCACAATATAGCTATTCTAGGGATTCGACGCCTCCTCGAGGGCCATCCATGAGGAGTTATGACATGAGCCACGATACCGCTGTGACGCTTGCCAGAGGCACCGTTCGGACGCTGAGCCAGCAGGAGGAATTGCCCCTGCTGCGCGACCATCTGTTGCGGCTGGACCGCGCCAGCCGCCATGATCGCTTCCATGGCTACATGGACGACAGTTTTATCGAACGCTACGCCGAAAAATGCGCCAATGACGGCACGACGATCATCGGTTATTTCGAAGACGGTGTGGTGCGCGGCGCGGCCGAACTGCATCCGCCCGAGCATTCCGCGGGTTCACAGCCCGAGATCGCCTTCAGCGTGGAGACACCGGTGCGGCGCAAGGGCGTCGGCAGCATCCTGTTCAAAAAACTGATCGCGGAAGCGCGCGCCAAGGGCTATCGCAGCCTGCGGATCACCACGGGTGCGCAGAACGAGGCGATGCGGGCGCTTGCCAGCAAGTTCGGCGCCCATCTCACCTTCGGGCACGGCGAGTCGACCGGCAGTATCGATCTAGCCCCGCAAAGGCAGCCGGAACTGGCGCCATCCGCCGTCGCAACCACACTCGATGCGGCACGCGCGATCGTGAACTTCAATCGCGCCTATTGGCGGATGTTGCTGCGGATGTATGGCTGGGGCAGGACCGCCTGACCGCGGGCGCCTCGATATCGGCCTTCGCTTGATCCAGCATCGGACGATGGCCGACAGTGCTCGGCGTTTCAGGTGCCGGTGCGCTTGTCGTTGCCGAATCGCCTGACCACGCGGCGCTCGACCACCACCGAACGCTGCGCGCCCTGCTCGCCCGCGATCACGCGGGTGGCCGAACGGGTCGCGGCGCGGCCGGTCTTCCTGACTTCGGCGAGAACCTCGTCGAACGGCAGCCCCATCAGGGCTGATGCGATCTCCGCCTGCGCCTGCTGGTTGTCGGTGATTCCAACCGCGGCGAATATCGCCTCCTCCAGCGTCGGCAGATCGCGCCGCACGCGCCGTGTGCCGTATTTCGTGTTCCAGTCTTCGCTCATGGGGGCCTCGCATCGGATGGGGAGATGGTTAGGCCCCCCTATGTTGCATTGCAATATGAAATTGGCGTGGCAATACAGCCATGCGTCTAAAGTTTCTCCAGCGGCGTGGCGTCGTAAAGCTCGATCATCGAGCGGCATCGCCGGTGGCGGCAGGATCCAGCGGTTGCTGCGGCCAGCGCTTGAGCGCGGCACGCCCGGCGTCGGTCAGGACATAGATGCCGCGCCCGGCGCGATCGAACCAGCCATAGACATTGTGCAGCAGGATTTTTCCGGCATCCGGGATCTCCGCCTTGAGGTCGCGCACCCGCCGCGGCCCGCCTGACAGCGCCTCGGCGCAGGCCAGCGCCTGCTGGCGATACGCCGTCATGATCGGCGCGCGCGTGCTGCCGCCGATCGCCGGATCGCCCTTGCGCCGCCGATGCTCGGCAACCAGGCGCGAGCGCTTTTTGGTATCGCGGCGCGGCGCCGTGGTCGGCGGCTTGACGATAACCTCGACATCGCCGTTGTTGGTGACCGCGAGCATGCCGAAACCGAGCCGGCGGCAGAGATTGCGATAACGTGCGTCGCTCTCGCGGCCTTTGCCGCGCGCCGACAATCTCGCGGCAAGCCAAACCTCGTCGCAGGCGCCGGCGCGATCGATCGCCTGCAATATCAGTTCCAGATTGAAGGTCAGCTTCAGTTCGCCGATCACCACGATCGGCGGGTCGTCGCCGCTCAGCGCCACCAGGTCGCAGCCGCCGACCTCGCCCTTGACGGTGAAGCCGAGCTTTTCCAGGAAGCGTTTGACGGGCAGATAAAGCGCGGTTTCCAAGGCAGGCTCCGGCGGCAGGCGAGGCCGCGACTCATCGGCCGGGAGTCTAGCTCAATTTCGGCGAAGCGGAGTGTTTCACAGGTCGCGGGATTGCCCTGCGCGATAGGCCGCGAGGGCTTCCTCGGCAAGTGCATCGAGCTTGCCGGCATTGGCATCTCGCTCGATGGCTGCGTCAAACCGGTCAGCGTCAAACAGCTCGAACCAGGCGCGAAAGCGCGCCAACTCGCGAGGCGGCAGTCGCTCGACAGCTTTTTCGATGTCTTCGGCAGTTGTCATTTGAACAACATAACATCTGCGCCGCATGGGGGAATGGCGCCCGTACCGCCACCAGATATGTCAAACCCGGCCGCTCACCGGCAGCAGCGCGCCGGTGACGGCGCTGGCGGCGTCGCTGGCGAGGAACAGGATCACGTCGGCGAGCTCCTTTGGCGTCACCCATTTTGCGAAATCGGCGTTCGGCATGCTGGCGCGGTTGGCGGTGGTGTCGATGATCGAGGGCAGCACGGCGTTGACCGTGATCCTGCCCTTCAGCTCGGCAGCCAGCGCCTCGGTGAGCCGATGCACCGCGGCCTTCGAGGCGGCATAGGGGCCCATGCCGGAGCCCGCCTGCAGCGCGCCCATCGCGCCGACATTGACGATCCGCCCCGCGCCGGAAGCGGCGAGATGCGGGATCGCCGATCGCGACGCGTTCAGCGCGGTCATGACGTTGAGGGCGTACATGCGCTGCCAGGTCCTCGGATCACCCTCGGCAACCGTTTCGAACGCAAAGCCGCCGGCGATGTTGATCAGGACATCGAGCCGGCCGAAATGGGCGGCGGCGGCATCGATCGCTGCCATGGCCTGAGCGACATCGGTCAGATCGACGCCGCCCAGTTCGAGCCGGTTCGAGGCCGTCGGAACCTGCGACGGCGCATGATCGATGCCCGCGACCCGGGCGCCGCGCGTCAGCGCTTGGTCGGCGACCACCTTGCCGAGCGCGCCGAGCGCGCCGGTGATGACAACGACTTTTCCGTCCATGATGGATCTCCACGCCGGGGGAAGGGAGCGCTCACTATCGTCAGGGGGACTTCAATTGCAATATCGCAAGGTTCCGTTTCCAAATGCGCTTGTACGATAAATCATTCCCGCCTGAGGATGTTGACATGCCCGACACGCCGCGGCCTTGCGACACGCACCCCGATCTCGTCGGTTTCAGCGAGCCTCATACCAGCGATTGGGCTACCGACTGCGTCACGCTCGCGCTCGACGGTGCGATTGCGGGCGCACTCCCGCCGCCTGACGCCTGACGCGCTGAATGCCCGAAATCGCTAAATTTTGCCGGAGTTTCGTAAGCGGATGGCAGAACGATCCAGCTATAGGTCGAGATGCTTCAAACTCAAAGGGCTGGAACAATGAGACAATTGCCTGACCACGGTTTACCGCTTGTTCAGCTTAAGGAGCAGCGGCGGGATTTGGTCGTCGCGCTGCAGAACCGCAACGGCCCGGTAAGTGGCTGGGAGCTGATGCAGATCGCGGCGGTGCAGCAGGCGATCTCGGCATTCGAGGACGTCATTGCCGATCTCGACGCCGAGATGGAAATGGAAGCGGCGGCCTAGCGAAACGCTTCGGGAGAGCCGCGAACTCAGCTCTCCAGATAGCGCGCCTCGAGCCCGGCGCGGTCGGCCGCGCCAAGACCCAGTCCCTCGCGCAAATAGTTTTCGAGATTGCCATAGTCGGCATCGATGGCTTCGAACGCCGCGGCCAGGAACGAGGCTTGCACCGAGCCGAGCACGTGCTTGACGTCGTCAGGGAGATCGCTGCTGGCGGAGGGATCGCGGCGGTAGAAGCGGTTGGTCAAAAGGTAATCTTCCGAAATCACATCGTCGGGGACGCCGAGCGCATGCAGGATCAGCGCGCAGGCGAAACCGGTGCGGTCCTTGCCGGCCGTGCAATGAATCACCAGCGGCGCGCGATCCTCCAGCAGATGGGCAAACAACGCCCGGAAACGCGGCGTGTTGTGCTGCACATAGCTGCGATAGGAATCGCGCATGACGGCGACGGCCGCTTCCGTCGACAACGGGGTGCCGTCGGCAGCGAGGGCGCGCAGCGCCGCAACCACCGTGGGTTCGACCGGCAGCGAGTGCACGGTGATGTCAGGCGTGGCGCACAGCGCCTCGGCGCGTTCCTCCATGCCGCGAAAATCGAACGCGCTTCTGATGCCGAGGCCCCGCACCACCGCGATGTCGTCATCGGTGAGATGGCCAAGATGATTGGAGCGAAAGATCTGCCGCCAGCGGATCGTGCGGCCATCCCGCGCGGGATAGCCGCCGAGGTCGCGGAAATTGCTGGCGCCGGCCAGATTGAGATGGCGGGCAGGGGACGCTGACATCGGTCTGACCAAGGCGATCCAGTGCGGCGGACAAATTGGCGGAGAAGCGTTGGCGGAGAAGCGTGGTGGCTGTTCGCCGTCTCGTCTATACTGGGCCGGCCCGGGGGGGAATATGGATAATCGCAGGATCGCTGCTCCAATGGCGGCATTTTTTTGGGGCTCGCTCGCCACATCGGCCGCATCCGCGCAGACTTTTCAGAGCTACCGCTGTGGCGACGGCACGCAATTTGTCGTCGGACTTTTCCAGTATGATTCCCGCGCCCATTTGCAGCTCGACGGCAAGGCGATGACGCTGGCCAGGCGCCTTTCGCTCTCGGGCCCGCGCTATTCGGGAAGCGGCGTAACCCTCAAGATGTCAAAGGCGGGTGTCACCACGCTCAAGCTTGGCAGGCGGCCGGTCACGACCTGCGAGCTGACATGAAAAAGGGCCGAAACGCTTCGTTCCGACCCTTTTTATCCGACCAGCGCCTGATCCTTCGAGCGCGTTGATCCCCCACATCCGGCTGGCATTAGTGGTCACGCTCCACCTTGGATTCCTGGATAGCCGCCTCGTGGTACCAGCTGCCGCTGCAGTCCACGGTTTTGATTTGCGAGGCCGCAAGGTCGATCGCAATCCTGGTCTCGCCATAGCGACGTCCTCCGAGAGCCCCCCGGCCCCCGGCAGGGAACTGGTAGATCCTGGCCGACTCCCGATTCAAGCTCGTGTTCATCATGTCAGTCTCTCCTTTGTCAGAAACGCGGAGCGCCATGGTGCGCCCAACTCGTTCCTGCGCGGTTACCAAGACGCGATATCGTCGGTGCCTGCGGTGAATGCAAGATGAGCAAAAAAAGTCATCTTATGTTCATTTTATGGGCACTTCTATTTTTGCTCCGTGCGAGGCAGTGAGCAGATGGCCAATGCTTGAGCCGATGCGATCACGGCCACGAGCCGGCGGCGTTGCCGAGGAATGGTGCAGAGAACCGCCGACGATTTGATCGGAGAAACGGGGAAGGCCAAAACTGCCGGGAAATCGGGCGTCATTCGGCATCCGCCGCGGCCCATTTCATTGTCCGAGACTTAAGGTTGCCGCGCGTCTATGTCGCACCCCGAAGCGGGATCGGTCGAGCGGCCGATCGCCGTGGACAGCGCTGCCGCAGTGCAGCGACTGGCACATAAAATGCTTGGAAACGATCGGCCGATGGTGGCCGGGTACGCGTGCGGCGACCGGCCGGCTTTCGGTCCCTGACGTTTTTGCATCATCATTTGCATCATCAACAGAGAGGCTCAATGACCAAGTACAAGCTCGAGTATATCTGGCTGGACGGATATACGCCGACACCGAATCTGCGCGGCAAGACGCAGATCAAGGAATTCGATTCGTTCCCGACGCTGGAGCAGTTGCCGCTGTGGGGCTTCGATGGAAGCTCGACGCTGCAGGCCGAAGGCCATAGCTCCGACTGCGTGCTGAAGCCGGTCGCGATCTATCCGGACGCCGCGCGGGTCAACGGCGCGCTGGTGATGTGCGAAGTCATGATGCCCGACGGCAAGACGCCGCACGCCTCGAACAAGCGCGCCACCATCCTCGACGATGCCAGCGCCTGGTTCGGCTTCGAGCAGGAATATTTCTTCTACAAGGATGGCCGTCCGCTCGGCTTCCCGTCCAGCGGCTATCCCGCGCCGCAGGGCCCGTACTACACCGGCGTCGGCTACAAGCACGTCGGCGACGTCGCCCGCAGAATCGTCGAAGAGCATCTCAATCTTTGTCTCGCCGCCGGCATCAACCACGAAGGCATCAACGCCGAAGTGGCGAAGGGCCAGTGGGAATTCCAGATTTTCGGCAAAGGCTCCAGGAAGGCCGCTGACGAAATGTGGATGGCCCGCTACCTGATGCTGCGCCTTACCGAGAGCTACGGCATCGACATCGAATTTCACTGCAAGCCACTCGGCGATACCGACTGGAACGGCTCGGGCATGCATGCCAACTTCTCGACCGCCTTCATGCGCGAGGTCGGCGGCAAGGAATATTTCGAGAAGCTGATGGAGGCGTTCAAGGCGAACCGCGCCGATCACATCGCGGTCTACGGTCCGGACAATCACATGCGCCTGACCGGCAAGCATGAGACGGCGTCGATCGACACCTTCAGCTACGGCGTCGCCGACCGCGGCGCCTCGATCCGCGTCCCGCACAGCTTCGTCAACAACGGCTACAAGGGCTATCTGGAAGACCGTCGCCCGAACTCGCAGGGCGACCCCTACCAGATCGCGTCCCGGATCCTGAAGACGATCGCGTCGGTTCCAACCGGCGCCAGGGCAGCCGCCTAGGAGCGCTTGCGGGCCGGAACATCAGCGCCGCAATCCGATCCGCCAAAGCGCGACGGCTTTGGCGGATCATTGCGTTCCAACGACACGGCTTCAAAGTCGCGTCGTGGATCGCGCCAGGCCCCAATCTTGGCCTCACGCGTTTTCTTCGCGGGAACCGTACCGATGAGGCGCGAAATGGCTATAGATGGATCGAGCATTCAAAACGCCGGGGACGCGGTCGTGTTCGGGGGCTTTTACAAGGTCAGGTTCCAGCTTGGCGAGGCGGTCGGCCGCAGCGTGATGTACGTCCGCGCCGGCAGGATGCTCGGCGGCAATTCCGCCTTTGCCCATATCGGCAGCTATCAGGAGACCGGCGAGGAGATCGCGATCGAGATCAAGACCGTGCGACACAATCCGGATCCGAATTACCGGGCGATGGCCGGCACCGACGATGCGACGTTGCTGGCGAAGGGCTCGGCCGAAGGCGACAATTATCGCTTCAGGGGCGAGCTCAGGGAATTGCCCGGCGTCCCGTTTCAGTCGGTGATGACGCCGATCGAGGATGAGGCGATGCCGATCGCGGGCGGCGTCGGTGAAGGCGGCATCGTCAACGGGCTCTATTCCATTGACATCCGCTTGCTCGACGGGGTCGACGGCGGTTTGACCGGGGTCATGCTGCTCCATGACGGCCGCATCCTCGGGGGCGATGCGTTCTTCTATTATCTCGGCAGCTACACCTCGGCGAACGGCCGCTGGAAGGGCCAGATCCTCAATCAGGAACACACCCCGGCGATAGGCGAGAACCCCGTGTTCGGCGGCCATGAAGTCGGCATCGGCTTTGCCGGCACCTGCGACGATGAGGGGGCACGGCTGGATGCGACGGCGCTGGCCGGCAAGCGCAGCCTGCGGTTGACCGCGGTGCTGAAACTGATGCGGCGAGCGTAATTTTCCGTAGGGCCATGGCGGCTGTCGGGAGGGTCGATCCGGCCGGCTGCGGCGGCATCGGTGTGCCTGAGATCGCGGCCTCTGACATTGCAACCGCGGTCAGATACTGCAAGAACGCCGCGACCGCCTCGCGCCGGCTTTCAACCCCTGATCAGAATCACGCCGGCAACCAGCAGGACCGCGCCGAGCAAGCGCGGCAGACTGATCGGATGTTGTGTCAGTCCGAACGCGCCAAAATGATCCAGCATGATGGCGGCGAGCATCTGGCCTGAAACGATCAGCGCAATCAGCGTCGCTGAGCCGAGCGATGGAAGCAGCACAATCGAGAGCAGGATGAATACGCCGCCGAGAATACCGCCGGTCCAGGCCCACCATGGCGTGTTCGCGATGGCGATCCAGGAAGGCACGGGCTCGCCGAGTGCGATCACCACGGCGATCATCGTCAGCAGGCCGCCGGCATAACTGGCCAGCGCCGCCCAGGCGGGCGATCCCAGCGCCAGCCGCAGGCCGCCGTTCAGCGCCTGCTGGGTGGCTACGCTGATGCCGGCGAAGAGGGCGAGGCCATACAGGAAAAAGGCTTGCACGCGATCCCCCGGCGATTGGATGCGTGATCAGTATCGAGTCGGCCGGATTGGAACAAGTTGTTCGGTTCACGGCGGCACGGAACAGGCTTCCCCAAGCGCGTCACATCGAATATGCACGGCCGCAACGATTTCCACTGTCAGGCTCCCATGATCCGTCTCGATAACGTCAGCAAGCAGGTCGGCCACCAGATTCTCTTCATCGAAGCTTCCGCGGCGCTCCAGAAGGGCGAGAAGATCGGCCTGGTCGGCCCGAATGGCGCCGGCAAGACCACGCTGTTCCGGATGATCGCAGGCGAGGAGCTGCCCGACGAGGGCCAGGTCGCCGTCGATCGCGGCATCTCCATCGGCTATTTCAGCCAGGACGTCGGCGAGATGTCGGGCCGCAGCGCGGTGGCTGAAGTGACGGACGGCGCCGGGCCCGTCAGCATCGTCGCCGGCGAGTTGAAAGCGCTGGAGGCTGCGATGGCCGATCCGGACCGCGCCAACGAAATGGACGACATCATCGCCCGCTACGGCGAGGTGCAGGGGCGCTTCGAGGAACTCGACGGCTACGCGCTGGAGGGCCGCGCGCGCGAGGCGCTGGCGGGCCTGGGCTTCAGCGAGGAGATGATGGACGGCGATGTCGGCGCGCTGTCGGGAGGCTGGAAGATGCGCGTGGCGCTGGCGCGCATCCTGCTGATGCGCCCCGACGTGATGCTGCTGGACGAGCCGAGCAACCATCTCGATCTCGAAAGCCTGATCTGGCTGGAGCAGTTTCTTCGGGGATACGAGGGCGCGCTGGTGATGACCTCGCACGACCGCGAGTTCATCAATCGCATCGTCAACAAGATCGTGGAGATCGACGGTGGTTCGCTGACCACCTATTCGGGCGACTACGCCTTCTACGAGGCGCAGCGCGCGATGAACGAGAAACAGCAGCAGGCCCAGTTCGAGCGCCAGCAGGCGATGCTGGCGAAGGAAATCAAATTCATCGAGCGCTTCAAGGCACGCGCCTCGCATGCCGCGCAGGTGCAGAGCCGGGTCAAGAAGCTCGACAAGATCGAGCGCGTCGAGCCGCCAAAGCGCCGCCAGACCGTGGCGTTCGAATTTCTGCCGGCGCCGCGCTCCGGTGAGGACGTCGTCAGCTTGAAGAGGGTGCACAAGGGCTACGGCAGCCGGACCGTCTATCAGGGGCTTGATTTCATGATCCGCCGCCGCGAGCGCTGGTGCGTGATGGGCATCAACGGCGCCGGCAAATCCACGCTGTTGAAGCTGGTGGCGGGCTCGACCGAGCCCGACGATGGAACGGTGGCGCTCGGCGGCAGCGTCAAGATGGGCTACTTCGCCCAGCACGCCATGGACCTGCTCGACGGCGAGCGCAGCGTATTCCAGTCGCTGATGGATTCGTTTCCGCAGGCCGGGCAGGGCTCGCTGCGCGCGCTCGCCGGCTGCTTCGGCTTCTCCGGCGACGACGTCGAGAAGAAATGCCGCGTGCTGTCCGGCGGCGAGAAGGCGCGGCTGGTGATGGCATTGATGCTGTACGATCCCCCGAATTTCCTGGTGCTGGACGAACCGACCAACCACCTCGACATGGCGACCAAGCAGATGCTGATCGCGGCGCTGTCGGAATATCAGGGCACCATGCTGTTCGTCTCGCATGACCGGCATTTCCTCGCCGCGCTCTCCAACCGCGTGCTGGAGCTGACCCCCGAAGGGCCCCACCAATATGGCGGCGGCTACACCGAATATGTCGCGCGCACCGGCCAGGAAGCGCCGGGCTTGCGGAGCTAGGGTGCTCCCCGCTACGCTTTCCAAAACCGGGAACGAACCCATGAAGCAGATCAGGATCGGCGATATCACCATCGACGCCGTGATCGAGCGCGAAGGGCCGTGGCGGCGGCCACAGGATTTCTTCCCGGCCTATGACGACGCCGTTTTCAAGCGCCATCTGCCGACCATGGCGCCGGAGGTGTTCGACACCGCGCTCGGCATGATGGTCATCACCTATCAAACCTTCGTGGTCCGCACCCCCCGCCACACCATCCTGGTCGACACCTGCACCGGCGAGGACAAGGGTCATCCGCCGCCGTTCGATTTTCCCGGCAAGGAACGCTGGCGCAACGAGCTGTTCGCGCTCGGGATTGCCTACGCGCAGGTGGACTATGTGTTCTGCACCCACCTCCATATCGACCACACCGGCTGGAACACGGTCCTGCGCGACGGGCGCTGGGTGCCGACATTCCCGAATGCGAAATACGTCTTCCACAAAAAGGAATATGCGGCGTGGGAAGCGGAATACGCCAAAGGCAAGAATCCGCCCGGAAAAGTGTTTCGCGACAATTGTCTGCCGATCGTGGAGGCGGGCCAGGCGCTGTTGGTCGACGATGACTACGCGCTCGACGACACCATCACGCTGACGCCGACTCCGGGGCACTCGCCCTGCCATTGCTGCGTCAATATTTTTTCGCGCGGCCGGCGCGCGGTGGTGGCCGGCGATTTGATGCACCATGTGATCCAGTGCCGCGAGCCCGACTGGTCCCCCGGGGTGGATTGGGATGCAAAGCAGTCGGCGACCTCGCGCCGGAAGTTTTTCGCCGCCGTCGCCGACACCGATACGCTGATCCTGCCGATCCACTTCCCCGCGCCGACGGTCGGCCTGCTCAAGGCGGATGGTGATCGCTTCGACTACCGGTTCAAACGTGATTAGCTGCGCGCTCGCGCGGGCCGGGAGAAGGTCATCTGATCAACGCGACTTCCCGGAAAGCCTTGACGAGCGGCATCTCGAGCTTGCCCTTCATGGTCAGCAGGATTTCGTAAGCCTGTTCGCGCGGCATGGTCGGCTTGTAGGTTCGCTGCTCGATCAGGGCGGCGAAAATATCGGAAATGGTCAGTATCCGCACGATGTCCGGCAGGTTCCCGGCGCCCAATGCATCGGGATACCCGCTGCCATCGAGATATTCGTGATGATGCCGGACCGCATCGAGAATTTCCGGGGAAATGCCCGCGGTCCCCTTCAGCACCTGATATCCCACGACGGGATGGGTCTCGATCAGCACGCGCTCCCGGTCGTCGAGGCGCGCCGGCTTGTCGAGGACGTGAAGCGGAATTTTCGCCTTGCCGATGTCGTGAAACATCGCGGCCGAATACAGCCGCTCCATGTCGGCCTTTGCCAGGCCGAGGCTCAACCCGAAATCGACCGCGATCCCCGTCACCAGAAGGCAGTGCTGATAGGTGCCCTCATGGTGCCGGCGAACCGTGCCGAGCCAGTCGGACAGGCCGTCCTCGGCGATGCTGTCGGCGATCCTGCTGCCGGCGTCTTTCGCGCCGGCGACGTCGATGGGCATGCCGCTGATCACCGACGAAAACATCGCGGCAATGCTGGCCGCTCCGGTCGAGGCCGCTTCCTGGCCGCCGCCCGACACGGGTTCGCCGGTGAAAATCGCGGGCGCATCGCCATCGGCGAGTTTCGCCAGCAATTGCCTTGGGGTGACCGGGTTGGTCAGCACTTGCGTTGCGCCCAGGGCATAGGCCTGCACGATCGCCAGGCGCGTTCTCTGGTCGATCAGGAACAGGCGTCGCGCGACGCGATTTAGTTTGCCGGCGACGGCTTTCAGCGCTGCGATATTGTCAATGTCGCGCAGGTTCGCGCTGACGACGATGGCGTCGATCTTGCCGCCCTGGAAGCTTGCACCGCCCAGCAATTCCGCTGTCACATCGTGCTGCTGCTCGACGATGGCGCGCAGCCTCGAGAGCCCGGCCGCGCTATCGGCGACGACATGAACCGACATCACAACCGGTCCCGTCGCCGTGCCGCTGCACGGCCGGAGGCAACCTGTGGACATGACACGGCCAGGCGGGCTGCGGGCCTGTTCGGGTTTGCCGCCTGGTTTCGCAGCAATAATGGAGTCATTGGCGGCGCGGGTCGTGTTGCCGGTGGAACTTGAACCTCGCGCCTTTGTCTTTAATTCGCGTTTATTTGGCAGACAGGATGATGGTGTCCAATTACCGGCGAACGCAATTAGGCCGCGCGGGAGGCGCGGCCCGTCAGGGTTGATCCAGTGCAGGCAAGGGCAGGCGGGCGCTTGAAAAGCTTACGCGCCCTTTTCGCACTTCTTCATGAAGCTGGTCTTGGCGGCGCCGGCCAGCGGCTTGCCGTCCGAACCGACGGCCTTGGTCGCGCAGCTCTCTTCCATGCATTTTTTCATGAATGAGGTTTTTGCCGCTCCCGCGAGCGCCTTGCCATCCTTGCCGACGGCTTTGGTCGCACAGGATTCCTGCGCGACGGCCGAGCCGATCGCAAAGGTGGCGACCACGGCCGCCAGAAATATCCGCTTCATCATGGCTCTCTCCCTAAATCAGTCTTGTCCCGGGATTGGATATTGGAATCTGGGCGCGATCAAGTTCCCAACGGCGATTTTGCCGATAAAATGGCCGACATGCCGGTCCGCGTTCAGGCCAGCGCGGCCGAAAAGGCGCGTGCGGCGCGTGACCAACGGAGGAAACACGGAATGGAGTTTGAGACCCTGGTACAGACCCGCCGAAGCGTGCGCGGCTTCAAGGCCGAGCCTGTGCCTCGCGCCGTGATCGAAGAGATCATCGAAATCGCCAAGCGCGCGCCATCCTCGATGAACACCCAGCCCTGGCATATCCACGTCCTGACCGGCGAGCCGCTGGAGCGGGTGCGCCGCCGCAACATGGAGGAGATGATCGCGGGCGCCAGCCCCAAACGCGACATCGTCAGCCACGGCGAATATCAGGGCGTGCATCGCGGCCGGCAGGTCGATATCGCCAAAAAACTGTTCGGCGCCATGGGGATTGCGCGCGACGACAAGCCGATGCGGCAGGACTGGGTGTTGCGCGGATTCCGCCAGTTCGACGCGCCAGTCTCGCTCGTGCTCGCCTATGACCGCGTTCTCGATCCGGGCGCGGTGTGCCATTTCGATCTCGGTGCGCTCTGCTACGGGATCGTGCTGGCCGCGTGGGACCGCGGCCTTGGCAGCGTCATCAATGGCCAGGGCATCATGCGCTCCGACATCGTGCGCGAGGTCGCCGGCATCCCCGACGACCATGTCATCATGACCTGCGTCGCGATGGGATATCCCGACGACAATTTTCCGGCCAATGCGGTGAAGTCCGACCGGGTGGCGAACGGCGACTTCGTGCGCTATCTGGGGTTCGGCGACTAGCGGGAATGCGCATATCCGCCGTCGTCACGGCGGGTGCTGATGGACGAAGGCCGGATCGCTCTGCTGGCCGCAAGCCCGTCGGTGGCAAGTTCAAACGGAGAGGTGTTTCCGATTCAATTTTTCAAACAGCCGGGGATTTTTGTTGGAGGGGGCGCTAGTTCTTGGCGCGAACAAACCCGGCAAGCCTTGTTTTCTGGGTCTCGCACCAATTCGTCATGCCGACGCGGTTCTGGTCCATGTCGGTCGATCTGGTCGCGATGGCGACCTCCGCCATGAGGTCGTCATCCGCCCGCTCGCCCATTTTTCCGCCGGTGTGCATGTAGGCAATGGCCTTTCGCACCTGCTCGGTGGTGCCGTCCGGCAGGTGCATCTCCTCGGCCTTCCGCACCAGATCCTGATAGACGACGTCCATGCCGGGGCACTGCACCTTGGCGGCGAAAGCCTGCAACACCATGGTCACATAGGCCGAGCGGGACTCGGCAAGCGCCGGTGCCGCAAGGGCAATCAACCCCGCGATCATGAACGGACCGTAGCGCATCGTCGCCTCCCTGATGTTATCGTTCTGGGAAAGCTAGCCCTGACGGCATCCTTGCGCAACCACCGGAAGCGGACACACCGACATGAGCCTGCTGAACACGCCATTCGATCCCGCGCGCGAGGCGGCGCTGGTCACCGGTGCGGGAAACGGCATCGGCCGCGCCATAGCCCAAGCCCTGGTCGGCGAGGGCGTGCGGACCGTATTCGCCGACGTGAATCCGGATACGGTCAATGCCGCGGCCAAAACCTCGCCCCGACCGGAACTGGCCGTGCCCTGGGTCGGCGACCTCGCCAATCACGTTGCTCGCGAGGCGCTGCTGGCCGATGCATGTTCCGCCGTCGGGCGGGTGACGCACTTCGTTCACTCGGCCTCGCCGCCACGGCGCGAGGCCGATCACGCCTTTGCGGTCAGCAGCGAGACCTGGGCGCAGATGCATGCGGTCAATCTGGATGCCGGCTTTCACCTCGCACGCGAACTCGCCTCACAGCTCATCGCAGCCCATCAGCCCGGCTCGTTCCTGTTTCTCACCTCGCTGCACGCCGGCACGCCGCGCAACCTGCCGCACTACTCCACCGCCAAGGCGGCGCTGGCGATGCTGGTCAGGGAATTGGCCAGGACGTTTGGCCGCTTTGGAATCCGGGTCAACGCGCTGGTGCCCGGCGCCATCGCCGCGGGCGGCTTCGTCGCCGATCCACAGCTCGCGAAACACATTCCGCTCGGCCGCCTCGGCCGCGGCGAAGACCTCGCACCGATGGCGCTGGCCGTGCTGTCGAACCGGGTGTCGGCCTATGTCACCGGCGCCGCGATCGTGGTCGATGGCGGCCTGTCGCTGATGAACTGGTTCGATCCCCCGGCGCTGGAGGATCTTTGAGCGGGCTCTGGCCCAGGCGTGCGAGACGCGATATTGTGCATGGCGGCAAGTGGAACGAACCCTCCGGTTCAGCGGTTTGAAAGGAGCCGCAGGGAATCCGATTTCTGCGGCTCCGAGTGGCGGAACAATCCGGGTGGCGGAACATGAGGAGAGCGACATGATGTCCGAAACGCAAATTCACGCGATCGCGCGGCAGATGCTCGAGAAGCACGGCTTCGAGGCCATCGCCCAGGCAGCTCAGAATGCCCTGGCTTGCAACAGCAAGGGCAACGCCGAAGAGGCCGAAGAGTGGCGTCATGTCGAAGCCGCCATGAAGATCATGCGGGGACCGCATCAAAGTTGACGGATCCTGGTCCTGGCGGCGGCGCCGTGGGCGGTTTCGTCGCCGATCCATCGCTCCTGCGGCACATCCTGCCCGGCCGGCTCGGCCGCGCGATCGTGGTCGGTGGCGGCCTGTCGCTCATGAACTGGTTCGATCCTCCTGATCCGGATGATCTGTGAGAGGCCGCAAATAACGCTGCGGTCGCGCTGAAAACAGTTGAGCAAATGCAGCCGCCGACGTCAGCCGCAATGTTATCCAAGTTTGTGACTACTTTTCGACGCATTGAATCGGCTTGCTGATTCGGCGGAGCATTGCGATTCGCGAGGGTATTGCTATGGCTTTTTTCAAGCGTGAGCTCAGCCCGGTCGAGCGCTTCGAGAGTGCGCTGAGGGAAAAGCAGGCGGCGCGGCAGAGGCTGGCCGAGCGGTTGGGCATCGCCGAAACGGTCGTTGGCGAAAAGCGTGCCGCGGCCGAACGGCTGGCGGTGGCCGGCGCCGACACTGCCAGGCTCGAGCGGGCAGAGGCCAACCTGCGCGCCGTCGATGAACGCGCCAAGACCCTGCGCGCGGCATTGGCGGAATTCGACGAGCAGGTCGCTTCGACCGAGCGCGCTTTGGCCGAGGCCAACGCGCAGCGCGACCGCGACCTGGTGGCGGACGGAATCGAGGCAATGGCCGCGGCGATCGAGAAGGCCATCCCGGGATTTGACGCCGGTGCCGCCGCGCTGGTGGAGGCCGTCACCAAAGGCACGACATCGATACCGGAAGCGACCCGGTTCTCGGCGAGCGTGGACGCGGTGCGGCGCGAGGTCATGTCGGCGGCCGATTTGATTTGCTGGGAGCTGCGATCCGCCGCGGTGCGCACGCGCGTGGGCAACGCGAACAGTGCGTTGCTGGCGCCACCCGAGCCGGCGCAGCCGCCGCTTCCCGAGATCGAACGGCAACTGATCTACACGCTCAATCCGCTCTCGTGGCAGGAGGGCCCGGAGGTGCGCCGGGTTCCGGCGTTCGCGTTGGTCGGGCTGCCGAAAAAGCTGCTGCCGGTGGCGCTGGCGCATCAGCACGTGGACTACATGAATGCAAGGCGTGTGCAGACGCTGATGCACGTTCATGGCAGCGGACAGTTCCCCGCCGATCTCAATCACGACCATCCGCAACTCGTCGATCTCGATGCGCTCGCCGCGGAGGGGGAGGAGAGGGCGCAGGCCGATGTGGCGTGAGGGCGATGGGAAGCGGCCGGGAATTGTCGCTCCCTTTGGCTGCAACCGATACGCGGTGCGCTAACTGATCCGCC
>NZ_JBAVNZ010000169.1:0-2660 GCF_049691595.1 Bradyrhizobium sp.
GCCAACGGACTAAACCGCTCGCGCGGTAGGGCTCCGCCGCCAAGAGCGCGGGGTGGGGAGAGATAACAGGCGCGTCCTGTCTGAAGATGAGGAGTTGCAACCCTCCCTCCAGACAGGAGCCTCCCCATGACCGACCAGGCAATGAGCCCGTTACGCCGGCGCATGATCGAAGACATGACGATCCGGAAGTTCGCGCCGAAGACCCAACATGACTACGTGCAGAGGGTCAAGAACTTCGCGGCCTATCTTGGCCGCTCGCCCGACACGGCGAGCTCCGAAGACGTGCGTCGCTACCAACTTCACCTGACGGCGAGCGGCGTTGGCGTCCCCACGCTCAACCAGACGGTCTCGACGCTGCGGTTCTTCTTCAAAGTCACGCTCGCGCGGCCCGACCTCGTGGAACGCACGACATTCGTCCGTGAACCGCGCAAGCTGCCGGTGGTGCTCAGCCCGGAGGAAGTAGTGCGCCTGCTCGATGCGGCGCCGGGGCTCAAATACAAGGCGGCGCTGAGCGTGGCTTACGGGGCGGGATTGCGCGTCTCCGAGGTGGTGGCGCTGAAGATCGGCGACATCGACAGCAAACGCATGATCATCCGCGTCGAGCAAGGCAAGGGCCGCAAAGACCGCTACGTGATGCTGTCTCCACATCTGCTCGAACTGCTACGCGCCTGGTGGAAGGCCGCACGACCGCAAGGCTGGCTGTTTCCAGGGCGCGACCGCGTGCAGCCGATGACGACGCGCCAGCTCAATCGCGCCTGCCATGCCGCCGCCAACATGGCCGAGATCAGCAAGCCGGTGTCGATGCATACGCTGCGGCACAGCTTTGCCACCCACCTGCTCGAGCAGAACATTGATATCAGGGTGATCCAGGTCCTGCTCGGCCATGCCAAGCTCGACACCACGGCGCTCTACACCCGCGTCGCCACCAAGACGATCCAGCAGGTCATGAGCCCGCTCGATCGCATCACCCTGACGCAGGCCGAACCGCCCGCCTGACGCGAGGCCCCTCGTGTCGCGTCCATCGCTGGAGGTCGCGGACATCTTTCGCGGCCACGGCCCGGCATGGCGCCGGGCCAATGCCGGCCATATAAGCCTCGGCCAACTCAAGGTGATGTCGGCGATCGAGAGCTGCCGCACGGCAGCCCTCGGCGGCCATGTCGCGCGCTGTGAGGAGTGCGCCCACAGCCAGATCTCGTACAACTCTTGCCGCAATCGGCACTGCCCGAAGTGCCAGGGCGCGGCGGCAAAGGACTGGCTGGCGACGCGCGAGGCCGATTTGCTGCCGGTGCCATACTATCATGTGGTGTTCACTCTGCCGGCGGCCATCGCCGATATCGCCTACCAGAACAAGGCCGTCATCTACGACCTGCTGTTCAAGGCCTCGGCCGAGACCATGCTGACAATCGCCGCCGATCCGAAGCATCTGGGCGCCCGCATCGGCATCACCTCCGTTCTCCATAGCTGGGGCTCGGCCATGACCCATCACCCGCACGTCCACATGATCGTGCCGGGTGGCGGCATCTCGCTCGACGGCGAGCGCTGGGTGACGTGCCGGTCCGGCTTCTTCCTCCCCGTGCGCGTACTCTCGCGCCTGTTCCGACGGCTGTTTCTGGAGAAGCTGCTCGCGGCACACCAAGCCAACCGCCTGAAGTTCTTCGGCAATCATGCCGCGCTCGCCGACGCGCAGGCTTTTGCGACGCATCTGGCGCCGCTGCGCCGAACCGAATGGGTGGTCTATGCCAAGCGCCCGTTCGGCGGGCCACAGGCCGTGCTGGCCTATCTGTCGCGCTATACCCACCGCGTCGCCATTGCCAACAGCCGGCTGATCTCCTGCGACCGCTCCGGCGTGACCTTCCGATGGAAGGACTATCGCGCCGATGGTCGCGACCGCCAGAAGGTCATGACACTCGCCACCGGCGAGTTCATCCGCAGATTTCTGATTCACGTCCTGCCGCAAGGCTTCCACCGCATCCGCCACTATGGCCTGCTCGCGAGCGGTACGCGCGCCGTCAACATCGCCAGGGTGCGCCGCCTGCTCGACGCGCCTGCGATACAGCCCGAGGCCGGGGATGACAGTTGCACCGAGGCCGACGATCCCAAGCCACTCTCGCACCCGTGTCCGTGCTGCGGCGGTCGCATGATCGTCATCGAGACATTCCAGCGCGGCGCCTCGCCGCGCACCCGTCCCACGACTTCCACTGCGGTAATCAGGATCGACACATCATGATCATGGTCGGCGCGCGGCAAAAATGCAGGGCTTTCCTTCGCCGGCTCTCGACCGGCAATGGCCACGCTCGTCCGCGCGACGCACTGGATAGCCATCTTGTCGTTCGTTCTCCGCTCTGCGACGCCGGTTCTGCCCATCGCAATCGGCCAACCGAGGTCGTCATAC
The DNA here is from genome assembly GCF_049691595.1 of Bradyrhizobium sp. Lineage (GTDB taxonomy): Bacteria > Pseudomonadota > Alphaproteobacteria > Rhizobiales > Xanthobacteraceae > Bradyrhizobium. The sequence continues at coordinate 2,393 of NZ_JBAVNZ010000169.1, forward strand.
CCTTGATCGCTTCCCACACAAGCGTTCAACAGACCTCGGCGACAGACCGCCGACGCCGAAATCCCCATAGCGTCTGACGCGCGCCCGCTCCACACCTCCCGCGGTTTCCTCCCTTGGAGGTTTGCGTACGCCGGCCCCCCGGTGTCCGCCGCGCCACCATCATGGGGCCGCCATCCGCAAACCTTCACAACAGGCGACATCTTCCTTGCTCCGCACGTTGAATGCTGCTTAGATTGTGTGGCCTTGCGAATACTACCTAGGTTAATAC
>NZ_JBAVNZ010000170.1:0-25088 GCF_049691595.1 Bradyrhizobium sp.
GCTTCAATCTGATCGGATCAGAGCCTAGGGCACGCGCTGCTTGCTGCGCGGCGCAGGTTCACTGCTGATCGGGTCTTTGGCCGCCGATGCCTGCAACAGGTCGCGCGCGGCGTCGGCGGCCATCGGCTCGCCGAAGTAGAAGCCCTGGGCGTATTCGCAGCCGAGCTGATAGAGCTCGACCGCGTCCGAATCGGTCTCGGCGCCCTCGGCGACCACGTCCATGCCAAGGTCGTGCGCCAGCGCGATGATCGATTTCAGGACCACCGGCCGCGTGCCACGGCTGGTGGTGCGCACGAACGACTGGTCGATCTTGATGGTGTCGAACGGAAACCGCTGCAGATAGGCGAGCGAGGAATGGCCGGTGCCGAAATCGTCGAGCGACAGGCCGGTACCGAGTTCGCGGATGCGGGTCAGCATCTGCGCGGCGTGCTCGGGATTTTCCATCACCATCGATTCCGTCAGTTCCAGCTTCAGCGTGCCGCGCGCGACCGAGGAGCGCGACAGCACGGTGCGGATATCGTGGATCAGATCATGGCGCAGCAATTGCCGCGAGGAGACGTTGACGCTGGCGAAGATCGGCTCGCGCGAGCGCATGGCGCGCTGCCAGATCGCGAGCTGCCGGGCGGTCTGGTCCATCACGAACATGCCGAGATCGACGATCAGGCCGATCTCCTCGGCGATGGAGATGAATTCCGAGGGCGACATCCGGCCGAGTTTCGGATGGTCCCAGCGCGCCAGGGCCTCGAAACCGGCGATCGAGCGATCTTCCAGCCGCACGATCGGCTGATACATTATCGCGATTTCCTGGCGCTCGATGGCGCGGCGCAGTTCGGATTCCATGGTCAGCCGGTCGGTCTTGCGCGCGCGCATCGCCGGCTTGTAGACGTCGATGCGGTCGCCGCCGATGCGCTTGGAATGATACATCGCAAGCTCGGCGTCCTTGATGATCTCGTCGGACAATGGCGTCTGCGGATCGGAGACCGCAAGCCCGATCGAGGCGGTCAGGAAAATCTCGCGGTCGTTGAAGGCGATCGGCGCGCGGATGGTCTTGCGGATGGTTTCGGCGAAGGCGGTGACGCGCACCGGATCCTGTTCCGACATCAGGAGCAGGCCGAACTGGTCGCCGGCGAGCCGCGCCAGCGTATCCTGCGGCTTCAGGATGCGGGTCATCCGCCGCGCCAGCGTCAGCAGAATGGAATCGCCCACCGCAATGCCGACGGAATCGTTGACCTGCTTGAAGCGGTCGAGGTCGATCACCAGCAGCGTCGGCCGCAGCGTCGGCATGGTCCGGGTGAAATTAGCCACCGCGCGCAGGCGGTCGATGAACAATTTGCGGTTCGGCAGCCCGGTGAGATTGTCATGCACGGAGTCGTGGAGCAGGCGCTCCTCGGCATTCTTGATCTCGGTGACGTCGGTCAGCGTGCCGACCACGCGCGAGACCTCGCCGTCGGAGCCGACCACCGGACGCGCCTTCAGCGCAAACCACATGAAATGTCCGTCGGGGGTGCGCAGCCGGAAATCCTGCACCAGCCGGCCGCGGCGCTGGTCGAGCACGCTGTCGAGCGCGGCACGGAAGCGGTCCTGGTCGAGCGGATGCAGCACCTCGAGCCATTTCGCGGCCGGGCCTTCCAGCGTGCCGCGTTTCAGGCCGAGCAGGCTTTCGGTCTCCGGGCTCGTGAACACCTTGTCGGCCGAGACGTCCCAGTCCCAGATCAGGTCGCCCGAACCGGTCAGCGCCAGCGCGCGGCGTTCGACGTCGGAGACGATGCCGGTGGTCGCGCCGCCGCCGGCGAAGGCGTGCTGCATCACCGTAAATCCGATCAGCATCACGATCAGCACGAGGCCGCCGAGCAGCGCCGGGCCGACGATGTCGTTGGTGACGCTGCCGCCCACCGCCATGCCGGCGGCGATCACCCAGACCACCAGCAGGAACCAGGTCGGGATCAACAGCACCGCGCGGTCGAAGCCGTGGGTCGAGAGATAGACGATCAGCGCAAAGCCCGCGAAGGCGATCAGGACCAGCGAGATTCGCGCAATGCCGGAGGCGACCGCCGGATCGAACAGCGCCAGCGCCACCAGCGAGCCCAGAAAGGCGAGCCAGCCGACCGTGATGTGGGAATAGCGCACGTGCCAGCGGCTGAGATTGAGATAGGCGAACAGGAACACCAGCAGCGTCGCCGCCAGGATCGCTTCGCCGGCCGCGCGCCAGATGCGCTCGGCGTTGTTCGACATGTCGAGCACCTTGCCCCAGAAGCCGAAATCGACGCCGATATAGACCAGCACCGCCCAGGCCAGCGCCGCGGCGGCGGGGAACATGATGCTGCCCTTGACCACGAACAGGATCGTCAGCACCAGCGCCAGCAGGCCGGAAATGCCGATCACGATGCCCTGGTAGAGCGTGAACGAGTTGACCTTGTCCTTGTAGGCGTCGGGCTCCCACAGATAGAGCTGCGGCAATTTATCGGTGCGCAATTCCGCGACATAGGTGACCACGGCGCCGGGATCGAGCGTGATGCGGAAGATGTCCGCGGTCGCGCTTTCCTGGCGCTCGGGGCGGTCGCCGGTCGACGGCGTGATGCTGGCGACCCGCGACAGTCCGAGATCGGGCCACAGCAGCCCCGAGGACACGATGCGGTAGTGGGGTGCGACGATCAGCCGGTCGAGCTGGTCGTCGGTGTTGTTGGCGAGCGCGAACACCACCCAGTTCTGACCGCCTTCGCGGGCACGAACCTCGATGCGGCGGACGATGCCGTCGGTGCCCGGCGCGGTGGAAACCTGGATGCGGTCGGTCTCGCTGTGCTGATGATCGAGCACCGCGGTGAGGTCGATCGCAGGCGCGTCGCTGCGGACGCTGACGGCGTCGATGGCGCGCGCTTGCGGCGCGGCGGCAACAATCATGAAGCCCAGCGCAAGCCGCGCAAGGCACCTGATCAGACGCAATGTCAGTACTCCGCGATGTCAGATCTTTCCGGATCCACCAATGGCCCGGCGTTGGCGCGATAAATGACATGAATGCGAAGGCAATCAAAGGGTTTCCGGCAGCACTCGGCTCGCGATAATCAGACCGTCAACACAATTTTGCCAATATGTTCGCTGGTCTCCATCCGCCGATGCGCGTCCGCGGCCTTTTCCAGCACGAACGAGCTGTCCATCACAGGTTTGATGCGCCCTTCGCGCAATAACGGCATCACCCTGGCCTCGATGGCCGCGACCATGGCGGCCTTGTCCGCATTACTACGGGGACGCAGGGTAGAGCCGGTGTGATGCAGCCGTTTCACCATCAGCTTGGCAATGGTGACGGTCGCCTTGGGGCCGCCAAGCGTTGCGATCTGCACCACGCGGCCGTCGATCGCCGCGGCGTCGTAGTTGCGATCGATGTAATCGCCGCCGACCATGTCGAGAATGACATTGGCGCCCGCGCCATCGGTCGACGTCTTTACCTCGGCGACGAAATCCTCCGTCCTGTAATTGATCGCGCGATCGGCGCCGAGCCTGAGGCAGGCATCGGCCTTGTCCTTCGATCCGACGGTGACGATCACCTTCGAGCCGAACGCCTTGGCGAGTTGGATCGCCATGGTGCCGATGCCGGAGGAGCCGCCATGGATCAACAGCGTCTCGCCGGGCTTCAAGGCGCCGCGTTCGAATACATTGTGCCAGACCGTCATCAGCGTTTCCGGGATGGCGCCGGCTTCCTGCATCGACAGCGTCGGGGGCACGGCCATCGCCTGGGCGTCCTGCGCGATGCAATATTGCGCGTAGCCGCCGCCGGCCACCAGCGACATCACCTTGTCGCCGAGCTTGTGCTTGGCGGAGCCGGTGCCAAGCGCGACCACTTCACCGGCGATCTCAAGGCCCGGCAGATCGCTGGCGCCGGGCGGCGGCGGATAGGCGCCGGATCGCTGCGCGACATCGGGACGGTTGACGCCGGCGGCCATCACCTTGACCAGGATTTCGCCCGGACCGGGAGAGGGCACCGCCCGGGTCTGCGGCACCAGGACCTCGGGACCGCCGGGCTTGCTGATGCCGACGACGGTCATTTGCGCGGGCAGCTTTTCCATGATTTGTCCTTGCGAAATGCTAAGAGTTCTGAAAGCGGCCCCTGCTTAGCCAGCCGCGTCTGCGCTGGCAACCGCCTCAGGAGGTCGTAAAGCACGGAGCAAGGGCATGGCCGTCGAGGACGACGATAAACCCAGGAAAAAGGTCACCCACGAGATCGGGCAGGATCTGTCGCTGCTGTCGGTCGAGGAACTGGCCGAGCGCATCGCGCTGATGAATTCGGAGATCGAGCGGGTGCAGCAGGCCATGACCAAAAAGCGCGCGTCGAAGGATGCGGCGAAGAGTTTTTTCAAGTCATGAGGGATGGTGTCCCGGACGCGGTGCAGCGCTCTTCGCGCCGCTGCGCAGCATCCGGGGCGTGATTGCCCGGGTCGGCCAATGGCCGACATGGCAAATGAAGCCTGAAGAAAATCGCTCGTTTACGCATCGTTAAGCTTTCTCGATTATGATCGTCATTGTCCTCGTTTGGACACCGAGTGGCTCCTGTCCACTCTGTTTGACGCCTCCCTGTTATCAACTTCAAAAGCCGCCGGAAACGGCGGCTCTTTTTTTGGCGTCCCCTGTTTCGCCCGATCCGTGACCGCGCCGGAAACCATAAATCCGGTTGCGGCTGGACTCTCGCCTCTGCCCGCGCAATGATTTGTTCATCATAAGCCGGCGCCGCCAGGCCGGCCGCATAAACAGTGGCGTGAGGGCGTTTCACCATGTCGGATCGTGGGCACAACGAGTCCGCGCTCGTGCTGTTCAGCGAGCGGCTGACCAATTCGGCGGCGTTTGGAACCCTGTTCCGGGAAGGGATGGACCTGGTCGAGCAGACCGCCGCCTATCTTGACGGCGATGGCCGGGCCGAGGCCAAGGCGCTCGAACGCGCCGTCAGCCTGACCTACGCGACCGAAAGCATGCGGCTGACCACGCGGCTGATGCAGCTCGCGTCATGGCTATTGTTGCATCGCGCGGTGAAGGAAGGCGAGATGACGCTGACCCAGGCCAATCGCGAGAAGACCAAGGTCAAGCTCTCCGCCGCCGATCCCGGCCCCGAGGACATGATCGCAAGATTGCCGCGGCAATTGCAGGACCTGATTGCGCGCTCGATGATCCTGCAATCGAAAGTCCGCCGGCTCGACATTTCGATCCATGCGCCCTCGAGCGAACGCGCGCCGATCGGCAATCCGCTGGTGCCGCAGCTCAATCGCCTGAAGGCGGCGTTCGAGCAGTAATTCTCGGGATTCCATCAATTCGAAGAAACGGGCTCGAAAAGCCTCAATCCCTCTTCAGAAAGCCCGAAAACTTTTTCTGGAACCGCGAGACGCGGCCGCCGCGGTCGAGAATCTGCTGGGAGCCGCCGGTCCAGGCCGGATGCGACTTGGAGTCGATGTCGAGGTTCAGCTTGTCGCCTTCCTTGCCCCAGGTGGAGCGGGTCTGGTACTCGGTGCCGTCGGTCATGACGACGGTAATTGTATGATAATTCGGATGAATATCGGCTTTCATGGCAGTTCCTTCGGCGCGCCGGCGCCCGTCCAGCAATGTCAGGGATTACGGATTTGGGCGGCTCTATAACGCAGCCGGCCCGCCAAAACAAGCCGCGTATCTCACCGGAGCGGGACTCCCGCGGATTTGCCAGCCGACGCGGCGGGGCCTATCTGGGGGCGGCACAACCGGTCGGATTTCATGAGCACAGCCGAACAGCTTGAAGACCAGCGTGGCGAGCTGCCGCCGCGGCGCGACGGGCTGCTCGAACAGGAAGCCTTCATCGAAGCGCAGCTGACGCAGTCGCCGGCCACGACCGGCGCCCGGCTGCGCCCGCTGCTGGCGCTGGCGCCCTATGTGGCGCGCTACCGCGGACGCGCACTGCTGGCTTTTGTCGCGCTGACGGTGGCGGCGATCACCACGCTGGTGGTGCCGGTCGCGGTCAGGCGGATGATCGACTTCGGCTTCACCCCCGAAGGCATCGCCGTGATCAACAGCTATTTCAGCGTCATGATCGCGGTGGTCGCGGTGCTGGCCGGCGCCAGCGCGTCGCGGTTCTATCTGGTCATGACGATCGGCGAACGCATCGTCGCCGATCTCAGGCGCGATGTGTTCGCGCATCTGATCTCGCTGTCGCCCTCGTTCTTCGATTCCGCGCGCAGCGGCGAGCTGGTGTCGCGGCTGACCGCCGATACCACGCAGATCAAATCCGCGGTCGGCGCCTCGGTGTCGATCGCGCTGCGCAACCTGATGCTGTTCATCGGCGCCGCAACGATGATGGTGATCACGAGCCCGAAACTTTCGGGCTTCGTGCTGTTGGCGATCCCGGTGATCGTGCTTCCGCTGGTGGCCTTCGGCCGCTGGGTGCGGCGATTGTCGCGCGATGCGCAGGACACGCTGGCCAACGCCAGCGCCTATGTCTCCGAACTGATCGGGGCGATCAGGACCGTGCAGGCCTATACCAGCGAGCGGCTCGCCAACGCACGCTTCGGCCGCGAGGTCGAACAGGCCTATGAGGCGGCGCGCAGCTCGACCCGGGCCCGCGCGGTGCTCACGCTCGTCATCATCTTCATTGTGTTCTCCAGCGTGGTCGTGATCCTGTGGGTCGGATCGCACGATGTCCTGGCCGGCGCGATCAGCCCGGGGCGGCTCGGCCAGTTCGTCCTCTACGCAGCCTTTGCCGCGGCCGGCTTGGGCCAGCTCAGCGAGGTCTGGGGCGAGGTGTCGGCGGCCTCCGGCGCGGCGGAACGGCTGTTTGAAATCCTGCGCATCAAATCGGAGATCACCGCGCCGGCCTCGCCGCGCGCCATGCCGGCGCCGGCGCGCGGCGATATCAGCTTCGACAAGGTCAGTTTCGCCTACCCGACCCGGCCGGACGTCGACGCGGTCGATGGCGTTTCGCTGTCGGTGCGAACAGGCGAGAAGGTCGCGATCGTCGGCCCCTCGGGTGCCGGCAAGAGCACGCTGTTTCATCTGCTGCTGCGGTTCTATGACCCGGCGTCGGGCACGATTTCGTTCGACGGCGTGCCGATCAAATCGGCCGACCCGCGCGAGTTGCGTTCGCGCATCGCGCTGGTGGCGCAGGATTCGGTGGTATTCGCGGCAAGCGCGCGCGAAAACATCCGCTTCGGCCGGCCCGACGCCGGCGATGCCGAGGTCGAGCGCGCCGCCGACCTCGCGCATGCGACCGAATTCATCCGTCGCCTGCCGGACGGATTCGAGGCGCAGCTCGGCGAGCGCGGCGTCACGCTGTCGGGAGGCCAGCGCCAGCGCATCGCGATCGCGCGCGCGATCCTGCGCGACGCGCCGCTGTTGCTGCTCGACGAGGCGACCTCCGCGCTCGATGCCGAAAGCGAGACGCTGGTGCAGACCGCGCTGGAAGAACTGATGCGTCACCGCACCACGCTGGTGATCGCCCATCGGCTGGCCACCGTATTGTCCTGCGACCGCATCATGGTGATGGACCAGGGCCGCATCGTCGAGCAGGGCACCCACGCTGAGCTGGTCGCAGCGGGTGGCTTGTATGCGCGGTTGGCAAGGTTGCAGTTCGAGGGGATTTGAGGCTGTTCCTTCCCGCTCCCACCGGGGGAGAAAGGTGGAAACCGCGCTACGGCTTCCACTCCATCCTCAGCACCGGCCTTCCCGACGTCGGATTGACGTCCTCTCCAACAGGCAAGAAACCGTTGCGCGCGTAGAAGCGGATGGCGCGGGCGTTGTCCTTGTTGACCAACAAATTGATGCACTCGGGCGACAAGCGTTTCGCCTCGTCAATCAGTGCATCGGCGAGCTTCGAACCCCAATGCGCGGGGCTGACCACGAGCTGGTCGAGATAGCCCTTTGGATCGATCGTGACGAACCCGATCAGTACCTCGGTTTGCTCTGCGACAATGATCGCCGCCTCTGGCACCAGCTCGTTGCGCCAGCGCGCGCGCCACCAGCCCGCGCGCGCGGCGAAATCGATTCCGGGATAGGCCTGCTGCCAGGTCTGCTGCCACAGCGCGATCGCCGCGTCCTCGTCATCGGCGTGATAGCGGCGGAGATGAAACGGGGTGCTCATTCTTGCAAGGTCGTCATGCCCGGACTTGATCCGGGCATCCATCTACTTCGCAGGAGTTCAAGCCCGGCAATGACGATCTGGTGCGCTTTCTGGACACCGCTATCGTTCCGTCAGCTTCAGTTCGATGCGGCGGTTGCGCCGGTAGGCGTCTTCGGTCGGCGCGGTGTCGAGCGGCTGGAACTCGGCGAAGCCGGCTGCGACCAGCCGCTGCGCCGGCACGCCGAGCGAGACCAGATACTGCACCACCGATATCGCGCGCGCCGACGACAACTCCCAGTTCGACCTGAACAGCGGGCTGCTGATCGGCCGCACGTCGGTATGGCCGTCGACCCGCAATACCCAGGCGATTTCGCCCGGGATCCGCTTGTCGAGATCGATCAGCGCGGAGGCGAGCGTGTCGAGTTCGGCGCGGCCTTCGGGCAACAACAGCGCCTGGCCGGTGTCGAAGAACACTTCCGACTGGAACACGAAGCGGTCGCCGACGATACGAATATCCGGCCGGTTGCCGAGAATGGCGCGAAGGCGTCCGAAGAATTCCGAGCGGTAGCGCGACAATTCCTGCACGCGCTGCGCCAGCGCCACATTCAGCCGCTGCCCAAGATCGGCGATGCGGCCCTGCGATTCCTTGTCGCGCTTCTCCGAGGCGTCGAGCGCTTCCTCGAGCGCCGCCAACTGACGCCGCAGCGCGCTGATCTGCTGGTTCAGGACTTCGATTTGCGCCAGCGCGCGCATCGTCACCCCCTTCTCGGATTCGAGCGCCCGGTTGAGTTCGTTGGCGCGACCCTGGGCGTCGCTGCCCGCATTGGCGAGCCCGTCATAGAGCCCCTTGATGCGGTCGCGCTCGTTCTCGGCGGAAGCCAGCCCGGCGCGAAGCTGGGACAACTGGTCGTCGAGATTGAGCTTGCCGAGCTTTTCCAGCGACAGCAGGTCGTTCAACTGCGCGATCCTGGCGTTGAGCTGCTCCAGCACCTTGTCCTTGCCGGTGACTTCCTGCGACAGGAAGAACTGCACCACCAGAAACACCGAGAGCAGGAACACGATCGAGAGCACCAGGGTCGATAGTGCATCGACAAAACCCGGCCAGTAGTTGAAGCCGGATTCGCTGCGGCGGGCGCGGGCAAGGGCCATTGACGTTTCTCCGCTTCTCGTGTTCTGGACGCGGTGCAGCGTGTAACGCCGCTCCGCGGAGCCGGGACCCATGGTGACGAAAGATGGACCCCGGCCCTGCGGCGCATCATTGCATGCGGCGCAGCGTTCGGGGCACGATCTCCCTTAATTGACGCGTTTTCTTCACGCGAACCGGCACCCGCTTCGCTTCAAAGCGCTATCGTGAACTCTTCGCGGGCTGGCGCGCGAGGTGTTCGAGCAGTTTCTTGATCTCGCGGTTCTGCTCGCCCTGGCTGTCGGCCCATTCGCGAATCATCTGCTGCTCGGTGCGCATATGCGCGACCAGCCCCTGAATGGCTTCGGCGAGGTTGGCCATCGCCGCGGCGGTGTTGCGGCCGTCGCTGCTTTCCTCGACCACGAGACGCATCCCGTCAAGTGTATGAAGGAGCTCGCTGCCAGCCGGGCCCTCGCCGGAATATCCGCGCACCGTGGAGGCAAGCCAGTCTTCGAGGTCGGTATAGAAGCGGTTCTGCGCCTGGCTCGACTGCAGATCGAGGAAGCCCAGGATCAGCGAGCCGGCGAGGCCGAACAGCGAGGACGAGAACGAAATGCCCATGCCGCCGAGCGGCGCGGCCAGGCCTTCCTTGAGGGTATCGAACAGCGCGCCGGCGTCGCCGCCGACCTTCAGCCCGTCAATCACCTTGCCGACCGACCCCACGGTTTCGATCAGGCCCCAGAAGGTGCCGAGCAGGCCGAGGAACACCAAGAGGCCGGTCATGTAGCGCGAGATGTCGCGGGCCTCGTCGAGCCGGGTGGCGATCGAATCGAGCAGATGGCGCATGGTCTGCTGCGAGATCGTCATCCGTCCGGTGCGCTCGCCGCCGAGGATCGCCGCCATCGGCGCCAGCAATTTCGGGTGCCGCGCGATCGCAAGGCCGGGATCGGCGATGCGGAAATTGTTGACCCAGGCGACTTCGGGATAGAGCCGGATCACCTGCCGGAACGACAGGATGATGCCGATCAGAAGCACCGCGCCGATCAGCGCGTTGAGGCCGGGATTGGCGAAGAAGGCGGTGATGATCTGCCTGTAGAGCACGACCGTGACCAGCGCGCACAGCACCAGGAAAACCAGCATCCGCACCAGAAAAATTCGTGGCCAGGACAATTTGCTCAGTTCGATCTCCATTTCGGAGCGGGAGGAGGGGCCTGAGGGCATTGCCGGGTCATCCATTGCCGAAGTTTTTCGGGCACCAATATGGCACAGCCGCGCTGGGAAAAAAGCGGAGAAAGCGATGATTTCCGGTCCAAGAAAGCGAAGCCTCAGGCTGAAACTGCGCTTCGACTTCAGCGTATTTTTGGCAACGTTCGATGTCTGAGCGAAATAATCGGGATTTTGCATGACCATTCTGTATCTGGAGGCGCTGGCGTTGATTGCCCTGTCGCTCTCGATTCTGATGGTGGCGGCCTGGGCGCTGCAGCAGCGCACCGGCAATTCCGGCTGGGTCGATACCATCTGGACCTTCTCGCTCGGCCTTGTCGGCGCCGCCAGTGCGCTCTGGCCGGTCGAGGGCACAGCCCCCAATGCCCGGCAATGGCTGGTCGCGGTGCTGGTGGCGATCTGGTCGCTGCGGCTGGGCGTACATCTCGCGATCCGGACCACCGGGATCACGGACGATCCGCGTTATGCCGCCTTTGCCGAGGCGTGGGGGGTCGATTCCACACGGAAAATGTTCATGTTTCTGCAGAACCAGGGCTTCGCGTCGATTCCGCTGGTGTTTGCAATCTTTGTCGCGGCGCGATTTCCATCCGACGCGTTGCGCTGGCAGGACTATCTCGGCGCGCTGATCCTGCTTGCCTGGATCGCCGGCGAGGGGCTGGCGGACGCGCAGCTCAGGCGCTTCCGCGCCGACCCCGCCAACAAGGGCGGGGTCTGCGATGTCGGGCTGTGGCGCTGGTCGCGCCATCCCAACTATTTCTTCGAATGGTTCGGCTGGCTGGCTTATCCGGTGATCGCGCTCTCGGCCGATTATCCTTGCGGCTTCGCAAGCCTGCCGGCGCCGATCCTCATGTACTGGATCCTGGTCCACGTCACCGGCATCCCGCCGCTGGAGGAGCAGATGCTGCGCTCGCGCGGGGAGCGCTACCGCGAATACCAGTCGCGCACCAGCGCCTTCTTCCCGCTGCCGCCGCACCAGTCCATAGATCGGCCAGGAGGTCGGCCAAACTCCGCTGACAGCCGATAACTTGGTTAGTATAGTCAAATGCTTATCATCGCCAAAGATCGGCCAAGGATGACTTCCTGGGAAACTCCGCAACGAATCGAGCCCTCTCGTCTCGAAGAGGTCCCCGAGGCCGTTGCGGACAGCGTCGCCGAACTCGCGGCCGCCGCCGCGACGCTCGGAGCGGGCCTTCATCCCCGCACGGCGGCGAACCTTGCCGAACTCGTGCGGATCATGAACACCTATTACAGCAACCTCATCGAAGGACATGACACGCGTCCGCGAGACATTGCCCGTGCTCTCGAGGGCAAGTTTGATCAGGACAGGGATCGCCGCAACCTTCAGATCGAAGCCGCCGCGCATGTGCGCGTGCAGAGCGAGATCGACCGGATGGCGGCGGAAGGGAAGTTGCCCGAGCCGGCGTCCGTGGATTTCATCCGCTGGCTCTATCGCCAATTCTACGCCGATGCACCGGGAGACATGCTGCGTATCAAAGGCGGTGGGCGTGAGGTCATGATGGTGCCCGGCGAATGGCGATCAAGGCCCGAGCATGACAATGCCGTCGGTCGGCATATGCCGCCATCGAGTGCCCGCATCGATGATTTCATGAAATATTTCGCTGAGCGCTATCAGTTCGGGCCACTCAAGAAGGCGGGCCGCATCATGGCGATGGCCGCCGCGCATCACCGGTTCAATTACATCCATCCTTTTCCGGATGGCAACGGCCGCGTCAGCCGTCTCATGAGTCATGCCATGGCGCAGTGGGCGGAGATCGGTGCGCATGGCTTGTGGTCGGTCTCGCGCGGGCTTGCGCGGGGCCTCGCACGGCCAAGCGAGTACAAGCAAATGATGGACCTCGCCGACACACCGCGTCAGGGCGATCTCGATGGGCGGGGGAATCTCTCTCAGAAAGCGCTTCTCGAATTCGTCCATTGGTTCATTCGGGTCTGCATCGATCAGGTCAAGTTCATGGAGGGCTTGTTCGAGATCGATCGTCTTGGGTCGCGGCTCGGCGCCTATGTGGAGCGCAGCCAGACCCTCAAACCGGAGGCCGCGAGGCTTCTGCAGGAAGCTCTCATCCGCGGGCAATTCGAACGCGGCGATATCGCCCGGATCACAGGCTTGCCGGCGCGTTCGGCGCGGCGCGTTCTAAACGAGGTGGTTGCCGCCGGACTTCTGGGCTCCGAAACCCCAAAGGGTGCCGTGTTGCTGCGCTTTCCGATGGATTCCCTCGACGTGCTGTTTCCGCGGCTCTTCCCGGAAACATAGATTCGAAGCCCCCATCTCGAAAAAACTCAAACCGACGGTTCCGCGCGCTCAGTTCGCGCGAGGCCGGCAGCAGCGTCAGCCCTGCTTCCCCAGCGGCTTGAGAATCTTCACCAGCTCGGCGTGCACGAACTCGTTGCCGCAGATCACGTGCCCGGTCTTGAGCGGGTCATCGTCGCCGGGTGAGTCGTATGGACCACCGACGCCAGCCCAGCCGACTCGATAACTCGTCATTGCCTCGCTTCAGCTCTCCCGCTTACGAGGAGGTCGACGCGCTCGAAGATCAGTTTTCCGCTTTTGGTGCTGTCTTCAATGAATGAGTAACCGGCGTCGTTGAAGAACGCCTCAGTCTGCTTGGGGTAACCCAGTTAGAACGGCACTTCCTTGTTGTCGGGAGACACATGTACCGCGCCCTCCTCTTTGGCGCGCTCCCTTGAGCTGGAATTCTCTGCTCTGGAACGGGCCCTATTCACAATCCAGTGAGTCAAGAAAAGGGCTTCCAACTCAAGCCGATAGCGTCGTGTGACATTGAGCCGCCGCGAAACGCATTGCGTCGCAGCAAGGTCGTTTCCTATCTTGAGACCATCAAGAGGGCGGCCACGCAGGCCGCGATCCATTCAAGTCGAACTGCGATTTTGGGGGCGGACATTTCAATGTCGGTATATCGCGCGCGATCGGCCTGCGTTGCGTTGATGCTGGCCGCCACGGCGCCGCTGCTCGCCGGGTGCAATGACACGATCCCCGCGTCCGCCGCGGTAACAGCGCCCGAACCTGATGTCAGCATCGTCACCGTCAAGCCGCAGCCGCGTGCCATGGTGCGCGAGCTGCCGGGGCGCATTGCGCCGACGCGCATAGCCGATGTTCGTCCGCGCGTCTCCGGCATCATCGTCGAACGCACGTTCCGCCAGGGCAGCGAGGTGAAAGCCGGCGACCCGCTCTATCGGATCGATCCGCTGCCCTTCGAGGTCGAGGTGCAGTCCACCGAGGCCGCGCTGGCGAAGGCAAGGGCGTTGCTGGAGCAGGCGTCGCAGCATGCGCGGCGAATTGCGACCCTGACCAGTCAGCGCGCGGCCCCCGAGTCCGAGAACGAAAAGGCCATTGCCATCCAGCGTCAGGCCGAAGCCGAGGTCGAGGGCCGCAAGGCCGACGTCGCGCGCGCGAGGCTCAATCTGGATTATTCCACCATTTGCGCCCCGATCGGTGGCGTCGTCGGCGCCGCGCTGGTGAGCGAAGGCGCGCTCGTGGTGCAGAACGACACGTCAAGCCTGGCGACGATCCAGCAGCTTGATCCGATCTATGCCGATTTCACGCAATCGATATCCGAACTCAACCATCTCCGGCGCGCGTTCGAGACCGGCGAACTCGATCGCATCTCGCCCGATGCCATGAAGGTCCGCCTCATGATGGACGATGGCACGGTCTATCCGATACTAGGCAAATTGCTGTTCTCGGACGCCAAGGTCGATGCCCATACCGGGCAGGTGACGCTGCGCGGCGAGTTTCCGAACCCGAAGCGCGAATTGTTGCCGGGCATGTATGTCCGCGTGCTGATCGAGCAGGGTATCGATACCGACGCCGTCGCGGTGCCGCAGCAGGCGATCCAGCGCAACGGCGGCGGCGGCAGCGAAGTGTTCGTGGTCCGGGATGACAACCGCGTCGCAGTTCAGCCCGTGCGCACCGGCTCGCTGCAGGATGGCCAGTGGTTCGTGACCGAGGGCCTGAAGGCCGGCGACAAGGTCGTGGTCGAGGGTTTCCAGAAGTTCGCCGCCGGCGACAAGGTCCGGCCGCAGGCGTGGGCCCAGGCGGATTCGTCGGCCCATGCGCCGCCGGACGCCAAGCCTGCCGCGCCCGCGCCTCGGTGAGATCAGATGCCGAGCTTCTTTATTGACAGGCCGATCTTCGCCTGGGTCGTGGCGCTGTTCATCTGCCTGATCGGCGCGATCTCGATTCCGCTCTTGGCGGTAGCGCAATATCCGATCATCGCGCCGCCCTCGATCTCGATCAGTACCAGCTATCCCGGCGCGTCGCCGGAAAATCTCTACAACAGCGTCACCCGGCTGATCGAGGAGGAGCTCAACGGCGCCTCCGGCATTCTGAATTTCGAATCCACCAGCGACTCGCTGGGCCAGGTCGAGATCACGGCCAATTTCGTGCCGGGCACCGAGACCGGCGCGGCGTCGGTGGAAGTGCAGAACCGGCTCAAGCGCATCGAGGCGCGGCTTCCCCGCGCGGTGATCCAGCAGGGCATTCTGGTCGAGGAGGCCTCCAGCGCCGTCTTGCAGATCATCACCTTGCGCTCAACCGATGGCCGCCTCGACGAAGTCGGGCTCGGCGATTTCATGATCCGCAACATTCTCGGCGAGATCCGGCGCATTCCCGGCGTCGGCCGCGCCACGCTCTATTCCACCGAACGCTCGCTGCGGATCTGGCTCGATCCCGCAAAACTGGTCGGCTTCGGCCTGACCGCCGACGACGTCACCAAGGCGATCACCGCCCAGAACGCACAGGTCGCCTCCGGCAGCGTCGGCACCGAGCCAAGCGCCGCGGAGCAAAAGATTTCGGCGCTGGTGCTGGTCAGGGGCCAGCTCAGTTCGCCCGACGAATTCGGGGCGATCATCCTGCGCGCCAATGCCGACGGATCGACGGTGCGGTTGCGCGACGTCGCCCGCCTCGAAATCGGCGGGCTTAGCTATCAGTTCAATACGCGTCTCAACGGCAAGCCGACCGCGGGGCTTTCAGTGCTGCTGTCGCCGAGCGGCAATGCGCTCGCCACCGCAAGCGCCGTCGAAGCCAAGATGAGGGAGCTGTCACGCTTCTTTCCGGCCAATATCGCCTACGACATTCCCTACAACATTACGCCGGTCGTGAAGGCCTCGATCGAGAAAGTGTTGCTGACGCTGGTCGAGGCGGTGGTGCTGGTCTTCGTCGTGATGTTCCTGTTCCTGCAGAATATCAGATACACCATCATCCCGACCATCGTAGTTCCCGTGGCGCTGCTCGGCGCCTGTGCGACGCTGATGATCGCTGGCTACTCGATCAACATGCTGACCATGTTCGGCATGGTGCTCGCGGTAGGCATTCTCGTGGACGACGCCATTGTCGTGGTCGAGAACGTCGAACGCATCATGGCGGAGGAGGGGTTGCCGCCGAAGGAAGCCACCCGCAAGGCGATGTCGCAGATCACGGGCGCGATCATCGGCATCACGCTGGTACTGATCGCGGTGTTCGTGCCGATGGCGTTTTTCCCGGGTTCGGTCGGCATCATTTACCGGCAGTTCTCGGTCACCATGATCGCCGCGATCGCCTTCTCGGCGCTGCTGGCGTTGTCACTGACGCCGGCTTTATGCGCGACGCTGCTAAAACCGGTCACAGCCGGCCATGGTCACGCGCGCAGGGGCGTGTTCGGCTGGTTCAACCGTACCCTCGATACCACCCGTGACCGCTACACACGCACGGTCAAGGGTTCGCTGGAGCGCACCGGTCGGCTGATGCTGATCTATGCAGCGCTGCTGATCGCGTTGGGCTGGGCGTTCATCCGTCTGCCCGGCGGCTTCCTGCCCGTGGACGATCAGGGTTTCATTACGACCGATGTGCAGACGCCATCCGATTCCTCCTACGCGCGCACCGCGGCAGCGGTCGAAAGGGTTGAAAAATATCTCGCCGGGCGCGCCGGCATCGAGAACGTGACGTTCCTCACCGGCTTCAGCTTCCTCGGTCAGGGCATGAACACCGCGCAGGCGTTCATCTCGCTAAAGGATTGGTCGGAGCGGCCGGCGAAGGATTCCGCGGCCGCGATTGTGGCCGATATCAACCGCGACCTCTCATCGATCCGCGACGCCAAAATTTCGGCGCTGCAGCCGCCGCCGATCGACAATCTCGGCAATTCCTCGGGCTTCTCGTTCCGCCTGCAGGATCGCGGGCAGAAGGGGTATGCCGCGCTGACGGCTGCGGCCGACCGGCTGATCGCGGAAGCCAATGCGAGCCCGGTGCTGCAAAAGGTCTATGTCGAGGGTCTGCCGCCGGCGCCGCAGGTCAATCTCGCGGTCGACCGCGAGAAGGCCGGGGCCTTCGGCGTCACCTTCGAGGACATCAACAGCACGATCTCGACCAATCTCGGCTCGAGCTACATCAATGACTTTCCGAACCGCGGCCGGATGCAGCGCGTGATCGTGCAGGCCGATCGCGGTAGCCGCATGAACGCGGACCACATCCTCAATTATAATGTCAGGAACAGCCGTGGCCAGCTGGTACCGTTTTCCGCCTTTGCCTCGATCGAATGGTCGAAGGGGCCGACGCAGATCGCGGGCTTCAACTTCTATCCCGCCGTGCGCATCAGCGGCGAGGCGAGGACCGGCTACACCTCCGGCAACGCCATTGCTGAGATGGAGCGGCTCGCCAACAAGCTGCCGCGCGGCTTCGGTTATGAATGGACCGGGCAATCATTGCAGGAAAAACTGTCGGGCTCGCAGGCGCCGTTCTTGCTCGGCCTCTCGGCGCTGGTGGTGTTCCTGCTGCTCGCCGCGCTCTATGAAAGCTGGACCATTCCGATCGCCGTCCTGCTGACGGTGCCGCTTGGAATCTCCGGCGCGGTGCTGGCGGCGACGCTGCGCGGCCTGCCGAACGACGTCTATTTCACCGTCGGCCTGATCACCATTATCGGGTTGGCCGCCAAGGACGCCATCCTCATCATCGAATTCGCCAAGGATCTGCGCGCACAGGGCAAGCCGCTGATCGAGGCGACCGTGGAAGCGTGCAGTTTGCGGTTCCGACCGATCCTTATGACCGGCCTCGCCTTCGTCTGCGGTGTGCTGCCGATGGCGATTGCCACCGGCGCTGGCGGTGCCAGCCAGCAGGCGCTCGGCACCGGCGTCATGGGCGGCATGATCGCGGTGGTCATCCTTGCGCTTCTGATGGTGCCGGTGTTCTTCGTCAGCGTGCAGCGGGTTCTTGCGGGGGACCGGGAAGCGGCGAAGGATGCGGCAGGTGAGCCGCATGGACCGCCTGCGCAAGCAGAGTCCTGAGCGGTCGTCTCATTCGGTCGTTGTGCCCCGCCACCGGGTATCGCCACGGCAAACCATGCCGGACGATTTCGGGTCCGTGCCCTCATTTCCCCAGCGGCTTGAGAATCTTCACCAGCTCGGCGTGCACGAACTCGTTGCCGCAGATCACATGCCCGGTCTTGAGCGGGTCATCGTCGCCTTCGATGCCGGAGACCATGCCGCCGGCTTCGCGCACCATGATCTGTCCGGCCGCGATGTCCCAGGGCTGCAGGTTGCGCTCCCAATAGCCGTCGAGGCGGCCGGCGGCCACGAAGGCCATGTCGAGGGAGGCCGCGCCGAAACGGCGCAGGCCCGCGACCTTGTTCTGGATCTCGGCCATCTCCCGCCGTGACAGCTCGTGGTCGCCGCGGCCGATATGCGGCAGGCCGCAGGCGATCACGCACTCGTTGAGCTTGCGCCGCCCGGCGACGCGCAGCCGCTGGTCGTTGAGGAACGCGCCCTTGCCGCGCTCGGCGAGATACAGTTCCTCATTGGCCGGGTTGTAGATCACGCCGGCGATGACGGTGTCTTCGCGCCGCAGGCCGATCGAGATCGAAAATTGCGGGATGCCATGCAGGAAATTGGTGGTGCCGTCGAGCGGGTCGACAATCCAGGTATGGCTCTTGTCGGCGCCCTCGCGGGTGCCGCCTTCCTCGCCGATGAAGCCGTAACCGGGCCGCGCCTTGGCGAGATCGTCGTACAGCATCTGTTCGGCGCGCTTGTCGGCCAGCGTGACGAAATTGGCTGGCCCCTTCAGCGACACCTGGAGATGCTCGATCTCGCCGAGGTCGCGCTTGAGGCTGCGGCCGGCGTGGCGCGCGGCCTTGACCATGACGTTGATGAGGGCTGAATGCAGCATGATCCGGGCTTGCTGGGTATGAGACTTGCGCGGTGAGAGAACGACCAGATGCCGTGAGAGGTTTTCCGACTGCGTGCCCTGCTGTCGGGGCGCCGTCAAGGCGTCATTTGCTGCCGATCCATTTGCGCGCGGCAGCCTCGGCCTTGGCGCGATCCTCAGGACTGAGGTCAGCCAGCGCCTCGTCCAGCATCGGATCGCCCTTGCCGGCGGTCTTGGCGACAATGTGCCATTTCAGGCCTTCGACCTTGTCGATCGGCGCGCCCTGTCCGCTGACCAATACGCGGGCAAGGCGGTTTTGCGCAATCGGGCTGTTCTGCCTGGCGGCCTTGCGCAACAACGCCACCGCGGCGGCTTCGTTTTTCGGCGTGCCGGTGCCGTTGTAGAGCGCGATCGCATATTCGACTTCGGCATCGACATTGTCGGCAAGCGAAGCGGCCTGCAACAGCCGCACCGCCTTGTCGATGTCCTTCGGCACGCCGGTGCCTTCCTTGTAGAAGGTCGCAAGCGCGTACTGCGCCTCGGGATTGCCGGCGTCGGCGGCGACGCGCAGCAGCTCCGCGGAGCGCCTGAGGTCCTGCGGCAGCGTCTGTCCGTCGAGATAGAGCAGCGCGAGATTGTACGCCGCCTTGGGATTGCCGAGCTTGGCCGAGGACGCCAGCAGTTTTACGGCCTCCTCGCGATTGACCCGGCCGCCGCGCCCGGCCAGGCGCATCATGGCGAGCGCGAACATGCCCTCGCGGTCGCCGGCGTCGGCGGCGCGCTGGTACCATTCGGCGGCCTTCGCATCGTCTCGCTTGACGCCCATGGCGTTGGCGTGAAGCTCTCCGAGCATCGTCATCGCCTTCGGGTCGCGGGCGTATAGCGCGCGCGTGGTTGCGAGATCCAGTGTGGTCTTGTAGAGCCCGCGCTGATAGGCGCCGTACACGAGATCGACATTGGGATCCTCAAAGGCGGGCGCCCGCGCCGGCGCCGGTGCAGGCGCCGCGGCCGGTTTCGGTGGCGCGGCAGGCTTCCTGGCAACCGCCGGCGCCTTTGGCTTCGGCGCCTCCTTTGATGTTTCGTCGGGCGTCTCCTGCTTCGCCGACGGCTTGCCCGCGGGCGGTTGCGCCGCCGGTGGCGTCAGCGAAATCTGCGCCGATGCGCCCGCGGCCCAGGTCAGGCAGCCGAGCCAGATCGATATGGAACGCAAGATCCTCATTCCGGCGTTATTCCTGTTCGGCCCTGGCTGTTCCGAGCCTTGCGCCATGCGCTTGCCGGATCGCCCGTTCGACATCGGCCAGCGCCGCCGCCGCGCCGCGCGGGTCGGTCCAGATGAAATCGCCGACCAGGACGAAATCTGCGCCCGCCGCCGCGAATTCGGCCGCCTCCTCGCGCGAAACCGCAAAGCCGACGCAGGGCGGCTCGAACAGTTCGTCCCACCATTGCAGGCGTTCGGCGATCGCCTCGACCGAGGGGCGCTGTCCGCGTGCATCGGGCTCGCCGAACAGCACGTAATCGGCGCCGGCTTCGCCCGCGGCCATCGAATCGTGTCGCGTGGCGAGCCCGCCGATGCCGGCGATGCGGTCGGGCTTCAGCGACGGCAAGGCCTCTTCCAAGGCGGCGATGCCGGTGAGATGCGCGCCGTCGGCGCCGGCGCGCGCCACCAGTTCGGCATGACCGTCAAGCAGAAGCGCGGCGCCGGCTTCCTGGACCGCGGGCGCCAGCGCCTTGACCCGCGAGATCATGGTGCGCTGGTCGGTCGGCTTCAGTCGCACCAGCACCGCGGCGACGTCGGCCGCGGCCAGCAGACCGGGCAGGCTTGCGATCAACGGCGACGGATCGTCCACCTCAGGCGTCGCGAGATAGAGACGCGGCGCGCGGCGGGGCGGGACGGGTTTGGTGGCCAAATCTATGCCGCCTTCTTTTCCAGATCAGCCTTCCATTCGCCTTTGGTCGCCAGCGAATTCATCCGCGCGCGGTGGGTAAAGGCGCGCTGGCTCGCGGCGATGTTCTCAGGCCTACCCGACCACGCCTTTTGCGGCGCCGCCTGCAGCGCACGGCCGTATGAGAAGGTGAGGCGCCACGGCAGGCCGCCGATCCGGTTCATGGCGTCCAGATGCGCGGTGGCGTCCTCGTCGGACTGTCCGCCGGAGAGGAAGGCGATGCCGGGCACCGCGGCGGGCACGCAGGCTTTCAAGAGCCGGATGGTTTTTTCCGCGACCTCTTCGACGGAGGCCTGTTTCGGGCTTTTCTTGCCTGATATGGCCATGTTGGGTTTCAGGATCATGCCTTCCAGCGCGACGCGCTGGACCCGCAATTCCTGAAACGTCTTGTTGAGCACGCGCTGGGTCACCTCGAAGCAGCGGTCGATATCGTGATCGCCATCCATCAGGACTTCCGGCTCGACGATCGGAACGATCTGCGCGGCCTGGCACAGTGCGGCGTAGCGCGCGAGCGCGTGGGCATTGACGTGGATCGCGGTCATGGTCGGGATGCCCCGGCCGACAGTGCCGCTGCCGATGTCGATCACCGCGCGCCATTTCGCGAACCGCGCGCCCTGTTCGTAATATTTCTTCAGGCGCTCGGCGAGCTTGTCCAGCCCGACGGTGACCAGTTCACCCGGGCAGTTCGGCAAGGCCTGCGTTCCCTCGTCGACCTTGATGCCGGGGATCGCGCCGGATTGTTCGATGAGTTTTATGAGCGGCGTGCCGTCGCGGGCCGTTTGCCAGATAGTCTCGTCGTAGAGGATGACGCCGGAGATGCACCGGC
This sequence comes from Bradyrhizobium sp., assembly GCF_049691595.1. GTDB lineage: Bacteria > Pseudomonadota > Alphaproteobacteria > Rhizobiales > Xanthobacteraceae > Bradyrhizobium. The sequence goes on from NZ_JBAVNZ010000170.1 coordinate 21,319, forward strand.
TCATCGCCTCGCTGGAGCGGAACAGCATTTCGCGATAGTCGCGGCGATTGTCCTCGGTCGAAGCCACGTTGATGGCGTCGAACCGCTTCTTGATGGTGCCGGTGGATTCGTCGGCGGCGAGGATGCCCTTGCCGGGCGCGACCATGGCGAGGGCGACCTTGTTGAGATCGGCGAGATTCATCGATGCTTCCTCCAGTGCAGTATATCGTTGCAAGTCAAACTAGACGCAGACCGGAATCTGCGGATGGATTTCGGTGACTGCGTCCATCATGTGCCGCAGCATCACGTCGTTGGCATAGGCGCGCGCGCCGCGCGAGGCCTGAATGATGACGGGGGCGTCGAGCGAGGAGGCGGCGTCCATGATCGCGAGCGCCTGCTCCATATTGTTGATGTTGAAGGCCGGCACCCCGTAATCGTGCTCGGCGGCGTGGTCGAGCAATTGACGCAAGGTGATGCGAGCCATCCTGTTCTCCATGTTGTCGCGACAGGCACGCTGTCTCTGTTTCTGAAACTAAAGCAATCAGTCTTCAGACGAAACCCAAGAAGGCTGCCAGCGCCTGATCCACCCTTGTGAGGTCGGCTGCGCCGAGACGCCCAAATACCTGTCCAACTTTGGTTAGCGGCAAAGTGCTGCACTTGTCAGCCATGATTTGTGATTGCGCCTGCAGGCCGTTCTCCGACGTCGGGCTAACGGTGATGCGAAACACCTGCTTGGGAAGAACGTCGCTCGTCATCGGGAGAAAAGTGACGGAATCGATCGCTTCGTATCTGTCCGACTGAACGATTACCGCGGGCCGAGGCTTCCCATAGGCTCCCGGAAGCACAACGGTGACCAAGTCACCGCGCTTCATTTCCAGCCTTCGATCTCGATATTGGATAGTTCTTCGAGGATGATCTTTTCGTCTTCACTGGCGTTTACGATTGCGATTGCTTCCGCAACCTTCTCTGCATAACCCGGCGCATCGACGTCCGGAACCCAGATCGTCACCGGCTTCAAGCCGGCCGCCTTCATCCTGTCCCGATGCTTCCGGACCCGCTTTGCGCCGTCGGTCATGGCACATGTCCTTCAATGAAAGTTGTTACATGTAACATAAGCCGATAGCGCCCACGCTTCAAGTTGCGTCACTTTGCCCGGAGAACCTCGACGCCGGGCAGCGGTTTTCCCTCCATCCACTCGAGGAAGGCGCCGCCCGCGGTCGAAACATAGGAAAAATCGCCGGCCACCCCGGCCTGGTTCAGCGCCGCCACAGTGTCGCCGCCGCCGGCGACCGAGATCAGTTTTTTGGCCTTGGTCCGCGCGGCGGCGTGCCTGGCCGACACCGCCGTGCCGCGGTCGAACGGCGGCATCTCGAACGCCCCGAGCGGCCCGTTCCAGACCAGCGTCGCGGCGTCGTCGATCGCGGCGTGTATCCGCGCGATCGATTGCGGGCCGACGTCGAGGATCATGCCGTCGGCGGGAATGGCGTCGATGCCGTAGGCATAAGACGGCGCATTGGCCGCGAAGTGATAGGCCACTACCGCATCGACGGGCAGGATGATGGCGCAGTTGGCGGCTTCGGCCTTTTCGAGGATCCGCCGCGCGGTCGCCGCCAGATCCTTCTCGGCCAGGGATTTCCCCACACCGAAGCCCTGCGCATGCAGGAAGGTGTTGGCCATGCCGCCGCCGATCACCAGCGCGTCGACCTTGCTGACGAGGTTTTCCAGCAGGTCGATCTTGGTCGACACCTTGGCGCCGCCGATGATGGCGATCACCGGCTTGGTCGGCGCTTCCAGCGCCCTAGCCAGCGCGTCGAGTTCGGCCTGCATGGTGCGTCCGGCATAGGCCGGCAGCTTGTGGCCAAGCCCTTCGGTCGAGGCATGCGCGCGATGCGCCGCCGAGAAGGCGTCATTGACCCAGATGTCGCCGAGCTTGGCCAGTTCCGCGACGAACGCAGGATCGTTTTTTTCTTCCCCTTTGTGGAAGCGGGTATTTTCCAGGCAGAGGATGTCGCCATCCTTCATCGCGCCGACCGCCTTTGCCGCGGCCTCGCCGATGCAGTCGTCGGCAAAGGCGACCGGCTTCTTGATGATCTCGGCGAGCGCGGCGGCGACGGGTTTGAGCGACTCCTTGGGATCTCGCCCCTTGGGGCGGCCGAAATGCGCCAGCAGGATGACCTTGCCGCCCTTGCCGGAAATCTCGGTGATGGTCGGCGCCACGCGTTCGAGCCTCGTGGCATCGGTGACGCGGCCATTTTCCATGGGCACGTTGAGATCGACGCGCAGCAGCACGCGCTTGCCCTTCACGTCGACGTCATCGAGGGTACGGAATGATTTTGGCATTGGCGGTCTCTTGTCCCGGGCGCTACGCAGCGCACTCGGGTCCGCGCTTCGCGCCGCCCGAGTACAGGCTCCTCGGTGCGCTGCAGAACCGGGACCCATGTTGTGCCAGGTCCCGGCTCAGCGGAGCAGCGTGAAGACACGCTGCACCGCGTCCGGGAAACAAGACTTGACTTACAGCAACTTCCCCATCGCCACGGCGGTATCCGCCATGCGGTTGGAAAAGCCCCATTCATTGTCGTACCAGGACATCACCCGCACCAGCGTGCCGTTCTGCACCTTGGTCTGGTCCATGTGGAGCGTGGACGAGTGCGGATCGTGGTTGAAGTCGATCGAGACGTTGGGTGCGGTGGTGTAGCCCAGAATGCCCTTGAGCTGCTGTTCGGAGGCCCGCTTCATCGCCTCGTTGATTTCCTTCACATCAGTCTTGCGCTTGGCAACGATCTTGAGATCGACCACCGAGACGTTGGGCGTCGGCACCCGGATCGCGACGCCGTCGAGCTTGCCCTGCAATTCCGGCAGCACCAGGCCGATCGCTTTCGCAGCGCCGGTCGAGGTCGGGATCATCGACATCGCCGCGGCGCGGCCGCGATAGAGGTCCTTGTGCAGGGTATCGAGCGTCGGCTGGTCGCCGGTATAGGCGTGGATCGTCGTCATGAAGCCCATCTCGATGCCGACGGTGTCGTTCAAGACCTTGGCGACGGGCGCGAGGCAGTTGGTGGTGCAGGAGCCGTTGGAGACGACGAGATGGTCCCTGGTCAGCTTGTCGTGGTTGACGCCGAACACGATGGTCGCGTCGGCATTGTCGGCCGGCGCCGACACCAGCACGCGCCTGGCGCCGGCGGCCAGATGCGCGGCCGCCTTGTCGCGGGCGGTGAAGATGCCGGTGCATTCCAGCGCGATATCGACGCCGAGGTCTTTCCAGGGCAGCGTTGCAGGATCGCGGTGCGCGGTGACCTTGATCTTGCCGTTGCCGAGGCTGATCGTGTCGCCTTCGACGGTGACGGTGCCGGGAAAACGGCCATGCACGGAATCGAAGCGCAGCAAATGGGCGTTGGTCTCGACCGGGCCGAGATCGTTGATCGCGATCACCTCGATATCCCGGCGGCCGGACTCGGCGATGGCGCGCAGCACGTTGCGGCCGATGCGGCCAAACCCGTTAATCGCGACCCGGACTGCCATGCTCGTCTCTCCTCTAGAGCTGGTCTGATAGCTGGTGCCATCCCCGCGGAGCGCGCGCCACGGAAATGCTACGGCGGATCGCCCGGTTCGGCCGGGCGAGAACGGAAACTGTGGAAGTTAGGTAGTCCTTTTTTCCGACGAGCTCAACCGTCACCCCAGCCGTTCCAGGGCAGCGTTAACGGCGGCCTCGGCGGTAATGCCGAAGTGCTGGAAAAGCGCCTTGGCAGGGGCGCTGGCGCCGAAACCGTGCATGCCGATGAACACGCCATCGT
>NZ_JBAVNZ010000171.1:0-5268 GCF_049691595.1 Bradyrhizobium sp.
TCGCCGAATACATACGAATAACCATCGTGCCAATAGCAGCGCTTCTCGGGCGCGAGCGTCATGATGGTGAGGTCGGCACCCCTGAGCGGCGGCCGTTGCAGCAGGAAATCATGATTGAGAGACGACCCGGCATCCAGCATTTTCCCGACATTGCCCAATCTCGCGAACACCCATGGATACTCCACGACACGTTCGTCCATCGCGATCCCGTAGCCCGCCGGCAAATCCTGATCGCCGCCAAGAATGCCTTGATCGATGGCGGAAGTGATGAGCTGCACCCTTGCGGCCTGATATCCCGGGCTGAACGGTTGACGACGCATTCTAAATACCGGCGCGGCCGCACTGTCGAGCAACCATTTGAGTCGATAAGTCAGCTCATCTGTGCGCATTACCTGGACCTATCCATCAATCATCCGGCAGCTGCGATGCAGGGCCTGTCGCCAACTTTTCTGCGACGGCTTCTAACACAGCTAAATCTGCGCGACGAGATCGACAAACCGCTTCCATTGCAGCGGCTTGGCATACAATTGCGAAATTTGGCGCCGTCCCTCGGCCGCCATCGCCGCCCGGCCCGCGGCGTTATCGAGGCGCGCTTCGACAAGCCTTACGGCATCGTCGGCGGATTCATAGACCTCGATGGTCACTCCAGGCTCCATGCCCTGCGGATAATTGCCGGCGTCGGACACCAGCAGCGCACCGCAGCCCATCGCCTCAAAGCAGCGCATATTGCCGCGATCCCTGCCCGCCATGTCGATGGCGCCATTGAGGACGATCTTCGATCGTCCGATCAGATCGTAAAGCTGTCGTCCGAACACCGGCGGGCGAGCGATGCGGGCGATGGCGGCGGGAAGGCGGTGTTTTCGCAACGGCGGAAGGCGGCCGAACGGGCTTTCCGCAAGGCGCGTCAGGCGCGACGCATCGAGGCAATAGACGACGTGCCGCGACCCGGCGAGACCCGCGATCTGCTCGAGGATCTTCGCGCGCGCGGAATGATGGCGCGAGTATCCGCCCACAAAGAGAATGTCGATCGGCCTCTCGTCGAAAGCATACTGGTCCATCGCGGGATCAATCGCGGGGAAGAACTCCCCGACCTGGCATCCCTTGCCCCTCCAGTCTTCCCGTATCGACGGAAAGTTGCACACCAGCAGATGATATTTCGAGAGATCGGCACGCCCTGACGGCGCGGCGCGCCAGCAAATTGTCTTTCTAACGCACCCGGGCAATTTGCCGACGAAACGGCTGGGATAACGAACCGGATCAAGATTGTAGAACACTTCCGTTCGATGATGCTCAATCTGCGCCAGAAGAATCTCCTCGAGCGAACTCCTCGCCGCCATCCCGTTCTCGCGCGCCCAATAGTACTGAAGAACCTCATCGTCCCCATTGGTGAAGAAAGCATTCGGCTCGCCGGCGAGCACAGGTTGCAGAAAATGCAGCGCGCCGAACCGGTCGCTCAGGAAGATACGGCGCCGCTCGGCGAATGTCGTCGCGCGCGCCGCCAGGTGATTTAGATGACGCAGGTAGGAGGGATAGATACCGCTGTTCTGGAACAGGCGCATTTTCTGGGACCAGGATTGCCTTGCAACTCGAATAGCAGCCGCTCGATACGGCCCGGTCAAAAACTCCTGCGGCCCCGGCCGGTTTGCCAATCGTCCCGAACTCGTTCTCGAGTGGCGACGAACCATTTGCACCAAATGCCGCGCCACGCAACAATATGCCGCGATTGACATCCGGGCGCAGCTCCTGCCAGACAGTCGAATTACATCCGCCGGAAGCGTCGATCGAGGAGCGGGAAATGACCGATGATGGAGTAGCGAAGCATGACTTGAATGATGCGTCCATCTATGACAACGCCGAATACCTCGCGAACAATCCCTCGTGGCATGTCGAGGATTCGCCATGGAAGGCCGCCAGGATATTCGAGATTCTCGATCGCAATTCGATCAAGCCCGCGCGGATCGTCGAGGTGGGCTGTGGCGCCGGAGAGATTCTTGTTCAGCTGAAGACAAAGCTGCCTGGCAGCACGTTTGTCGGTTACGAGATGTCGAGCCAGGCGTTCAAGCTGGCATCGGAACGGGAACGCCCCGGCGTCCAATTCGTCAACAAGAGCATCTTCCACGACAACGTCCATTTCGACGCGCTGCTGTGCATCGACGTCTTCGAGCACGTCGACGATTACATCGGCTTTGTTCGTTCCCTGAAGAAGTTCGCCAAGTACAAGGTGTTTCACATTCCGCTTGATCTCTCGGTCCAGTCCGTCTTCAGGAGCCAGGCGCTGCTTGATGCCAGAAAGAGCGTGGGACATCTTCACTACTTCACCAAACAGACAGCGATCGAGACGGTCAGATACGCAGGATACGAGATCATCGACCATCATCTGACCGCGATGGCGATGGAGCTGCCCAACCGGGGATTGCGAGCGAACCTGATGAATGTTCCGCGGTGGCTGCTCTCACGCCTATCGCCCGATCTTGCCGCGCGCCTGCTGGGAGGCTGGTCGCTGATGGTCTTGGCCAGATAAAGTGCCTGCCAGACTACGGCGAGCTTGGTCCGGCATTTCACGGGCTTTGCCAGGTCGACTGCCCCAGCATCCACTTCATGTTGAGATATGGCCAGATGCGGCCGACCGATTCCCAATCCCAGGCTTTGGTCCGGTTAAGTCGAAGGACCGCCTCGCGCAGCCGGTTCTCCTCGACGATTTCCGTGAATGCCGGAACGTTTCGATCCAGTAACGCGATGGTCCAGTCCGAGAGCGCTCCATTCAGCCATTCCGGCATCGGCGAATTGAAGCCCACTTTCCGACGTCCCATGCGGATCGACTCGGGCATCCGGCCTTCCATCGCCCGCCGCGCGATCACCTTGGTGTAGCCGTCGGATGATTTGATTGTCTCGGGCAACGCCATCGTATAGGTCACCAGCCGCCAGTCCATGAACGGCATTCGGACTTCGATGCCGTGCGCCATCGAAAGCCGGTCGAAGTTCCGCAAAATCGTCGGCAGCACGGTGCCGTGAAACATGCGATAGAGGCGCCGGTTCAATGGCCCCCAATCGCGCGGCAGCGGGTCATCGTCGCCGACCAGCGCAAACTGCGCCGGAACATCGCGCAGGCCGCCGCGCAGGAAATAGTGACCCTGGCGCCTGATCATCAGCGCCCGCAGCAAGTCGACGCCGCGTCTGGCCAGCGCCGAACTGGACGAAACTCCCGCGAGCATATTTCGCATCCGGAACGTCGCCGATTGCCCTTCCTGGAAATAGGCTCCCATCAGCTCGTCCGCCCCGTGACCGTCCAGAGACACCGTCACGTTCTGGCGGCTGAGTTCCCGATAGATCAACCAGACAGCCGTTGGAAGCGCGATATAGACGTCATCGTTGTCATCCAGGATTCGGTCGAGTTCGGTCAGCGCATCGTCGCGGCCGATCTCAAGGTAAGTCGGAGCGACATCAGCCCAGGCTGCCGCCTCCTCGGCCATCGGCCGCTCATCGTTGATCGCGCCCGGAAATGTCGCGACAAAGGCGTGGCGCCAGGAGATGCTGTCGCGCGGTCCCATCCCGGCCCTTTCGTGCGCCGCCATGGCGCAGATGACAGCCGATGAATCAAACCCGCCTGACAAACAGGTGCCGATCGGAACGTCGCTGCGCATTCGCAAGGCAACGGCGCTCCGAAACAGTTCGCCGAAACGCTCGACGCGCTCGGCATCGCTGGTCGGCAGCGCCGGTAGATGATCGACCGTTCGCCACCAGCGCTTGATCTCCAGTCGGCCCTGTCGCAGCCACATGCAATGACCCGCCTGCAGTCGGCGCACCTCCCGACAGAGGGTACGTTCGCTTCCCTCAACGCCGAAGGCATCGAGCAACAGCCGCCGCGCCACATCCGCATCCAGCGTGGCGGCGATCAGACCGCTGCGCATGAGGGCGCGCTGCTCGGACGCGAAAACAAAGCGCTCGGGCGACATCGCATACAACAGCGGCTTGATACCGAAGCGGTCGCGCGCCAGGAACAATTCCTTGCTGTGGGTGTCGAAGATGGCCAGGGCCCACATACCGTTGAAGCGCGTCAACATCCCTTCCCGCCAGGCTTGCCACGCCGCCAGAATGACCTCGGTATCGGACTGGCTGCGGAACACCGCGCCCGCCGCCTCGAGTTCGCTGCGAAGCTCGAGGAAGTTATAGATTTCACCATTGAACACGATGATATGGCGGCCATCGGCGGACTGCATCGGCTGGTAACCGCCGGCTCCGGGATCGATGATCGCCAGCCGCCGGTGGCCGAACGCCAGATCGCGGTCCGCGCTGAACCAGCTCCCCTCACCGAACGGGCCGCGATGCGCCAACAGGCTCGTGAGGCGCGAGATCTCCCCAGGCTCAACCGGCTTGCCCCGGATGCTAACGATGCCAGCAATACCGCACATGTCATCGCGCCTTCAATGGCAGCAACCGCTTCGCAATGACGCGCAAATCGCGCCAGCAGGCGGTCCCGTGCGGGCCGATCCCGGAGGCTGCGACCACGACGACAAAAATGATACCGGCCGCGAGGCCGTAGAGTCCTCCCACGTACCACCAGGACGGTTCCCGGTCGAACATCGTGTCACCGACCGACACGCGCAGCACCAGCGCCGTTGCAATGCCCGCTCCCAGCGGCAGCACGACGAAGTGGGCCACTTGCGACCACATGCCATCGAGGCTGAAGCTTCGACGCAGCAGGAACACGGCTGTGACCATTTGGGCGATCGTGCCGATACAGGCGCTCCAGCCCGCGCCCTGCCATCCCAGATAGGGCAACGCGACGGCGCTGGTGCCAAGCGTGAACACGGCCGTCACCACCGAGATCAAGGCAATCGAGCGGGACTGGCCGTGGGCCAGGAGATAGAAGGCAAAAACATTCAGGCTGCATCCGAGCATGCCGGCAATCGAAAGCACGACCAGCACCGACTGGGCTTCAGCGGCCACTTCGGCGCCGGTCCAGAGATGAAGCAGCCGGCCCGCGACCGGGATCAGGGCTCCGAGCGCGCTCGCGGCGAGCACGTTGAGAATCCAGGAAGCGCGGAACAGCAGATCGGCCTTGCGATCGCTGGCCTCTTTCTGCAGCGTACTGAAAAACGGAAACAGGATTTCGCCAACCTTCAGGATGCCGGTGTAAATGGCTTCCTCGAGCCGCTGGGCGATGGTGTAATATCCGACAAACTGCGGCGCAAGAAACGCGCCGAGAAGATATCGGTCGGCCTGGCCGGCGATCAGGCCGCCAGCCTGCGCGGCGAGCTGCCAACCTCC
>NZ_JBAVNZ010000172.1:0-3705 GCF_049691595.1 Bradyrhizobium sp.
GCCCGTATCATCGATGGAAAGGCCATCGCCGCGGAGCTTCGCGCCCGCGTTGCCGATGAAGTCGCGCGGGTCAAGCGTGAGCATCAGCTGACCCCGGGCCTGGCCGTGGTGCTGGTCGGCAACGACCCTGCCAGCGAGGTCTATGTCCGTGGCAAGCATACGCAGACGCAGGGCGCCGGCATGGCGTCGTTCGACCACAAGCTGCCGGCCGACGTCGCGCAAGCCGATCTGCTGGCGCTGATCGCGCGGCTCAACCGCGATCCCCTGGTGCACGGCATTCTGGTGCAATTGCCGCTGCCGAGATCGCTGCATACCGAGACCATCATCAACGCCATCGATCCCGCCAAGGATGTCGATGGGCTGCATCCGAGCAATGCGGGCCGGCTCGCCAGCGGATTTTCCGCGCTGTCGCCCTGCACGCCGCTCGGCTGCATCATCCTGACCAAAAGCGTGCATGCCTCGCTGGAAGGCATGAACGCCATCGTGATCGGCCGTTCCAGCCTGGTCGGCCGGCCGCTGCTGCAATTGCTGCTCAACGAAAACGCCACGGTGACGATCGCGCATTCGCGCTCGCGCGAGCTGGCAAAACTCTGCGCCCGCGCCGATCTGGTTTATGCCGCGGTAGGCCGGGCGGAAATGGTGCGCGGCGACTGGATCAAGCCGGGCGCCACCGTGATCGATGTCGGCATCAACCGGCTGCCGGCGGACGGCGGCAAGACCCGGCTGGTCGGCGATGTCGCCTTTCAGGAAGCGCTCGATGTCGCCGGCGCGATCACCCCGGTGCCCGGCGGCGTCGGCCAGATGACGGTGGCATGCCTGTTGGTCAACACGCTGCGCGCGGCCTGCACGATTGCCGGCCTGCCGGCGCCGGGGGTGTAAGGCCGCGACGCGGCTCTCACCCCGTCGTTGCGAGGAGCAAAGCGACGAAGCAATCCATCGCACCGCGCAAGGAAAGATGGATTGCTTCGCTTGCGCTCGCAATGACGAAAAACGGGCTGCGCAAGCCCGATCCATTCTTACTTCTTCGCCCGCGCGATGCCTTCCAGGATCAGCCGGTGCGCGTCCTCGGCGTTGCCCCAGCGCAGCACCTTCACCCATTTGCCGGGTTCGAGATCCTTGTAGTGCTCGAAGAAGTGCTGGATCTGCTGCAGCGTGATGTCGGGAAGGTCGCTGTAGTTCCTCACCTTGTCGTAGCGCTGGGTCAGTTTCGAGGAGGGCACCGCGATGATCTTCTCGTCGCCGCCGGCCTCGTCTTCCATCAACAGCACGCCGACCGGCCGCGCGCTCATCACCGCGCCCGGCACGATCGCGCGGGTGTTGGCGACCAGCACGTCGCAGGGATCGCCGTCGCCGGACAGCGTGTGCGGGATGAAGCCGTAATTGCCGGGATAGCGCATCGCCGTATAGAGGAAGCGATCGACCACCAGCGTGCCGGCTTCCTTGTCCATCTCGTATTTGATCGGCTCGCCGCCAACGGGAACTTCGATCACGACATTGACGTCATGCGGCGGATTGATTCCGATCGAGATGGCGTCGATGCGCATGAGAACTCCGCCTGGCCGTGAAGTGGAACCGACATCGGTGAAGGCGCGCGGGTCAAGGCCGCTCGTCGCGCAGCCAATGCCGGAGAATTGCCGGTCTCAATTGGTCCAGGCGAAGGCGACCTTGTCGAGCGACTTCGGCCCGAACTTCTCCGAGGAGCGCGCCACCATGCGGCCGCCGAGCGCGCGGTAAAACTGCGTCGCCGGATCGTTGTCGGAGAGCGCCCAGATCACCATGCTCTTCAGGCCGCTCTGCACCAGGTCGCGCCGGGCGGCGGTGAACAGGCGGCGCCCGAAGCCGAGGCCCTGGAATTCCGGCCGCAAATAGAGTTCGTAGATCTCGCCTTCGAAATGCAGGCTGCGGGCACGGTTGCGGCCGTAATTGGCATAGCCGGCGATCCTGTCGCCGAACACCAGCACGCTGACGCGGCTGCCCTTGCGGATCGCGCTGTCCCACCATTGCGGGCCGCGGCGGTTGATCAGCTTTTCCAGTTCGGCGCCGGGGATGATGCCCTGATAGGCCGAGCGCCAGGCTTCGTCATGGGTTGACGCCACCGCGGCCGCATCCGCAGCTTTGGCCGGCCGAACCTCGATCAGGGTTGTGCTCATGGTGCTAATCAAAGCAAGTCGGCGCGCCGCCTTCAAGGTCTATCGTTAATTATGGGTTAACCTGTGGATTTTCTGCATCAGTTTTTCGTTCACTTGTGCCGAAAGAGGACAAAGCATTGCCCTGACCGGCCGTTCGCTGATGCCTGGCGGGGCATTGCGAAGCCGCTCCAGCCCGGCGAACATGTCCATGTCACGGAAAAATACCCCGGATTTGATTCGTTGCCGGTATTCTGTCGGCGAATCTGGACACGCCGCCGTGGCGTTCGCGGCGAAGCGGGCAGCGGTTGGCGTGAAGAAAACCCTTCAAAACAAGGGATGAGGCTACGTCAGGGCTCATGCACTCGGCCAAACTATCATCCGCTCTGGTTGTGTTGATGGCGCTTGCTCCGCAGACCGTGTCGGCGCAGCCGGGATTCGGCGCGCAAGGCGGCGAAGGCGCGCCAAACCGCCTGCAGCAATGGCTGGTGCCATCGCCCGATTCCGGCACGCCGGCGCATGCCGTGCTGTTTCGCCCGCCCGGCGCTGGCCCGTTTCCGCTGGCGCTGATCGCGCACGCCTCCAGCCAGAACGTGCTGCGTCGCGCGCAAATGCCGCCACCGGAATATCGCGCGCTGTCGGCCTGGCTGGTCGCGCGCGGTTTTGCGGTGCTGGTGCCGGAACGGCCGGGGCATGGCGCGACCGGCGGGAAATATCTGGAGGACCAGGGCGGCTGCGACGAAGCCGATTATTCCCGTGCCGGGCGCGCCACCGCGGAGGCGATTGGCGCGGCACTCAACTATCTGCGTGGGCAACCGTTCATCCGGCCGGATGGCGCGGTCATCGTCGGCCACTCCGCCGGCGGATGGGGCGCGCTGGCCCTGGCCGGCGAAAATCCGCCGGGCGTATCCGCCATCGTTGCGTTCGCGCCGGGCCGCGGCGGCCGCGCCAATGATTTTCCCAATCAGGTCTGCGCGCCGCACACGCTGATGTCGTCGGCGAGCGAATTCGGCAAGACCGCGCGCGTGCCGGTGACGTGGCTGGTGGCGGCCAACGACAGCTATTTTTCGCCGACGCTGTCGCGACAACTGGCGGAGGCGTTTCGCGGCGGCGGCGGAAAAGTGGATCTTCAGGTGCTTGTGGCTTACGGCAGCGAGGGACACTGGCTGCCGGAAACCGAGGGCGGCGTCAAACTCGCGGCACCGGAGCTCGACCGCGCGCTGAAGCGGCTGCGGCCGACGGCCGCCAAAAAACCCTGACCCTGCTGACGCCGGATGGCACATGGCCTATGATGCCGGCGATGAGCCTGTGGCCCGACGATGATGTGATCCTCTATGACGGCGTCTGCGTGTTCTGCTCGCGCTGGGTCCGCTTCATCGCCACGCGCGACGTCGAAAGACGATTCCGCTTCACCGCGATTCAGTCGGACTACGGAACGCGTCTGGCGCACGCCTTCGGCATCGACCCCGGCGATCCCGACACCAACGCCGTGATCCATGGCGGCGTCGCGCATTTCAGGTCCGACGGCGCGCTGACCACGTTGAGCCTGCTGCCGGGCTGGCGCTGGGCAGGCGTCCTG
>NZ_JBAVNZ010000173.1:0-6668 GCF_049691595.1 Bradyrhizobium sp.
CCTCGATCACTACCGGCACGGTGCTCCTGGTCGGCGCCTCGGCGGCGGAATGGCAGTCGGAGGTTGCGAGCGAAATCACCCTGCAGGTGCGCCCGCAGGGTGGGCGCGACCTCGGCCGCGATGCCGACGCCGCCGCCGAGGCGATGCGGACGCAGCCCGGCATCCTTCAGGTCAAGCCGTTCAGCAAGGAGGAGTCGGCAAGATTGCTGGAGCCGTGGCTCGGCAGCGGTCTTTCGCTCGAGGAGTTGCCGGTGCCGCGCGTGATCGTTGCCCGGGTCCAGCCCGGCACCTCGCTCGATCTGGCGGCGCTGCGCAGCCGGGTGACCAGGGTGGCGCCGTCGGCCACGGTCGACGATCATCGCGCCTGGATCGAGCGGATGCGCTCGATGACCGGAGCCACCGTGTTCGCCGGCATCGGCATCCTCGCTTTGGTGATCATCGCGACCATCATTTCGGTGTCCTTTGCCACCCGCGGCGCGATGGCGGCGAACCGGCCGATCGTCGAGGTGCTGCATTTCGTCGGTGCCGGCGACAGCTACATCGCCAACCGCTTCCTGCGGCATTTCCTGAGGCTCGGCCTCGAAGGCGGACTGATCGGGGGCGGCGCCGCGATGCTGCTGTTCGGCTTCTCCGAATCGGTTGCCGGCTGGTTCTCGGGCACCCCGGTTGGCGATCAGTTCGCGGCGCTGCTGGGGACATTCTCGCTGCGCCCGTCGGGTTATCTGGCGCTCGCGGCGCAAGCGGTGCTGATCGCGGCGATCACCGCTTGGGCCTCGCGGCGGACCCTGTTTGCCACGCTGGACGATATCGACTGATGGTGCAAAGCGGATTCCACTTCGGCCGAAAACGCTCTAGAATTACCCTGAGGGGAAACCGGATCCGATGAGTCTGCAGCCCGACGACAACTCGCCGAATGCGCTCGTGGCGCCGCCACGGGGATGGCTGCGCGCGACTGTTGTCGCGACGCTGGCGATCACTTTCGTAGCCGCTGCGGCGGGCTTCGTCGCCTTTCTCTCGCAATTGCGCGGCGTGGAAATACGGCCCGCGCGCAAGGCCGACGGCATCGTGGTGCTGACCGGCGGCTCCTCGCGCGTCTCCGACGCCATGGAATTGCTGGCCGCCGGCTACGGCAAGCGGCTGTTGATCTCGGGCGTGTACCCGACCAATGACGCCAGCGACATTTCCCGTTCGCTGCCGGACAGTCAGTCGCTGCTGGGCTGCTGCGTCGACCTCGACCGCTCGGCCGTCAACACGCGCAGCAACGCGGCGGAGGCGCGGCGCTGGGCGCGCGAGCGCGGGTTCAAGTCACTGATCGTGGTGACATCGAATTACCATATGCCGCGGGCCGTCGTGGAATTGTCGCATGCGATGCCGGGCATCATGCTGATCCCGTTCGCGGTGGTCGGCGAGCGATGGCGCGACGAACCGTGGTGGACGAGCGGCGCGACCTTCCGCCTGCTGCTATCGGAGTACGCGAAATATGTCGCCGCGGAAATGAGGGTGCGTCTCGCCAATGCCGGCCTCGATCTGATGCCCGAGCTCGCGGACCAGGCCGGCGGCTCGCCTGCGCCACGCCGGCCGGCGACGGCTCAAGCCAACTGATCCGGGTATGCGATGTTTCTGATTTTCCTGCGCGCGCTGGTCTACAACGTACTGTTCTACGTGCTGCTGGTGTTTTGGCTGATCGTCGCCATCCCGACGTTCCTGATGCCGCGCCGGGCGATCCTGCGGATCGCCGGCTACTGGGCGGCGAGCAGCATCTGGCTGTTGCGGGTGATCTGCAACACCAGGGTGGAATATCGCGGGCTCGAAAAGATTCCGGAAGGGCCGCTGATCGTCGCTTCCAAGCATCAGTCGATGTGGGAAACCTTCGCGCTGCTGCAGTTTTTCGACCAGCCGCTCTATATCCTCAAGCGCGAACTGACGTGGATTCCGTTCTTCGGCTGGTACCTGATCAAGGCCAACATGATCGGGATCGACCGGAGCGCCGGCGGCCGCTCGCTGAAGGATATGGCCCGCCGTGCCGCCGAGGCGGTTCGGCGCGGCCGTCAGTTGATTATTTTCCCCGAGGGCACGCGAACCCCCGTCGATGCCGCGCCGAGCTACAAGTCCGGCATCGGCCTGATCTATGTCGACTGCGGCGTCACCTGCCTGCCGGTCGCGCTCAATTCCGGGCTGTTCTGGCCGCGCCGCACCTTCATGCGCTATCCCGGCACGCTGGTGGTCGAATTTCTCGATCCGCTGCCGCCAGGCCTGTCGCGCAGGGAATTCCTTTCGCGCGTTTCCACCGTGATCGAGGATGCCACCAACCGGCTGGTCGAGACGGCGCGCCGCGAGCAGGCCGAGTTGTTCGGCCGGGTGCCGAGTTCGGCGCCGGCGAAGGTGTAGCGATCGCTAGCTCTGCTGCTGCACGGCCGGGTGAAGCGGATGGGCGTCGTGCAGCATCATCGCCAGTTGATGCAATTGCGGATCGCGAAAGCCTTGCGCCTCGATCGACTTCACGGTGGAGAGGACATAGTCGCGGTTGTTTCCCGAGCGGCCGTGGCCCTGCTGCACGAAGCGCAGCTGCTCGGCCAGCGAGAGCCGGCCGGCATATTGCACATGGCCGCGATCGACCACATAGGCCAGCGCGCTGACGCGTTGCCTTGCCTCGTTTTCCAGCCACACCGAGCGCATCACCTCGCGATAGACGTTTGTGGTCTGCTCGCGGCCGCGCAAATACGCCACCGTGTCGTCGCGCTGCCTTGCCGCGACCCGGAATGCGATGCCGCGGCAGGCGCCGCCACGGTCGAGCCCGAGCACGAGACCGGGCTGTTCCGGGGTGCCGCGATGGTCGAACGAATAGACGCAGAGCGCACGATGCTCGCCGATCAGCCGCGCCGGCACCTGCTCGATGAATTCAAAACCCGGCCGCCACATCAGCGAACCATAGCCGAATACCCACAGGTCGCCTTTGGACAGTTCCGCTTCGGACAGGGTCATGGCTGACATGGCGCGCACGGCTAGCAGAACCGCGGGGCGAAGCGAAGTGGAATTCAACGGCTTTCGCTGCCCGGCTCGGTCGCTTACATTTGACAAAATCATCCGCCAAAGGTCGCCGCATGCCCGACATGACCCACGCGCCGCGCCGGCGCCCGCTTTGGCGCCTTTTCATCATGCCCGTTCTGCTCCTGGTCGCAGCCAGCGCCTGGAGCGCGTTCTGGTTCTACGCCGCCGCCGAGGTCGGCGTCCGCGCCGATGCCTGGCGCGCGCAGGAGGCGAAATCCGGCCGGGTCTATGACTGCGGCAAGCGGACGGTCGCCGGTTTCCCGTTCCGGCTTGAAGTGCGCTGCGACGACGCCAGCGTGTCGCTGGTTTCGCAGACGGCGGCGGCGCAGTCATCATTCACCGCGCGGCTCGGCGAAATCCTGGTGGTGGCGCAAATCTACGACCCCAAATTGCTGATCGCGGAATTCAAGGCGCCGGCGACGATCGCCGATCGCGGCGAGCTGCCGTCGATGACGGTGAACTGGAGCAAGGCCCGCAGCAGCGTGGTCGGCCTGCCGGCCGTCCCGCGGCGCGCCGCCATCGTGTTCGACGATCCCGCGATCGACCGCATCAATGCTTCCGGTCCGACGCCGCTGGCGCGCGCAAGCCATGTCGAGCTGCACGGCCGCCTTGCCGACGGATCGCCGACCGAAAATCCGGTGATCGAAACCGTGCTGCAGATCGCCGGCGGCAGTGTGCGCGAGGTGCATCCGCTGCTCTCAGCGCCGTTCGATGCCGACGTGCGGACCAGGTTGACCGGGCTGAGGGATTTTTCACCAAAGCCATGGCCCGAACGATTCCGCGAGCTCCAGGCTGCGGGCGGCCATGTCGAGATCGCACAGTCGCGGATTCAACAGGGCGATCTGATCGCGGTGGCCGCCGGCACGCTCAGCCTCACCGCCGCCGGGCGGATCGCCGGCGAATTGCAGATGACGGTGGCGGGTATCGAGAAAGTGATCCCGGCGCTTGGTATTGAGAAGATGCTGGAGGAGGGCGTGCCGCAGGCGACGCTCGATCGCGTCGCGCCCGGCGTCAAGACCCAGGACATCAACAATCTGTTCGGCGCGCTCGACAGGGCCATTCCGGGTCTCGGCAAGGTCATCAAGCAGAATTCCAATGCCGGCGTCGCCGCGGGAATCAATTCGCTCGGCACCGAAGCCGTGCTCGAAGGCAGGAAGGCGCGATCCTTTCCACTGCGCTTCGTCGACGGCGCGGTGTTGCTCGGGCCCCTGAAGGTGGCGCAGGTGCCGCCGCTGTTTTGAATCGCCGCCGTCGAAACGTTGCCCACGCTGCGGCGCCAAGCGCCAAATCCCCGCTTTCTCACTCCGGCTTCTTCCCCAATTGCGCATGCGGCCGGCCGAAGTCGGGGGCGGCCGAATCCTGGCCGATCTCGACGATGCCGCGGCGGATGGCGCGGGTGCGGGAAAAATGCTCGAACAGCGCCTCGCCGTCGTTGCGGCGGATCGCGCGGGTGAGTTTCGACAAATCCTCGTTGAAGGTGCCGAGCATTTCCAGCACCGCGTCCTTGTTGGTCAGAAACACGTCGCGCCACATCGTGGGATCGGAGGCGGCGATGCGGGTAAAGTCGCGAAAGCCGCCGGCGGAAAATTTGATCACTTCCGACGACGTGACCTCTTCGAGTTCGTCGGCGGTGCCGACGATGGTGTAGGCGATCAGATGCGGCAGATGGCTGGTGATCGCCAGCACCAGGTCGTGATGGTCGGGCGTCATGATCTCGACCTTGGCGCCAAAGCCGGCCCAGAACGCGCGCAGTCTTTCCACCGCGCCCGGATCGGTGCCTTGCGGCGGCGTCAAAATGCACCAGCGATCGATGAACAGTTCCGCGAAGCCGGAATCGGGACCGGAATGCTCGGTGCCGGCGACCGGATGCGCCGGGACGAAATGAACGCCTGGCGGAATATAAGGCGCCATGTCGCGCGCCACGGCACCCTTCACCGAGCCGACATCGGAGACGATGGCGCCAGTTTTGAGGAACGGCGCAATCTCCTGCGCCACCGGCCCGCAGGCGCCGACGGGGATGCAGAGGATGACGAGATCGGCGTCATCGACCGCTTCCGCGTTGGTCTCGACCACACGATCGACGATGCCGAGCTCGGCGACGCGCTCCCGCGTCCTGGCCGAGCGCGCGGTGGCGACGATTTCGCCGGCCAGCCCCTGCAGCCGCGCGGCGCGCGCGATCGAGCCGCCGATCAGGCCGAAGCCGATCAGCGCGACACGTTTGAAGTGAGGCGCAGCGCTCACTTTTGCGCCATGAAGTCGCGCAGGCCATCGACCACCAGCCGATTGGCCTCCTCGGTACCGATGGTCATGCGCAATGCGTGCGGCAGGCCGTAATTGGTCACCGCGCGCAGCACCAGGCCGCGTTGGGTCAGGAAGCCGTCGGCCTCGGCTGAGGTTTTGCCTTTATCGAGCGGGAAATGGATCAGCACGAAGTTCGCCACGCTCGGCGTCACCTTGAGGCCGAGCTTTTGAATCTCTTCCGTCAGCCAGTTGCGCCAGCGTTCGGTGTGCGCCTTCGACATCTGGACATGCGCGGTGTCCTCGATCGCCGCCGCCGCCGCCAGCATCGCCGGGGTCGAGACGTTGAAGGGCCCGCGGATGCGGTTGACCGCATCGACGATGTGGGCCGGGCCGAACATCCAGCCGATCCGCAGCGCCGCCAGCCCGTGGATCTTGGAGAAGGTGTGGGTCACCACGGTGTTTTCAGTGGTCGCGACCAGCTCGATGCCGAACTCGTAGTCGTTGCGCAACACGTAGTCGGAATAGGCGGCGTCCAGCACCAGCAGCACATGCGGCGGCAGACCGGCGCGCAGCCGCTTGACCTCGTCGAACGGCAGATAGGTTCCGGTCGGGTTGTTCGGGTTGGCGAGCCACACGAGTTTGGTGCGCGCCGTGACCCGTTGCAGGATCGCGTCGACATCGGCGGTGAAATTGGTCTCGGGCGCGACCACGTTCCGGGCGCCGCTGGCCAAGGTGGCGATCGGGTAGACCAGAAAGCCGTGGGTGGTGGAGATCGCCTCGTCGCCATGGCTGAGAAAAGCGTGCGCCAAGAGATTGAGGATTTCGTCGGAGCCGGCGCCGCAGATGATGCGGTCGGGATCGAGCCCGAAGGCGCGGCCGATCGCCTCGCGCAGCACCCGCGAGGTGCCTTCCGGATAGTCCGCCAGGTGATCGGCGGCGTGCCGGTAGGCCGCGATCGCCTTCGGCGACGGCCCGAATGGCGTCTCGTTGGCGGACAGCTTGAAGACCTTGCGACCCGGCTCGGGCACCGGGCTCTTGCCGGGCGTGTAGGGTGCAATATCGAGGATGCCGGGGTTCGGCACGGGGCGGGACATCGTCAACTCCGGCTATTCGGGCGCCCTACGGTTTGGCAGCCCCGTTCGGGGGCACCGTATAGCGCGTTGCGTGGCTGCCGACGAGGGCCGATGAGCGCACCGAGGCGCCGGCCTTGATCAGGGCGGTCTTGATGTTTTCGAACCCCGAGCCCGCGATCGAAACCAGCAGCGCCGCGCCGTCGAAGGCAGTGTCGGGCACGGCGACGATTTCGGCGAGCGGCGACAGCGCGCGCGATCTCGGCGTTCCAGCCGGAGACGCGCACGCTCCAGGTCTCGACCTCGGTC
>NZ_JBAVNZ010000174.1:0-33818 GCF_049691595.1 Bradyrhizobium sp.
CATGCGCGAAAGGCTCTACGACCGGTTTCGACGACAACTGAAGCCGATCCCCCATGTCGCCGACACGCTCGACGCGCTCGATATTCCGTTCTGCGTCGCATCGTCGAGCCAACCCGAGCGCATTCGCCTGTCGCTCGACATAGCCGGCTTGAAACAACGCTTCGACGCCAATATTTTCAGCGCTACAATGGTTGCGAACGGCAAGCCCGCGCCCGATCTCTTCCTGCACGCGGCGCGGGCCTTGAATGTTGAACCAGGGGATTGCGTCGTGATCGAGGACAGCCCGGCCGGAATCGCGGCCGCACAAGCCGCTGGAATGACGGCGTTCGCCTTTGTCGGCGGCAGCCATGCGGAGGGCGCCAGGCTGCGCGCGACATTGGCGCCACTGGCGCCGGCCGCTATCTTCGATGATATGCGGGAGCTTGCCTCGCTGATTGATGGGTTGTCGGACGGACCGCGGGGAAATGAAACCTCGATCGACCTGCGGGGGCGTTCGTGATGGATCGGCTGGTTGCGGCGGTGGACGTCGGGACGGGCAGCGCGCGTGCCGGCATCCTTGGCGCCGATGGAAGACTGCTCGGTCGTCATGAACAGCCGATCGCGATGAACCGGCCGGCCAGCGATTTTGCCGAGCACGATTCCGAGCAGATCTGGAATGCGGTCTGCGCCGCCATGCGTGGCGCGCTGAAAGCCGCATCCGCCGATCCGGCGAGCATTGCCGGAATCAGTTTCGATGCCACTTGCTCCCTCGTCGTCCGCGACCGCCTCGGACGGCCGCTCCCGGTTTCGCCGGGCGGCGAAGCCCGATGGGACACCATCGTATGGCTCGATCATCGCGCGCTCGCGGAAGCCGACGAATGCACGCGCTCGGGCCATGCCGTACTCGATTTCATCGGCGGGGTGATGTCGCCGGAGATGGAGACGCCGAAGCTGATGTGGCTGAAGCGCCATATGCCCGCGACATGGCAGGCAGCCGGCCATTTCTTCGATCTTGCGGACTTCCTGACCTGGAAGGCTTCGGGTTCACGCGAAAGGTCGCAATGCACGCTCACCTGCAAATGGGCCTTCCTCGGCCATTTGGAGCAAGGCTGGCGCCGGGATTTCTTTGCGGCTGTCGGCATTTCCGACATGATCGATCGTGGCCAACTGCCGGAACGTGCGAGCCCGATCGGCAAGGATCTCGGCGCGCTGACCCAACAAGCCGCGCGCGAACTCGGGTTGACCACCTCCTGCCGCGTCGGCGTCGGCGTGATCGACGCCCATGCGGGGACCGTCGCAGTGTTGGGCGGGCTCGCCGGCGACCGGTCGGGGATTGAGCGCCACCTCAGCCTGATCGGGGGAACGTCGAGTTGCGTGATGTCGCTTTCGCCGACCGAGCGGCCGACTCCCGGCATCTGGGGTCCCTATTTTGGCGTCGTGCTTCCGGGCTTGTGGGTCAATGAGGGCGGTCAGTCCGTAACCGGCGCGCTGCTCGACCATGTCATTCGCAACCATGGCGCCGGCGGAGAACCCGATGCCGCGATGCATGCACGCGTGATTGCGCGAGTCCAGCAGCTTCGCATGGCAGAGGGGCTCGATTTTGCCGATCGTCTGCATGTTCTTCCGGACTTTCACGGCAACCGCTCGCCGCTCGGCGACCCGCACGCGCGGGGCGTCATCAGCGGCCTCACCCTCGATGCCTCGTTCGACGGTCTCTGCAAGCTCTACTGGCGAACGTCGGTCGCGATCGCTCTCGGCATTCGCCACATCCTCGATGCCCTGAACGAACGCGGCTTTACGATCGATACGCTTCACGTCAGCGGCGGCCACGTGAAAAATCCATTGCTCATGGAGCTCTATGCTGATGCGACCGGCTGTGCGCTCGAAGTGCCCCTGGCCGAGGACACCATGCTGCTCGGCACGGCGATGGTTGCCGCGACGGCGGCCGGGCTATATCCCGACCTGATGCAAGCCTGCGCTGCGATGCAACGCGGCAGTCGCAAAAGTTACGCGAACCCGGACGCGCGCATGCGATTCGATCGCGATTATCGCGTGTTTCTCAAAATGCACGAGCAACGTCGCGCGCTCGAGGCCCTGCCGTGAAATCCCCGCAACCGCGCATCTTTTCGATGGGGGAAGCGCTGGTCGATCTGCTTCCGGTCGACGACGGATTGCTAAGACCGGTACCCGGCGGCTCGTGCTACAATGTCGCACTTGCCCTCGCCCGCTTCGAAGCACCCGTTGCCTTTGTCGGCCGTCTTTCGAACGACGAGCCGGGACAGCTGATGTTCGACGCGCTGGCGCGCCTTGGCGTCGACGTCGCGCTGGTCGGGCGCGATCCGCGTCCGAGCCCATTGTCGTTCATCGAACGGGGGACCGCGGGCGGCCAGGCACGCTACAATATCTATCTCGCGGAAACCGCCCACGCGCCACCCGATCTTGCCGGTGACTGGCTGGCGAAGGCCGGGCATCTCCACGTCTCGTCCTTCTCGGCGATCTGCGGCGTATGGGGCGAGGCTGTGGCGGCGGCCCTGCGTGAAGCAGAGGGGCGGATTTCCTGCAGCTTCGATATCAATATCCGAGCACGGCTGTTGCCGCCGCGCGCAAAAGCCGCTGCGCTTGTCGAAGAGAGAGTTGCTCTCGTCTCCGTGGTAAAGGCAAGCGAGGAGGATCTCGCATGGTTGTACCCCGGCCAAACGCCTGAGGCGGTCGGGCTGCGATGGGCGCAGGACGGTCGCATCGTGCTTCTGACGCGCGGAGCCGCCGGAGCCGCGGCCTTTCACAATGGCGCCCTTGTCGCCTGCCCGGCTCCAAAGATCGATGTCGTCGATACGATCGGCGCCGGGGACGCCTTTTTGGCGGCGTTTTTGGCGCAGATGCATTCAGAAGGCGTTTTGGATCGCGGCGCCATCGCGACATTGGACCGTGAACGCCTGCATGCGGCGCTGCGCTTCGCCACCATCGCGGGCGCGCTCACTTGCACGCGCGCCGGCGCAATGGCGCCGACACCAGACCAAATCCGGGCGCTTGACGGCGTAACTGGATCCTTCGTCCAATCATCCGTTGTGCGATCATCTCATTGACCTTGAGCCAAGGGAGCGGCGACACGCCACATCGACAAGCGTCGATTGAAAATACTGAATATGCTGGCGATTTTCCGCGCTCCCTCAGCGGTGCGGTGCGTGCCGGGCAACCAGAATGCCGGTTGCTTGACTCCTTCCGGCGCATTGGTCTCTAATCTCGAAGCAAGGTTTCTGCTCTGCTAGCGCGAAAATGTTCTGCCGAAAATCAAAATGGAAACCGATAGCTCGCCCGGCATGTGCCGGGTCAAGCGAACGGCGCCCAAAGTGGCTTCCTGGGAGGGAACAATGGATAGACGCGAAACGCTCAAACTGATTGGTAGCGCCGCTGCGATGGCCGGTGCCGGCTTTCCGGGCCTCGCTCTCGCGCAGGCCAAGCCGGAGATGGTCACGGTCGTGAAGATCGCGGGCATTCCCTGGTTCAACGCCCTTGAAAAGGGGATCCTGAAAGGCGCGAAGGATTTCAGCATCAATGCCACGATGGTTGGCCCGGCCAACGTCGATCCGGCACAGCAGGTCAAGCTGCTTGAAGACCTGATTGCCAAGAAGGTCAACGTGATCGGCCTGGTGCCGCTCGACGTGAAGGTGTGCGAGCCGGTGCTCAAGCGCGCCCAGGCAGCCGGCATCAAGGTCATCACGCATGAAGGGCCGGAACAGGAGGGTCGCGACTGGAACGTCGAATTGATCGACTCCGTTCGCTTCGGCGAAGTGCAGATGGAGCGGCTGGCGAAGGATCTCGGTGGCGAGGGCGAATACGTGGTTTATGTCGGGACGTTGACGACACCGCTTCACAACAAGTGGGCGGACGCCGCGATCGCCTATCAGCAGAAGAATTTCCCGAAGATGAAACTCGTCGCCGACCGTTTCCCCGGCGCCGACGAGATCGACACCAGCCAGCGCACGACGCTTGACGTGATCAAGGCCTATCCGAACCTGCGCGGCATTCTCGGCTTCGGCTCGAACGGGCCGATCGGCGCCGGCAACGCGGTGCGTCAGCAACGCCTCGCCAAGAAGATCGCCGTGGTGGGCACCGTGCTGCCGAGCCAGGCGAAAACGCTGATCGCGGACGATATCATCCGCGAGGGTTTTCTGTGGAACCCTACCGATGCAGGTTACGCGATGGTCGCGGTCGCCAAGCTCGTGCTCGACGGCAAGCCGATCACGGATGGCGTCGAGGTTCCCGGCCTCGGCAAGGCTGCGGTCGATGTCGCCGGCAAGCAGATCAAGGTCGACAAGATCATGCGGATCAACAAGGAGACCATCGACGGGCTGATCGCCGGAGGGCTCTAGGATCACACCCAGCCCGAGCCGCCTCCTCAAGCCGCATGCCTGAGCTTCCTGGTCAGGCATGCGGCGCGGATCGCAGCGATTGCTCGACACTACGGTCCCATCGCAGGACGAACCCTTGGCGACTTTCCTGGAGATGTCCGGCATTTCGAAGCGTTTCGGCGGCGTGCATGCGCTTCGCGACGTCGATCTGACGCTGGAGGTCGGCGAGGTGCATTGCCTTGTCGGGGAAAACGGCTCCGGCAAGTCGACGCTGATCAAGATCATTTCCGGCGTCGAGACGCCGGAACGCGGCGGTCGGATCGCCATTTCCGGCAGGGAATACCCAAAACTGAACCCGGTCCGCTCCACGCATTGCGGTATTCAGGTTATCTACCAGGATCTTTCGCTGTTCCCCAACCTCAATGTCGCCGAGAACATCGCGATCGGACACCATCTCGGCGGCTTCCGCGCGGTTGACCGGCCCGCGATGCGCGCGACTGCCATGGCCGCGATGGCAAAGGTTGGTGTTGAACTCGATCCGGAAGCGAAGGTCTCCGATCTCAGCATCGCCGGACGCCAGCTCGTGGCGATCTGCCGTGCGCTCGCAGCCGATGCCAGGCTCCTGATCATGGATGAGCCGACGGCGTCGCTGACCCGCCACGAAGTCGATGCCCTGATCAAGCTCGTCAGCGAGCTGAAACGCGCCGGCATCTGCATCGTATTCGTGAGCCACCGGCTGGACGAGGTGCTTGAGATCGCCGAGCGCGTGACGGTGCTGCGGGACGGCGCGAAGGTCGGCACCTTCGCCGCGGAGACGATCGACGGCCGCAAACTCAGCCACCTGATGACAGGGAAGGCTTTCGACTATCAGGTGCAGGCGCGCGATCTCGCCGCAAGCCCGGTTGTGCTCGAAGTCGAGGGCCTTGGCCGGGAAGGCGATTATCACGATGTGAGCTTTCAATTGCGCGCCGGAGAGGTCGTGGGCCTCACGGGATTGCTGGGTTCGGGACGAACCGAGCTCGCATTGTCGCTGTTCGGCATGAATCCGCCCGATCGAGGCACGATCGCGCTCGAGGGCCGACGGATCGCGCTGAACACAAATGCGGAGGCGATTCAACTGGGCATCGCCTATGTTTCCGAGGACAGGCTTACGCTTGGTCTCATCCTGGATCAGTCGATCACGGCGAACATCATGCTGACCATGCTGGAGCGCCTCGCCGGCGCATTCGGGCTGATCGGCGCGCGCGCGCGGCAAGCCCATGTTGCGCGATGGATCGCTGAGCTCGGAATCAAGGTCTCGAATCCCGAAAACCCGGTGAAAACGCTCTCCGGCGGCAATCAGCAGCGGGTGGTTCTCGCCAAATGGATGGCGACAAACCCGCGTGTGCTGATCCTCGACAGCCCGACGGTCGGCGTCGACATCAGCGCAAAGGACGGGATTTACGAGATCATCCAGCGGCTGGCCCGCGAGGGCGTCGCGGTGCTGATGATTTCTGACGAAATACCCGAGGTGCTTTATCACAGCCATCGCGTGCTGGTGATGCGCGAGGGCCGTTTGACCGTTGACGTGCCGGCCGAAAACACCTCCGAAGATGCGCTTCGACGGGCGATCAATGCCTGAATCGCTGCTCGCTTCATTCGGAAGGTTTCGGCGCAGCCATGAATTCTGGTTGCTGATCGTCATCCTTGTGCTCTGCGCTGGCCTCGGCGTGGCGAGCGCCCAGTTCCTGACGGTGCAGAACCTTTTTGACCTGCTGACATCCTATGCGTTCGTGGGCATTCTCGCGCTCGGACTGCTCGTGGTGCTGATCGCCGGCGGTATCGACATCTCCTTCACCGCGACGGCATCGGTGGCACAATACGTGGCGCTTGCCGTGGCGAACGCCTATGGCGCGAACTGGGTCAGCGTCTTTGCCATCGCGGTCGGTATCGGCGGCGCGCTTGGCGCCGTCAACGCGACCCTGATCCAGAAACTTAGAATTCCGTCGATCATCGTCTCGGTCGCAACCCTCAATGTCTTCTATGGGCTGCTGATTTTCTTCACCGGCGGCAAATACATCTATTCGTTGCCCGATTGGTTCGCGACGGGGATATTCTGGTTCGAGTTCGAATGGGGAAAGGATTCCTCCTACGGAATCAACCTGCAGATTCTCGCGCTCGCGGCCTGCTTTCTCGTCACCTGGCTGCTGCTCAACCGCACCAATATCGGTCGGCAGATCTACGCCTTGGGCGGCAATGCCGATGCCGCGCAGCGGCTCGGCTTCCACATTTTCGGCCTCAACATGCTGGTCTATTGCTATATGGGCGTCATGGCGGGCATCGCCTCGCTTGTTCAGGCGCAGCTCGCACAGTCGGTCGCGCCGACCGTGCTGGTGGGCAAGGAGCTTGATGTGGTCGCAGCCGTCGTGCTCGGCGGCGCCAGCCTGATGGGTGGCGTCGGCACCGTTCTGGGCACGTTTCTGGGCCTCGCATTGCTCGCCATATTGCAAAATGGGCTCATTCTGCTCGGCGTTTCCTCCTATTGGTCGCCGCTTTTTGTCGGGCTCGTCATTCTCGTCTCGGTTTCAGTGACGGCCTGGTCGCAGCGCAAGCGGCGGGCCCGGGGGGCGCGCCCATGAGCGAGGCGCCCGTCCTCTCCCTTCATGCACGGATCGCCCGTCTGGTCGGCAGCGGCCCGATTGCCACACTCACCCTGCTGCTGCTGGCACTCTGGGCGGTGTTTTCGATTGCGATCGGCGATCGGTTCTTCTCCGTCAACACCCTGCAATCCATGGCCTTCCAGATGCCGGAACTTGGCATCCTCTCGCTTGCGATGATGCTGGCCCTGCTGTCTGGCGGGCTCAACCTTTCGATCATCGCCACCGCCAACCTGGCCGGATTGACCATCGCCTTCGTGCTGGCGCGCTATGTTCCGGGCAGCGAGGGCATGGCCTGGGTCGGCTGGCAGGTGCTGGCGATCGCATCGGGGTTTGCCGTTGCTGCGTCGGTCGGCCTCGTCAACGGGTTCGTCATCGCCTATCTCGGCGTTTCACCGATCCTGGCAACGCTCGGCACCATGACTCTCTGCAAGGGCCTCGCGATCGGCCTGACCCGTGGCAATGTCATCTCCGGATTTCCGGATCCCATCGTTTTCATTGGCAATGGAACCGTTTTCGGCGTGCCCTTTGCGCTGATCGTGCTTGCGCTTTGTGCCTTGCCGGTCGCGATCATGCTGAACGCGACGCCGTTCGGGGCCAAGGTCTACATGATCGGATCAAACGAGAAGGCGACCCGCTACTCCGGCGTTGATACCCGCGCCATCCTTCTCAGGCTCTATGTGCTCTCGAGCCTGCTCGCCGCGGTCGCAGCCGTGGTGATGCTGGCACGGTTCAATTCGGCCAACGCCGCCTATGGTGAGAGCTATCTGCTCGTCACCATTCTGGCGGCGGTTCTCGGCGGCGTCGATCCCTTTGGCGGCTTCGGCAAGGTCGGCGGGCTGATGCTGGCGCTGGTCATCCTGCAGGTGATCTCGTCGGCCTTCAACCTGCTCAATCTCAGCCAGTTTCTCACGCTGGCGATCTGGGGTGGAATCCTGATCGCCGTCGCCGCGGTTCCTCATCTGCGCGGCAAGGCGGTATGGTAGACAGCGATGACGCAGCCCGCAGAACCTGCCCGGATCGCAGTTCTCGACATTGGCAAGACCAATCTGAAACTGCTGGTGGCGAGCGAAGACGGCTGGCCGCTTGAAACGCAGTCGATCCCCAATGAAGCGAGCATTTCAGGCCCCTACCTTGCCTATGATCTGGCCGGGCTGGAGCAATGGTTCCTCGACGCTCTCGCCAAAGTATCGCAACGCCATTCGATCGGCGCGGTGATTGCGGCGGCGCATGGATGCGGCGCCGTTCTCGTCGATGAGGACAAGCCCGTCCTGCCGATGATGGACTATGAGGCGGTCTGTCCGCCTGCGATCGATGAAGCCTATGCCCGCATGGCGCCCGCGTATCGCGAGGTGTTTTGCAGTATCGGCACCGGCGCAATGCGGCTCGCCAAGCAATTGCTCTGGCAGCAAAGCGCTTTTCCCGCCGAATTTGCCCGCGCAAAAAGCTATCTGACCACGGCGCAATTTTTCGCCATGCGGCTCGGCGGCCGTGCGGCAAGTGAAATCTCGCAGCTCGCAGCCCAGGGCCATATCTGGGATTCGGCCCGCCATCAACCTTCGTCCGTCATGCGTGAACGCGGCTGGGCCCGGCTTCTGCCGCAACGCGCCCCCGCCGGGGCAATGCTGGGTAGGGTTTCGGAAGCGGTGGTCAAGCGCACCGGCCTTGCGCGATCGACCGAAGTTCTCTGTGGCGTGCATGATTCGAGCGCCAACCTGTTCCGCTACAAGGCCGCCGGCATGGCCGATGCCTCGATCCTGTCAACCGGCACCTGGATGATTGGCTTTCAGCGCGACTTCGACCCGGGCAAGCTCGACGCAACCCGCGCGATGGTGCTCAATATCGATGTCGATGGCGAGAACGTGCCCTCGACGTTGACCATGACCGGCCGCGAATACCACCTGATCTGCCGGGAAGGAGGTGCGAGCGATGCCGATGTCCTTGCCGCGTTGCCGAGCCTTGTCGCACGCGGGACCCTGGCGCTGCCATCCTTTGTCGGGGACGACGGCTTGTTCCCCGGTGCCGCTCATCGCGGGCGGATCATCGGTCCCGCGCCCGAGACTCCCGCCGAATGGCAGGCGCTGGCGGTCCTCTACGCGGCGTTCAGCGCAAACCGCTGCCTGGACGTGCTTGACAGCTCGAAACGCGTCATCATCGACGGCGGCTTTGCCGCCAATTTGCCCTTCGCGCGCGCTCTTGCGGCCTTGCGGCCGTCCCAGGGCGTCTCGGTGAGCCAATCTCGCGACGGAACGGCGCTCGGCGCGGCGTTGCTCTGGCGGAGATTCGCGCGCACGCTTCCGGTTTCGAGCGTGGCGCTTGAAGCCGTCACGCCACTCGACGAGGCCGGGCTGGATCGCCCCGCCCTTTCCGCCGCCTATCGATCCTGGATCGCCATTTCGGAGCAAGCACCATGACAGACGGTAACCATGCCGATCTTCGCCACGGCATTGTCGATACCTGCCGGGAGATGAACCGAAACGGCCTCAACCAGGGTACATCCGGCAATCTCTCGCACCGGATTCCCGGCGGCATGCTGATCACGCCGACCAGCCTGCCCTACGAGCACATGCAGGCGGAGGATATCGTGGCGATGGATTTTGCCGCGAATTACCAGGGCAACCGTCGCCCTTCGTCCGAATGGCGCTTTCATCGCGACATTCTGAAGGCGCGGGACGACGTGAACGTCGTGCTCCACGCCCACTCCACCTTCAGCACAACCCTCGCGGTGCACGAGCGCGCCATCCCCTGCTTTCACTACATGGTCGCGGTTGCGGGTGGCAACGATATCCGTTGCGCGCCCTATGCCTGTTTTGGCACACAGGCGCTATCGGACCACGCCGTCAGGGCGCTTGAGGGCCGCAATGCCTGCTTGCTCGGCCATCACGGCCTGATCGTGACGGCGCAGACATTTGAAAAGGCCCTCTGGCTTGCGGTGGAGGTGGAAACGCTTGCGAAGATGTATGTTCACGCGCTGGCGATCGGCGAGCCGCCGCGCCTCAGCGAGGCCGAGATGGCGCAGGTGCATGAGCAGATCAAACGCATGGGCTATGGCCAGGCGCCCGATCTTGACGGCGTCGGCGATGTGCCGCGCGCGATAGTTGCGTCGAAACAGGCAACGCATTGATGACGGATCTGCCGACCGTTGGCCGCTTCGTCGGCGGCACTGGCTACGCGCCGCTCGTCGCGGCAAGCCTGCGCGCCCTGGTCTCCGGAGTTCCGGCATGCCTTGAACTTTTGACGGGTGATCCGGCCGATTGGGAGATCCGGGAGGTCGGCGACGGCAATCTCAACCTCGTCTTCATCGTAACCTCCGGCGTGGCCGGCGTGGTCGTGAAGCAGGCGCTGCCTTATGTGCGCCTCGTCGGCGAGAGCTGGCCGCTGCCGCTCGATCGCGCGCATTTTGAACACGAGGCGCTGAAGACCCAGGCAGCTCTTGTGCCGATGCATGTCCCGAAACTGTATCACTTCGAAGCCGAACAGGCCGCCATCCTGATGGCCTATCTTTCGCCGCACATCATCTTGCGCAAAGGCTTGATCCGGCGGGTGAAGTATCCCCGGCTGGCAGATCATCTGTCGACCTTCCTGGCCGAAATGCTGTTCCGCACGTCCGATCTCGCCATGGCGGCCGATGCCAAGAAGGCCGCGCAGGCGCTGCTATGCCACAACACGGCGCTGTGCAAGATCAGCGAAGACCTGATCTTCACCGACCCCTATCGAGCAGCTCCCCTCAATCGCTGGACCTCGCCCGAGCTTGACGGGCTCGCGGCCACGTTTCGCGCCGATGCCGCGCTGAAGGTCGCGGTGCAGGAGCTCAAATGGGCGTTCCTGACGCGTGGCGAAGCGATGCTGCACGGCGATCTCCACACCGGTTCGGTGATGGTGACGGAAGCCGACACGCGCGTCATCGACCCCGAATTCGCGTTCTTCGGTCCGATCGGCTTTGATGTCGGCGCGGTTCTCGCCAATCTCATGCTCAGCTATCTCGCGCAGACCGGCCACCCCGGCGAAGCGGACGCGATTGCCGCCTACCGATGCTGGCTGCTCGACACCATCGAGGCGGTCTGGACCGGGTTCGAGACCAAGTTCCTCGCGCTCTGGCGCAAATCCGCGACCGGTGACGCATTTGTGGCCGAACTTTTTACCGATCCGGCCGGCATCGAGGCGCTCGAGACCTATCGGCGGGCTACCATGGCGCGGATCTTGGCGGACAGCGTCGGCTTTGCCGGCGCGAAGATGGTACGCCGCATTCTCGGTCTCGCGCATGTCGAGGATCTTGAATCGATCGCGAATCCGAAAATCCGATCCGCCTGTGAAACGAAGGCCCTGCACCTTGCACGCAATCTGATGCTCGATCGCGCCGCGATTGGCGATGTCAGGCGGCTACGCGCGCGGATCGAGGCCGCCGACGTGGCGACGCAATCCCCGACGGCTTGATGCCGCATGACACCGGCGATCGCTGCGACCGGCTCGGCGCCGCCGGGCGAAAGCTCATGCGCCAGGGCGGAATGCGTCACAGACCTCGGGGTTCACCACAATTGGACGGGCGCCTATCAGATCGAGACAATATGGAATCGCCGGGAAGACGGCGTTCAGACAGACATCGATCGCCGCCGGACGTCCCGGCAGATTGACGATCAGGCAACGTCCGCGCGTTCCGGCGGTCTGGCGCGAGAGAATGGCGGTCGGCACCTGCTCCAGGCTGACGCGGCGCATCAACTCACCAAACCCTTCCAATTCCCGCGTGATCACCATCCGCGTTCCCTCCGGCGTCAAATCACGCGGCGACGGCCCGGTGCCGCCCGTGGTCAGGACGAGATCGCAGTCTTCCCCGTCCGACATTTCCACCAGTGCCTTTGCGACGCTGTCGATTCCGTCAGGAACGATCTTCATCACTGCGAGCCAGTTCGATTGGACTGTCTTGTTCAAAAACCTGTTGATCGCCTTGCCGCTCTCGTCGTCATATTCGCCGCGGCTGGCGCGGTCGGAGATCACGAGAATGCCGACCCTGACAAGACCACGCGGCTCCGCCCGAGCGTCGTCCTGGTTGCGCTCGCGATTCAAGAGCAGCCTCCGTTGCCTGCGCAGGTGCAACCCTCATGCGCGGGCGCCGGCGGTGCCTGGTCCTGCCTCAGCGACCACCTGACCATGTAGATCAGGCATTCGATCCCGGGATCGGCGGCGCGCTCGATCACATTCATCAGCCCGAGCCAGTCCTCGCTCACGGCAAGACCGGAAAAACGCCGCACCGCGCCGGCCGCGTATTCGCCTGTCGTCTCGCCATAGCGGCCGGCGGCTTCGCCGACCCGGCCAAACAGCACGATGTCGTTGCAGGCGAGCAGCGCCTCGTTGGCGGGAGCTTCCTCGCTGAAGCCGCGGATGATCTCGCCAAGCTGCATGGCGCCTCTCCTATTGCACGAGCGGCGACGCTGAAGCCGCCAGCGTGATGCCGGTGATTTCGGCGCGGCAGGCCAGGACCGAGACATACTGCGCCAGCGCGCGATGCTGGACGCCGGTCGCGAGGTAATCGGCGATGCGCTCGCGGGCGAGTTCGAAGGGAAGCACCTGTCCGGGCGCATGGTGGTCGAGCCGGACCACGTGAAAGCCATAGCGCGTTTCCGCAATCGCGAATTCGCCGGGCCGCATGCGTTGCAGCGCAGCCTCGAATTCGCGCACGGTCTGACCGCGCGTCAACTGGCCGAGGCGGCCGCCATTCTCCGCCGAGGTCTTGCAGTCGGACTGGCTGCGCGCGAGTTCGGCGAACAGACCGGGATCATCCCGGGCGGCCGACAGGATCCTATCGGCTGTCGCCCGCGCCCTGGTCCGCGCGGTCATATCGCTACGCGGAGCCGCGATCAGGATATGGGCGGCCTCGTAGAGATCGCCACAGCGGAACCGCTCGCGGTTCTGTTGGTAGAACCGCAGACACGCGGCCTCGTCGGGCGCGGGCGTGACGACTTCGCGCTCGATCAACACCCGCATCGCCGCTTCTTCCGGCGTCTCGGAGCGTCCTTCCGGATCGCGCAACGGCTCGGCTTCGATGCCGAGCCGCCTCGACTCCTGCAACAGCAGTTCGCGCACCACCAGCGCCCGCGCCGCGGCGTGCCAGGCGAGGACCGGCTTTTCCGCCGGATGGTTCTGCACCTCGCGGGCAATGACTTCGCGCGCAATCACCGCGCCGTTGACGCTGATGGTCTTCGGTTTCGGCAGCGCGTTGGTGACCGA
Organism: Bradyrhizobium sp.; assembly: GCF_049691595.1. Taxonomy (GTDB): domain Bacteria; phylum Pseudomonadota; class Alphaproteobacteria; order Rhizobiales; family Xanthobacteraceae; genus Bradyrhizobium. The sequence goes on from NZ_JBAVNZ010000174.1 coordinate 13,187, forward strand.
GCAATCCATGATCTACTCCGCAGGCTGAAGCGGACGGGCCGCACGACCGTCCCGGCTGCGCACCACCTGATAGCCGCGGCGGCCGAGATACCAGACCGGCGCGCTCCAGACGTGAACCAGCCGGGTAAACGGGAACACCAGGAAGATCGTCATGCCCAGCACCAGATGCGCCTTGAAGATCGGATGCACATCCAGAATGTCAGCGGCGATGCCGGGCTGCAGCGTCAGGATGCCTTGGGCCCAACCCATGAACTTCACCATTTCATGCCCGTCGAGATGACCCAGTGATACCGGAATCGTCGCGAGTCCCAGCAGCAATTGCGCGAACAGGATGAGCAGGATCGCGGTGTCGCCGAACGAGGAGTTGACGCGGATGCGCCGATCGAACAGCCGCCGATGCGTCAGCAGGAAAATTCCGACCAGGCACATCAGGCCGGCAATGCCGCCGGCGACGATCGCGAGCATCTGCTTGAAGCTGTGCGAGACACCCAGCATGTCGAACACCCAGATCGGCGTCAGCAGGCCGACGATATGGCCGAGGAAGATGAAGAGGATGCCGATATGGAACAGGTTGGAGCCCCACATCAACTGCCGACGCCGCAACAACTGGCTCGATCCGGTTCGCCAAGTGTATTGCTCGCGATCGAAGCGGAACAGGCTGCCAAACAGGAACACCGTCAGGCAGAGGTAGGGATACCAGCCGAACACGATTGAATTCAGCGTTTGCATGACGTCGCTCCTCACCGCAGCGGAGATGGCGCGGGATCGACCGCGCGCCTGGCGTGACGAAGTTTTGCGATCAGGCCTTCGTGCCCGCAGGCGCCCTGTCCCTGCGCGCCTGGACCGAACCGCACCTCTTCCTCTTCCCAGGCGGCATCGAGCGCCACCAGATCCATCGGGTCGGTATCCGGGCTCTTCAGCAATTCGTCCACGATATCGCGCCGGGGCGCTTCCGAGGCGATCGCCACCAGCGCATCGAACACCGCCCCGTAGTTCGATTGCCGCCGGCCAAGCCGCTCGGCCAACGCCGCGAGAATATGCGCGGTCTGTCCGAGCAGTTCGCGTGCTTCCGCCAACGGTCGCGTCGAAAGGAATTCGAGAAACAACGGCACATAGTCCGGCAACTCGTTGGCCGCGATCACGAGCCCGGCATTTTCGTACATCGCCTTCAGATCGACCATGGCCTGGCCGCGGTCGCGGCTTTCGCCGTGGACGTGCTCGAACAGATGCAGAGCCAGCGTCTTGCTGCGGTCAAACAACAGGCCGTAGCGTTCCTGCAGATCATAGAGATCGCCGACCGCAATTTCCTCGATCAGCCCATCGACGGCCCCGCGGCGCGCCGCAGGCACCAGCCTTTCAGCGTCGAGCACCGCCAGAAACTCGGGTACGGCATCGATCAGCGCTTCGGTCGGATAGCTCAGGAGAGCCGATAAGACCTTGAAGGTTCTCATCACGCGATCTCCATGGGGTTTTTGGCCTTGCGCGGCGAACCGAACAGGTTGGTCTCGGTTTCGCCGCCGGAGCAGCCATTGCCGAAGCTGAAGCCGCAGGAGCCGCGCAGGTCGTAGGCGTCGGCGCCGATTTCGCGGTGCGCGGTCGGGATCACGAAGCGGTCTTCGTAATTGGCAATGGCCATGATCTGGTACATCTCGTCGATCTGCGCAGGCTTGAGGCCAACCCGGCGGGCAATCGCTTCGTCGACGACGCCGTCGATGGTTTTCGCCCGCATGTAGCCGCGCATCGCCAACATCCGCTCCAGCGCCAGCGTGACCGGCCTCTCGTCGCCCGCCGTCAGGAGGTTGGCGAGATACTTCATCGGGATGCGCAGCGACTTGACGTCAGGCATTTCGCCGTCGAACCCGATCTTGCCGGCCGACGCTGCCGACGTGATCGGCGACAGCGGCGGCACATACCAGACCATCGGCAAGGTGCGGTATTCAGGATGAAGCGGAAATGCGACCTTCCACTCCATCGCCATCTTCCAGATCGGCGAGCATCTTGCCGCATCGAGCCAGGCGTGCGGGATACCCTGCCTTTCGGCTTCGGCGATCACCGCGGAATCGTTCGGATCGAGGAAGACGTCGAGCTGGGCCTGATAGAGATCACGCTCATCGGGCTTGCTCGCCGCTTCCGCGATCCGGTCGGCGTCGTAGAGCACCACGCCAAGATAACGGATGCGGCCGACACAGGTTTCGGAACATACCGTGGGCTGGCCGGCCTCAATGCGCGGATAGCAGAAGATGCACTTCTCCGACTTGCCCGACGACCAGTTGTAGTAAATCTTCTTATATGGACAGCCGGAGACGCACATCCGCCAGCCGCGGCACTTGTCCTGATCGATCAGGACGATGCCGTCTTCTTCGCGCTTGTAGATGGCGCCCGAGGGGCACGCCGCGACGCAGGCCGGATTGAGGCAATGTTCGCAAAGCCGCGGCAGATACATCATGAAGGTGTTTTCGAACTGGCCGTAGATGTCCCTCTGCACGCCCTCGAAATTGTAGTCCTTCGACCGCTTGGCGAACTCGCCGCCGAGGATTTCCTCCCAATTGGGTCCCCACTCGATCTTTTCCATGCGTTCGCCCGAGATCAGGGAACGCGGGCGTGCCGTCGGCATCGCCGACATTTCCGGTGCCTGCTGCAGATGCTGATAGTCGAACGTGAACGGCTCGTAATAGTCGTCGATTTCCGGCAGGTCCGGATTGGCGAAGATATTCGCCAGCACCCGCCACTTGCCGCCGATCCGCGGCTCGATCGAACCATTGCGCTTGCGCTTCCAGCCGCCCTTCCAGCGCGCCTGGTTTTCCCAGTCCTTCGGATAGCCGATGCCGGGCTTGGTCTCGACATTGTTGAACCATGCGTATTCCATGCCTTCGCGGCTGGTCCACACGTTCTTGCAGGTGACGCTGCAGGTGTGACACCCGATGCACTTGTCGAGGTTCAGCACCATCGCGATTTGAGCGCGGATTTTCATTCTGCGGCCTCCAGGCGCGGGTTGCCGGGTTGCTCGGCGGTCGGCGTATCCAGCCAGTCAATTTTCGACATCTTGCGAACGATGACGAATTCGTCGCGGTTGGCGCCGACCGTGCCGTAATAGTTGAAACCGTAAGCTTGCTGCGCATAGCCGCCGATCATATGCGTCGGCTTCAGGATGACCCGGGTGACGGAATTGTGGATGCCGCCGCGCTGGCCGGTCTGCTCGGAGCCCGGCACGTTCACGATCTTCTCCTGCGCATGATACATCATGCACATGCCCTGCTTGACGCGCTGTGAGACCACCGCACGCGCCACCAGCGCACCGTTGGCGTTGAAGGCCTCGATCCAGTCGTTATCGGCGATGCCCGCGCCCCTGGCGTCGATCTCGCTGATCCACACGATCGGTCCGCCGCGCGACAGCGTCAGCATCAGCAGATTGTCGGTATAGGTCGAGTGAATGCCCCACTTCTGATGCGGCGTGATGAAGTTCAACACCACCGAGGCGTTGCCGTTCGGCTTGCGGTCGATAACCGGCTTCACCGTTTTGGTGTCGATCGGCGGCCGATAGACGCAAAACCCCTCGCCGAAGGCGCGCATCCATAGATGATCCTGATAGAGCTGCTGACGGCCGGTCAGCGTGCGCCAGGGGATCAATTCGTGGACGTTGGTGTAACCGGCATTGTAGCAGACCTTTTCGGACTCCAGTCCCGACCAGATCGGGGAAGAGATGATCTTGCGCGGCTGCGCCACCACGTCGCGGAACCGGATCTTCTCGTCTTCCTTGGGGATCGCCAGATGGGTGTGGTTTCTCCCGGTGAAGCCTTCGAGCGACGCCCAGGCCTTGACCGCGACCTCGCCGTTGGTTTCCGGCGCAAGACTGAGGATGACTTCGCAGGCATCGATGGCACTATCGATGCGGGCTAGACCCTTGGTGGCCCCCTCCTCGGTCACGATGCCGTTGAGCCTCTTCAGCAGATCGACTTCATGTTCGGTGTTCCAGCTGATGCCCTTGCCGCCGTTGCCGAGCCTGCTCATCAGCGGGCCGAGCGAGGTGAAGCGCTTGTGGAGGTTTGGATAGTCGCGCTCGACGACGGTGACCGCCGGCATGGTCTTGCCGGGGACTGGATCAATCTCGCCCTTCTTCCAGTCCTTCACGTCGAAGGGCTGGGCAATCTCGCCCGCGCTGTCGTGCATGATCGGGGTGAGAACGATGTCCTTCTCGACGCCGAGCACCTCCGGCGCGACCTTCGAAAAGGCCTCGGCGATCCCTTTGTAGATGTCCCAGTCGCTGCGCGATTCCCAGACCGGATCGATCGCCGCCGACAATGGATGGATGAACGGGTGCATGTCGGAAGTATTGAGATCGTCCTTCTCGTACCAGGTCGCGGTCGGCAGCACGATGTCCGAATACATGCAGGTCGTGGACATCCGGAAGTCGAGCGTGACCAGGAGGTCGAGCTTTCCCTCCGGAGCCTCGTCGTGCCACTTCACCTCGGCCGGCTTCTTCCTGCCGTCCTCGCCGAGGTCCTTGCCCATTACGCCGTGCTTGGTGCCGAGCAGATGCTTGAGGAAATACTCGTGACCCTTGCCGGACGCGCCCAGCAGGTTGGAGCGCCAGACGAACAGGTTGCGCGGCCAGTTCTTCGGGTTGTCGGGATCCTCGCATGATAGCTTCAGCTCGCCCGACTTCAGGGATTTGGCGACATAGTCCCTGGCTTCCATACCCGAAGCCGCGGCGAGTTTTGAAACCTCAAGGGGGTTTATCTGCAGTTGCGGTGCGGAAGGCAGCCAGCCCATCCGCTCGGCGCGCGCATTGTAGTCGATCAGCGCGCCGTCCCACGGGCCGGTCGGTGCGGTCGGCGACAAAATCTCCTTGATGTCGAGCGTCTCATAGCGCCACTGGTCGGTGTGGGCGTAGAAAGCCGACGTCGAGTTCATCTGCCGCGGCGGACGTCCCCAGTCGAGCGCAAAGGCCAGCGGCGCCCAGCCGGACTGCGGCCGCAGCTTTTCCTGGCCGACATAATGCGACCAGCCGCCGCCGGATTGCCCGACGCAACCGCACATCACCAGCATGTTGATGATGCCGCGGTAGTTCATGTCCATGTGGTACCAGTGGTTCAACCCGGCGCCGACGATGACCATCGAGCGCCCGCCGGTCTTCTCGGCATTGCGCGCGAACTCGCGCGCCACCGTGATGATCTGGTTGCGCGGCACGCCCGTGATCTTTTCCGCCCAGGCCGGCGTGTAGGGCTCGACATCGTCGTAGCTCTTGCCGAGATGTTCGCCACCGAAGCCGCGATCGACGCCGTAATTGGCGACGAACAGATCATAGACGGATGCCACCAGCGCCTCGCCGTCCCGGAGCGTGATGCGCTTGGCCGGCACCTTGCGCATCAGGACGTCCGGGTGGTCGGTTCCGAGGAAATGGTCGTGCTCGCGGTTGCCGAAATACGGGAATGCGACCTCGGCCAGTTCGTCCCTGACATCGGCGAGCGAAAGACGAAGCCTGGTGTCGCGGCTTTTGGACTCCCGCTCCTCCAGGTTCCATTTGCCCTTCTCGCCCCAGCGGAAGCCGACCGAGCCGCGCGGCACGACGATCTCGCCGGTTGCCTCGTCATAGGCCACGGTCTTCCACTCAGGATTGTTGGCTTCATCGAGCGACGTGGCGAAATCCGAGGCGCGCACGAACCGCTCAGGCACGAGCCGGCCTTCGGATTTCACCAGCCGCACCAGAAATGGCATATCCGTGTACTGGCGCGTATAATCGTTGAAATATCTGGTCTGACGATCGACGTGGAACTCTTTCAGGATGACGTGGCCCATCGCCATCGCCAACGCGGCATCGGTGCCCTGCTTCGGCGACACCCAGAGATCGGCGAACTTCGACGCTTCCGAATAATCCGGGCTGATCACGACGCTCTTGGCGCCCTTGTAACGAACCTCGGTATAGAAATGCGCATCGGGCGTGCGCGTCTGCGGGACGTTCGATCCCCACAGAATGAGAAAACCGGAATTGTACCAATCGGCGCTTTCCGGCACGTCGGTCTGCTCGCCCCAGGTCTGCGGCGACGCCGGCGGCAAGTCGCAGTACCAGTCATAGAACGACATGCAGACGCCGCCGAGCAGCGACAGATAGCGTGCGCCGGCCGCGTAGCTCACCATCGACATCGCCGGGATCGGCGAGAACCCGAACACGCGGTCCGGGCCATAGGTCTTGGCGGTATGGGCGTTCGCCGAGGCAACGATCTCGTTGACCTCCGCCCAGCTGGCGCGAACGAAGCCGCCGAGACCACGCTTCTGCACATAGGATGCACGCTTGCTCGGATCCTCGACGATCGACTTCCACGCCGCCACCGGCGTCATCAGCACCCGCGCCTCGCGCCAGAGTTTCAGCAATCGCGAGCGCACCAGCGGATATTTCACGCGGTTGCCGGAATAGAGGTACCAGCTATAGCTGGCGCCGCGCGCGCAACCGCGCGGTTCGTGATTGGGAAGCTCCGGGCGCGTGCGCGGATAGTCGGTCTGCTGGGTTTCCCAGGTGACGATGCCGCCCTTGACGTAGACTTTCCAGGAGCAGGAGCCGGTGCAGTTCACGCCGTGCGTCGACCGCACTGTCTTGTCATGCTGCCAGCGCTTGCGGTATCCGTCCTCCCAGGAGCGGTCCTCGGTCGTCATCACACCATGGCCGTCGGCGAATTCCGCGCTGGCGCGCGTGAAGAACGACAGCCTGTCCAGAAAATGGCTCATCACTACTCTCCTTATTCGGCGGGCTGGGGCGCCGGCGAGATGCCGCCGCGGCGCTCGACGTCATGAAGCAGTCCGCCCTTGCGGGTGTAGACAGCCCAGGTGATGAGGACGCAGGTGACGTAGAAGATGAAGAATCCCCACAGCGCCGCCTGCACGCCGCCGGTGAGTTCGATCGAGGTTCCGTAGGATTTCGGAATGAAGAACGCGCCGAACGCGGCGATCGCCGAGGTGAAGCCGGTGATCGCAGCCGATTCCTTCTCGGCCTGGCGCAGCCGCGTCGTGGCGTCGGCGCCCGGCATCAGTCGCTCCATCTCCTTGCGCATGATGTTCGGGATCATCTGGAAGGTCGAAGCGTTGCCGACGCCGGTGGCGAAGAACAGCACCAGGAACATCGCGAAGAAGCCCCAGAACGCGCCGGGTTGATCCTTGATGCCGAGGAAGTAGAGAATCCCGAGCACGCCGGCCATCATCAGCGCGAACACGCCCAGGGTGACGCGCCCGCCGCCCCATTTGTCGGAAATCCACCCCGTGGCCGAGCGCGACAGCGCTCCGACCAGGGGCCCGATAAAGACAAACTGCAGGGCGTCGATGGCCGGGAACTGGGTTTTCGTCAGCAGCGGAAAACCCGCGGAGTAGCCGATGAATGAGCCGAAGGTCCCGGTGTAGAGCCAGCACATGATCCAGTTGTGCTTGCGCTGGAAAATCACCGCCTGGTCGGCGAACGACGCCTTGGCGGAGGCGATGTCGTTCATGCCGAACCACGCCGCGAACGCGCTGGCGGCGATGAACGGCACCCAGATGAAGCCCGCGTTCTGCAGCCAGAGCGGCGTCGGCTGCGTTCCGCTCGTCACCATCGCCGGATCGCCGCCGAACCAGCCGAACACGCCGACGGTAATCACGATCGGAACGACGAACTGCACGACGCTGACCCCGAGATTGCCGAGGCCGGCGTTGAGCGCGAGCGCGTTGCCTTTCTCCGCGCGCGGGAAGAAGAAGGAGATGTTGGCCATCGAGGAAGCAAAGTTGCCGCCGCCGAATCCGCACAACAGCGCCAGCGCCAGAAACACCGGATACGGCGTCGATGGCGTCTGCACGGCATAGCCGATGCCGACGGCGGGGATCATCAGCGACCAGGTTGCGAGCGTGGTCCACAGCCGCCCGCCGAAGATCGGCACCATGAAGGAATAGAAGATGCGCAACACCGCGCCGGAGATGCCGGGCAACGCTGCCAGCCAGAACAGCTCGGCCGTCGTGAACTTGAAGCCGACCGAGGGCAGCTTTGCCACCACCACCGACCAGACCTGCCAGATCGCGAATGACAGCAGCAATGCCGGGATCGATATCCAGAGGTTGCGCCGCGCGATAGCGCGTCCCGATGTCTCCCAGAACGTCCGGTCCTCCGGACGCCAGTCGGTCAGCACGGCGCCGGACAGCGCGCCAACATGCTCGGGCTTGTGAATCTCCTCCATTTCGGGAAGTTCAGGGAGCTTCTTCAGCGCCTCGCCGACGACGCCGCGCTCCATTTGCCGGATCGAAACGTGCATCCAGACCAAGGCGCCGGTCACCAGCAGGAACAGCAGCATGAAGCAGCTGGTCCAGAGGCCGGTCAGGTCAACGAGCGCGCCGAACGCGATCGGCAGCACGAAACCGCCGAGGCCGCCAATCATCCCGACCAGCCCGCCGACGGCGCCGACGTGGTTCGGATAGTAGACCGGAATGTGCTTGTAGACAGCCGCCTTGCCGAGCGCCATGAAGAAGCCAAGCACGAACACGATCACCGTGAACGGCACCAGGCCCATTTCCAGATGGAAGCCGACGGTCCCGTTGACCGTCTTCACCAGATAGTCGGTTGGCGGATAGGACAGAAGGAAGGTAGTCACCACCCCGACCAGGAACGTCCAGTACATGACGCGGCGTGCGCCGTAGCGATCCGAAAGATGGCCGCCATAGGCCCGGAATACACTGGCAGGAAGTGAAAACATCGCTGCCGTCATGCCGGCGGTCTTGATATCGACGCCGTAGACCTTGATCAGGTATTGCGGCAACCACAGCGACAACGCGACAAAGGCGCCGAACACGAAGAAATAATACAGGGCAAAGCGCCAGACCTGGACGTTCTTCAGTGGCTCGAGCTCAAGCCATGCGCTATTGGGCCTCTCGTTCTTCGCACGCCTCGCACGCACCACCGGATCTTCGTCGGAGAAAATCCAGAAGATGATCCCCATCGCGGCAATGGCGAGGGCCCATATCTGGGCGACGCCCTGCCAGCCATAGGCCACCAGCACGAACGGCGCGAGGAACTTGGTCACGGCAGCGCCGACATTGCCCGCGCCAAAGATGCCGAGCGCGGTTCCCTGCTTGCCGGTCGGATAGAACCGCGAGACGTAGGCGATGCCGACGGCGAACGAACCGCCAGCAATGCCGACAAAGAGGGCTGCGACCAGGAATTCGGGATAGGTGTGCGCCCAGGTCAGCAGATATGTCGCAGCTGCCGCGGCGAGCATCACGACGGTGTAGACCCGTCGCCCGCCATATTGATCGGTCCAGATGCCGAGCATCAGGCGGATGAGCGATCCGCTCAGGATCGGCGTACCGATCAGCAGGCCGAATTCGGTATCGTTGAGCCCGAGTTCCTTCCTGATCTGGATGCCGATGATCGAGAAGATCGTCCAGACTGCAAAGCAGATCGTGAAAGCAATGGTCGAAAGCCAGAGTGCCCGGCCTTGATGTGCGGTGCTTGAGTCTGCGGCGTCCATATCGAATCCCCCGAGAAACTGCTTCGACGGGAGACAGATCACCAAGTCCGGACGAACTTGATTTGCGCTGGATCAACTGACCGGCCGCGGCCAGCTTATTGTGCAAAATATTGCGGTGCAGAATATCCGGTGGGCCACATCCGATTGCTGTTTGTTACGCAATCATTTAACTAATATCACAATCAGTCGTCAGCGAAAGTACAGGGCAAGTCATTGCGCGCACACGAACTAGTCCAGCTGAAGAGTTTATCGCTGTTTTCCGAAATGAAGGCGGAGAGCCTTGAGCGCCTGCTCGACGCGGCGCTGCTGCAGCAATTTCCGACCCGCGTAACCTTGATCCATGAAGGCGGGCCCGCGGACTTCCTGCACGTCCTGGTCGATGGCCTGGTCGAGATCTATACCGAACAGGCCGGCGCAGAATGGGGGATATCCCTGATCAACCCGGTTTCCACCTTCATCCTTGCGGCCGTGGTCAGCGACCAGCCCTATCTGAACTCCGCGCGCACTCTGGCAGAATCCCGTGTGCTGCTGATTCCAGCGCGCCGCGTCCGCGAGGTTTTCGACCAGGACGTTGCATTCGCCCGCGTCGTGGCGCGGGAGCTTGCGCTGGCCTATCGATCGTCGGTCAAGAAGCTCAAGGGCAATATGGCCCGCTCAAGCGTCGAGCGCCTTGCCAACTGGATTCTGACGGAGGCGCACAAGGATACTTCGCAGGGAAATATCCTGATCCCGTTCGATCGCGGCACGCTGGCCTCGCATATCGGCACCACGCGGGAGAATTTGTCCCGCAGCCTGGCGCTGTTGACCGAACATGGCGTGCGGATCCGCGGCCGTGAGATCGTCATCGACGACAAGGAACAGCTCGAGGCCTTCGCGCGTCCGCAACGACTTATCGACGATCTGACTTCGTAATTTTCGGCAGGCCGGCGTTTCGAAGCGTTGCCGGTTCGACGCGGTCGGGCGGGTGGACCGTGGCCTGTCGATGAAGGTCACGGCAGGATATCACCCTCGCCGCTGCAGTTCGAGGTCGTCCTGCACACCCGCCAACGCTGGCGGCTCGACCAACAGACCTTGTCGCTCGTAGCGACGACGACTCCGGCTGAAGCGCACGACAACCGCGCATCTCGCGCTTTTCGCCTTCACCCGCCGCGACAGCAGCGCATCGCCCGCCGGCAGGAACTCAAGATCATCGAGACCAACGCAGCCCAGGCATGCCGGGCCCGAATTTTCCATCATCAGCAGGTCACCGGTATTGCCACATCGGTGACACGTCCATTCCCTGTTCAATGGCTGGATCACCACCAGATCCGGGGCACGGCTTGCCTTCTTTGCCAGGCGTTCGCGTTCCCTGTCGGAAAGCTCTTGCGAAACCCAATGGGTCCGATACATCGCCTCGATCGCAGGGTCCCCGCTTCGGCTAAAACGCAGCGTCTGACGTTGCGGACTACGCGCGACATAGTGCGTCGGGCTTGCGGACAAGCCTCGTCCGGTCGCCCAGGACCGGAACAGTTTCATGGCCTCCGATATGCGTGGCGGGTTGGTCTGCATGGCGCTCTCGAGGCAGTCGATCTGACCCTGCCGCCATTGTTCCACCTTCCGCGCGTCAAGCCACCCGATCCCGACGAGCACGTCGATGGAACTCACATAACCTTGGGCAGCAAGCGCCGCCTCCGCAGCCTTGACGACCCGCTCGGCGAGTGCGTTCCGATTCTTCCGGCCCATCGCCTTGTTGTCCGATGATGTCCCAGCTTAGACCAGAACGAGACGATTTTCCAGAAGGTACGCGCGGAAAATCGAGACCAACCCATTCTCCCGCCGTTCCGCGCGAGCCGCTTTGACCGGCTCCCGGCGAAACAAAACCGCAGGGCGCGAGGCGCAGCGTATCGCGCCGCACGGCGCTGTTGAAGTCGGTGGAATACGCCTTCGCAATTCCGCCCCGCGCGTGCTGCGTCGCACCGGAGGGAGCCCAAGATCAGCCTCAGGCCGCCTTCTCGGAGCCCAAGCCGTCATCGCCGAGATATTGCTCGATCTGCGCGATCCGCCGCCGAATGAGCGGGACGGTGTCGTTCGGGCCGGGAATGTAGAGGGGCTTGCCGTCGCGACCGAATCGAAAGACCGCGGCGCTTGCGTCCGCGCTCACCTCGCCGAACATCCGCTCCACCGCTGCGAAGTCCCGGTGCGGCGCGAAACCGATCGATTGCGACCACGCGGCAAGATCGCGCAGCAGCTTGCGGGCGTAGCTCGGATCGACGGAAGCCATGGGCGACCTGGCATCCGTCGCGTCGAGGTACATCCCGAAAACTTCGCTGTCGACCGATTCGAACATCACATCCTTGATGCCGAGACAGAATACGTCGATCAGAAACGAACTGAACGCGAGGTGATGGCGCGTGGCGCCGCGCGCCAGAACCAGCGTCCCCATGCCAATCTCGAACACGGATTCGGAGAGGAAGCAGTGTTGAACGGGAGCATGGGCGGCCCGGAGCACACGGGCAGGCAGACTTGCCTCCAATGCCTCGACCCGTCGCTTCTCAGCCACCACCTGTTTTCGCCGTTGTGCTTTCCTGGCGCGCTTCAGCGCGATGTTCGTCGCCATGACCCGTCCCTCCGGTGATTCGGAATTGCGCTATGATACGAGCAAAGATTCCGCTTGGAAGAGTGGCGGCGCGTCAAATATTCTGGGGACAAGACTCCGATCGAAATTGCAGGGCGGCGCGTCCGCCTGACGAGTTCACCATGGTCTCCACAAGCTTTGGCCCGGTGCCATGAACCTTTCAGCCGACTCCCTGTACACAATGTCCGACGTGGAATTACTGGCGGCCTATCTCGAAGCCCGGCGGCAATTCGTGGAAAAGAAGTTCGCGCGCGATACGCATCGGGCCCGGCTGGCGTGGATCAGGGCCAAAATGTTCATCGGCAGCTCGGGCGGGGTCACCGAGCGCAACATGGCCGTCGACGTCTCGGAGGAGATTGCCCGCAAGGGTCAGGAATTACGTGAGATGACGCGCGACCTCGATCTGCTCAAGGTCGATGTCGATATCATCGCGATCATCATTCGAACCCGCGGCGGACCGGCGCCGACGGGCGTGCAGGGCGAAGACGCGACTGAAGGAGATCCCGAGCGCGAAGGCCCTTGAGCCTGCCCACGGCCTGGCTAGAGTCGCTTCACCGACCCAGCCTCGATCAGGAGCCGATTGAAACGCCGGGCCTCTGCGCCCCCTGCACAGCGATAGAACAGGCCTTGGCAGCGTTGCAGTATCTTCTTCTGTTCCGAAAAACTCGGACCGAGCGGTACTCCTGCTGCCTCCTGCACGACCAGGGGCAAGTACGCTGCATCGAGCCTGTCGAGCGCCGAGGATAGATCGGCCGGCGTGAAATTCACGGCATCAATTGAGTAGTAGGTTGTCAAATAGCGCAGATCCGATGCTTCCAGACGTCGCGCCAGCGCTTCCCCGCTCAACGACGGATCAATTATTCGAGCGCCGAACTGCGGCTGATGATCGCCATAGCGCACGATCAGGAACGATTCAGCCGGGAACTCCACCGCTAGCCGCTCCAGCAATCTGCGGTAGTCCTGCGCCGTCATCCACTGCCGACGAATGTACTCATCAACGTCCGGGGCGTTGCCGAGATCACGCCAGCCCGGCGTAAGCTCGGGACGCAGGCGCGTGTCCCAGGGAAAATGATTGGCTACGGTGTAAACGTAGAGAAAGAGTGGCCCATTGCCGCGCTCGCGCTCTATTATTTCGACAGCTCGATCGAAATAAAAACTATCGGCCTCGAAATTACGCGTGCCAAGGTCGAGCATATCCAGATAGCGCGCGATGCCGGCGGTGATCTGGAAGGCACGCGAACCGAGAAAAGCGCCATAGAACGGATAGAGACTGTAGGTCTTGTAGCCGCAGCGGCTCAATGAATGCGGCAGCCCCCGACTAACGCGGCCGGCGGCGATCCGGGTCACAGCGGTCGCAAAACGTCCGTAGGAGCGAACAGAGAGACCGGTGAGCACGTTGTATTCGGTGAACCAGCTCGGTCCGCCGACGCCTTCCACGACAAGCTTGCGCGCCCTGCCGTCCAGGGACTGGAAATAGTGATGATAGCCGGCTGGCACGCTTATTCCAGGCGCGGCGGTAATGTCGAAACTGGATTCGTCATGCAACAGTATAATGTGCGGGAGTCTGCTTGACGGATGGCAAGCAGCAATCGGCGAAGCATTCAGGCTTTCGGCCACGCCCGCATCGGATTCCAGATATCCGTGTGAAGCAAATTCATGTATTGCCTCCACGCCTGTGCGCGCGAATTTCGAAACATAGTTCTGGCTGATGAAATCCTCATCGAGGCCGGTCGGGAACCACAGTGACAGCGCAACAAGCGCGACCAGGCAAAGGGTGCCGCCAATCAGGCTTGTGCGCACACGCACCCGGCGCGAATCAAGCCGCCAGGCCGCGATCAAAGACGCCGCGGTGGCCGTTGCGGCGAGTATGATCCAGCCACGCAGCGGGGGGAAAGAAGCCAGCAGGAATGCCGACGTATCCTGATCGATGATCATCAGGTCGACGAAATCGACGGTCATCCAGAGCTTGTCGAACTTGAACCGTGAAAGCGTCGTGAGCGCGGCGACGAATTGGAGCGATAGCAGAGCCGCCACGGTCGGACGGCGAAATAGTGCAAGCCAGAAACAATTAAACGAGGCCCAGACCAGCAGGAATGCGACCTTGGCGACCAGACCGGCTTCGGTCGCAGCCATGATGATCAGCGCGATAGCGTGAAGGATTGCAGCAAGGCAAAGCATCGCCCTGTCGTATCGAGAGCTTGTCCCAGCGGGCAACAGACGGCTTGACAGGATGAACGCGCCGGATGACATGCCCTTGGATGATCCAGCCCGGCTGCGATCCCTGTCACTTGCCCCGGCGCGGTCTCTGGTCATACGGCTAATCAATCACTCGCTGCAGGATATCGTGTGCGGCCGGCGTTGAAGAAAGTCGCCGATCACCGCCATCCCCAAGCACTCGGGGATGCGGCCGGCCCGACCCGACGACCGCGCCGCCTACGATGCCGGCGAGCACTCCCCAATAAGCGTAACGGAAATCTGACGCAACGCCGACGGCGACGAAGGTCAGCACATAGACGGCGGCCGATCCGCAAACACCCAGAGCAAAGGCGGCTTCGGGCGTCTCGCGTCGCCGCCACGCGAATACGCAAACGATGCCACAAGCCAGCAGCCACGGTCCAGCCCGGAACAGCGGGGTCGGCTTGAGCTTGTCGTGCAGTCGGACCAGCGCGACGAAGGCCGGACGGTCCAGGAACACGTTCTCCGTCGGCCGCTCAACGTCGGCAAGCCACATCATACTATTGTTGCCGCTGAGGAAATTCCACATGAATGCCGCACGATGCTGGACATAAGCCAATGGATGGCGTGTGACCGCATTCGCCCAGGCCTGCACGATCGCCGGCGTGCCGAACAGCTTCTGCTCGCGCTCCACCTTGCGCATCACGAAATCGCAAGGCTCGAGCCGCCAATAGATGTCCCATTGCGTCGGCTGGTAGCAGGTGTTCAGGAGCTGCACGCTCTCAGACTCGCTCCAGTCGACCGGGAACTGGTTCTGCCTGGTGAAGTGGCTGATGCCACCGAGATCGAACACCATGATCGACTGCAACGGATGCTGCCGCGTTGCGCCCAGCGCGACGTAATAGGTGACCTGCACCAGTGCGAAAAATCCCACCACGGCCGGAACGAACAGGATCACCATGCGCTTGAAGGACGTTTGCGTCGGCCAGACGATATAGGCAGCGAGGATCGGCGCGGCGATCAGCGCATTAGGACGCAGCAGCACGCCCAGGGCGCACAGCACGATGGCCAGCACCTGCACCGGCACCCGAAGGCGCGCGTCGCTTCCGGAAACAGCGAAGATGATTGCCGCCGCCAGGAGCCAGGCGGTCGCGAACAGGATATCACGCCAGATGATCCCGACAAAGACGAAGGCCGGCGGCGTCAGCGCCAGCAGCGGCAGCAATAGCGCGAGCCAGGTTGAGCCGCGCGCCAGCGCCAACGCCAGAATGCCAAAGCCCAGCCAGTAGGAGGTCGCGATCAGCAGGAACATGCTGCCTGCACCCGGCGCGACCGGGTCGATCAAGCCCCACAGCACGACCATTACCGGGGATTGCCAGTCGCCGAGCACGCCCTTGGCGATGTCTCCATAAGCGAATTTTGCGTCGTAGGTCATTATGCCAGGATAGAAGATCATCAATGTCAGGCCGTAGCCGGCGGCGATCAGCGCGGTGACGGCCAGGCACAGGCGTCGCCGCATGGGCCTGTTGCGGTCAGGCGAGAGCGGCATAAATGTCCCCGGAATTGGCGGCGTGCGGTAGCCCCGCCAGCCAGCTGGCGATCTCCTCGCCGCAGACCCAATCCGTATTCACAAAAATCTGGCTCTCGCCGAGCGCGGCGTTGAACCGCACATAGCCCAGCGCGATGCAGCGTTCGATGCAGGCGAGCGCAACACCGCGCTGGATTGTCGTGAATTCGAATGACAGCGCCTTGACCGCGCGCGTCAATCCCTGCAGCGCCTCTTCCTCAAAACCTTCGACGTCGATTTTGATGAAGGCCGGCGCACCGTACTTGACGATCAGCGCGTCCAGCGTCGTCACCGGCACCGGCACCGACTTGACCCAGCGCTGCGTTTCCCAGCCGGACGCATCACGCGCGGCGTTCACAAACTCACGTGATGCCGTCGAAACCGTGGGGTTATCGACGTTGATCATCAGGCTGGTCGTGCCGACGGTGCAGCCGACCGCCAGCGCCTCGACCGCGACATCGGCACAGCGGCCGTATAGCAGCTTGAGCAGCCTGACCAGGGCGGGCTGCGGCTCGACCGCGATGATCCGCGCGCCCAGTCTGTGGAACGAGGCCACGCGGTCGCCGACATGGGCGCCGATATCGAACACCAGATCCCCACGCCGCACAAAGCCACCGTAGAGCCGGTCCATCGCCGCCGCGCGCGACCTGTCGCCGTAGTAAATACGAAGCGACCGGATAATACCGCGTGCGATCCTGAAGCCTTCGAACACCGCCTCAAACCGCGCTCGGCCGCGGCAACGGCGCGGCCGATTCGATCGCAGGCAGCGCAAGGGCGAGCAGCACTGCCGGCCTGGTGGTCTCCTCGGGCAGCCGGCCGATGCCGATCCGGACGGCAAGGCTGCCGAGCCAAGGCCACGCGGTCATCATGGCAAACGGGATGGCCAAAGCCGGGCCACCGGCGAGCAACAACGCATAGGGAATAGCCGCGGGCTGTGTCACCGCCAGGAGACCGAGCGCGGCGCATCCGAGCAGCGTGTGCGGCCACAAACTACGCAGCGCCAGCCTAAACGGCACTGCGTGGTCGTCGCGAGTTTGCCCAATCCATCCGATTTCCCGGCCGAGCATCAGCCCGGCAAGAAAGATTGTATGGCCGAACCACAGGATCGGACAAAGCAGGATCGAATAAACGGTTTCGATGACGAAGTTAACGATGAACAGACCGGCACCGCCAAACGACCGGCGAAGCTCCGGGCGCAACAGGGTCTCGATGGCGCTGGCAATTTTCGGCGCGAACCACATCACCAGCATGCACACGAACAGCGCCATGCCGGCGTCGGCACGAATGAAGTCCGCGGGCGTATCGGAGAATGCGACAGCGAGCGTGCCAAGCACGAACAATCCAATCCAGGCCGGCGATCCGATAAACATCACGATGGCCAGCGCCAATTGATATCGGCTTACCGGCCTGAGACCCGGAAGTGAGAGAAAGCGCCAATACTGCATGTTGCCCTGGCACCAGCGCAGGTCGCGGCGGATGAATTCGATCAAAGTTGGCGGATTTTCTTCCCAGCCCAAATCCTCCTGCGGCAGTACGCGTACGTCGTAACCGGCGGCGCGCATCAGCACGGCTTCGATCTGATCATGGCTCAGGATATGGCGATCTTCCGTTGCATTGCTGGACAGGAGCGGCAGCGCGCAATGCGCGATGAACGGCCCAAGCCGCAGTAGCGCATTGTGGCCCCAATAGGGCCCACAATCACCCTGCCACCAGGCGCTGCCTATGGTGTAGGAGCGCATGCCAAGCCGCATGCCGAACTGAAAGACGCGCGCGAAAGCGCTGGTAGACGGAAGGCCCACGATCAGCCCCTGAAGAATCCCGAGCTTGGGATCCATCTGCATGATGCGGACGAGACGGAGAACAGCCTCGGCCGTCATGAGACTGTCGGCGTCGAGCGTAACCGCGAAATCGTGTTTGCTCCCCCAGCGCTCGCAGAATTCCCGGATATTACCGGCCTTATAGCCCGTGTTGACCGCGCGACGCCGGTAAGTGATCGCGATCCGATTGCACCAGCGCGAGGTCAACGCCGCAAACCCGGCCTCCTCATTGCCTGCGATCGTCGCGTCGCTGGTGTCGCTGAGGACATAGAGATTGAAACGATCGCCGCAACCGGCCGCATCGAGGCCGGCCAGCATCGGTTCAAGATTGCGAATCATTCGCTCAGGCAATTCGTTTCGGATGCACAACAGAATCGCGGTTGACGCAGTCACCGGCTCGTCGCCACGGATGAGGGCCGCCGCGGGCATTACCGCCGTAATCGGATCGGCGGAAAAACGCACGATCAGGAGTCCGATCGCTGCGTTCCAGAATCCCGCCACCATCCAGGGCAGTGTGACCGCCAATAGCGCCAGCAGCATCATATCGACAATGCCGAAGCCGCCCGGCGTCAGCGCCAACGCGGCGAGTCCCAGGAGTCCAGCCATAGTGCCGGAAAAAATCGCAGCAAACAGCAAGCGCCGGCCGAAAATATCATTTCCGGCGGCGTCGGCCTGGATGGCTTGTCGTGGGGAGCGCTCCAACACGCGGTTACGACTTCTAATCCCTCGGCGGACGGTGCAAACTCCATGATATAACACCACGAACCGTCGCAAAGTCCAATCCGGGGATAAAAGCAAAGTGGCGATCAGCCGGCCCGACGTGGTTGCCCAGGCGCTCTGGTACAGCGGGCCCGGACAAGCAGATATCCGCGAGGAAGCGCTCCCGGCACCCGGAGCGGGCGAAGTGCGTGTTCGGGCACTTTATGGCGCCGTCAGCCGCGGCACCGAGGCGCTGGTCCTTGCCGGGCGCATACCGGCGAGTGAGTTCGAGCGCATGCGCGCACCCTTCATGGCTGGCCATTTTCCATTTCCGGTGAAATACGGCTACGCGACGGTCGGCCGGATCGAAGGCGGAGCGGATGAACTCCACGGGCGCACGGTTTTCACGCTCTACCCGCACCAGAATTTCTTCAACGTCCCGGCGAACGCCGTCGTGGCGCTACCGAAAGATCTGCCACCGCAACGTGCGGTGCTGGCCGCCAATATGGAGACCGCGCTCAACGCGGTCTGGGATGCGGCGCCCGGCCCGGCCGACCGTATCGCCATTGTCGGCGCTGGCGTTGTCGGCTCTTTGGTTGCGTATTTGTGCGGGCAGCTTCCCGGCGCGGAGGTGACTCTCGTCGACATCAACCCGGCACGGGCGGAATTGGCGCGCGTCCTCGGTGTTGGCTTTGAGCGGCCGGAAACGGCAAGGGGCGAATGTGACCTCGTGGTTCACGCCAGCGGCAATCCGGCCGGACTTGGCACGGCACTCGCACTCGCCGGTGAGGAGGCGACCGTGCTTGAATTGAGCTGGTATGGCGACGCGACGGTGGCGGCAGCGCTTGGTGGCGCCTTCCACAGCCGCCGGCTGCGGCTGATATCGAGCCAGGTTGGCCGGATCGCGCCGTCGCACCGGCCTCGCTGGACGCATGGCCGACGGCTCGCCGCGGCGCTCGCCCTGCTGACCGATGCGCGGCTCGACGCCCTGCTGGCGCCGGCGGTTTCATTTCCGGATCTGGCGCGACGGTTACCCGATATTCTCAACGCTGGCAGTGGCGTATTGTGCCAGCCCATTACATATCCCTGAGGAGGTCCCTTGTTCGCTGTAGAAGTTCGTGACCATATCATGATAGCCCATTCGTTCCGCGGCGCCGTGTTCGGGCCAGCGCAGGCGCTGCACGGCGCGACCTTCGTCATCGACGCAGCCTTCATCGCGGAGACGCTCGACAGCAATGGCATCGTCATCGACATCGGCCGCGCGCATGACGCGCTTAAGGCCGTGCTGGCGGCACTGAACTATCGCAATCTTGACGAAGTGCCTGAATTCAAGGGCAACAATACGACGACCGAATTTCTCACGAAGCATATTTTCGATCGGTTGGCCAAGGAAGCGCGCGCCGGTGAACTCGGCCGCAATGGCGGCGAGCTCAAGGCGATACGTGTCACGCTCTCCGAATCGCATGTCGCGCGCGCCTGGTACGAGGCGGATTTGTGGTAAGGCATTTCGTGTTCGCCGTGCCGGGGGATCTTGCGACCCCGACGGGGGGCTATGCCTATGACCGGCGCATGATTGCCGAGCTCGGCCACCTCGGCTGGCGGATCGATCTGCTCAACCTCGGCCACGGCTTCCCCTGGCCTGACGAGGCGACGCGCACGACGGCGCAGACACGGCTGCTCGCGACGCCCGCTGGCCGCAGTATCGTCGTCGATGGCCTGGCGCTCGGCGTTCTGCCGGAAACCGCGTCACAGCTGGCCGGCCGTAATCCACTGCTGGCACTGGTGCATCATCCGCTCGCACTGGAATGGGGCCTCTCCGTGGAGCAAGCCAACGCGCTGCGCGGCAGTGAGCGGGCAGCACTCTCAGCCGTGCAAGGCGTTGTCGTTACCAGCGCGGTCACCGCGCGAATAGTTGCTTCCGACTACGGCGTTCCGGCCGATCGCATTACCGTAGCGAGGCCGGGCAGCGATCCAGTTCGAGTGGCGCAAAGCCGCGAGGACGGCGCCCTGAGGCTGCTGTCAGTCGGCGCAGTGGTGCCGCGCAAGGGCTTCGATGTGCTGGTTGCAGCGCTGGCTACGCTCACCGATCTGCCATGGCGGCTGACGATTGCCGGCGACCGCTCGCGAGACCGGGATGCTGCCGCGCAACTCGACGCAGATATCGCGCGCCACCAGCTTGGAAAGCGAATTGCCGCGCTAGGTGCGGTATCGCCGCCACGGCTCGCAGCTCTTTACGCCGAAGCCGACGTGTTCGTCCTTGCATCGCATTTCGAGGGTTACGGTA